>WRCJ01000008.1 GCA_009784085.1 Oscillospiraceae bacterium | reverse complement strand
CGGCAAAGCCCCCTATCTCCCGCCCGTCGCGCAGGAGGATCGACAACGCCGCGCGCTCCGTGTGGCTCAGCGCGTCCCGCAGGGAACGCCAGGCGTCGGCGGGTTCCGGGGGGGCGGCGGCGGACGGCGGGGTGGCAACGGGCGGCATGGCGGCCACGGGCGGCGGGATGGCCTCCTCCGGCACGGTCAGCAAGTCCCGCGTGCCATGCGCCTCTATGCGGATGCGGTTCAAAACGTCGCGATCGACGGCGACGACGGTGCGGTTCTTGTCCCTGTGGAAATCCCCGACTGCCCGCTCGATGGCGTCGGCCCACATGGCCGGCGTGATCCCCGTCCTTTTGCGATCCTGGAAGAAGACCTGCGCGACGCTGGCGTCGGCCGTGATTTTGTACTTGTAATTCACAGACTGCCGTAGGCAGGATTCGGTCTTTTTGAGTACATAACCGATAAATTTATCCGCATCGGCGTATACCAGGGGGCATTTCGCCGACCATCGGTTGCCGCGGCATTCATAATGCTCCTGGCCGGGCATATCCACGTGCCGGTCTGGTTGCCGCAACCAATCGTGAAACAACGCCTGCCGAAAAGGCCGCCAGTCGGCGGTCTCGCCGGGATAGGCATAGATGAGATCGTCGCCGCTGCTATGGCATCTGTCGAGCAAGTCGCACAGCCTATCGAGCACGACGCGGAAACAGTCGCCGAGCAAGGCGGTGTTTCCCTCCCTGCAAAATGAGGATTTCGTGACGACATAGCTCGATTCGCTGTTCCAGAGGGCGAGGGGATCCGGGTTGTCCGTATCGAAGAGAAACCGTTTGCCATAGTACTTTTGTAGGCCGTTTCCCCGGATAAACCCCCAAAAATCCTGCTGTAGGCCATAGTAGATATGGTAATCGCGGATCCATGTGGGCATGTAGTTGTCCAAGGCGGGACAGAACTTCCGGCAGGCGTTCCATAGGTGCAATAGGTTTTCTATGCCCTCGACGGAGCCGGCCACGCCAATGCCGTGCAGAAGCTCGTAGACATGCAGGAACGCATAGGACTGGGAGACCGGCCGGATGTCGCCGCGCCGCACGCCGGCGCGCCACGTGAAATAGGTGCGCAACTGTTCGTACCCCATTTGCTGGTAACATGGGTAATACGTGAAAAAGCGGGCGTCCTCCCGATAATTGTCCTCGAAATCCTCCATGAACACGGCCTGCCGGCGGAAAAGGCCGGCGCCATAATGGGCGAAGGTGTTCTGGACCGTCAAGAGTCGCATCGCCTGAAACTTCTCCCGGGCAGGATCGTGTTCCCTACGGGGGATAGGCTGGGTAAACGTCGCGCCGGAACCGGTCCGCCGCGACAGGCCGCCGGGTGCGCCAAAGCCGGACGCGCCACCGGGTACACCACCGGATGCGCCAAAGCCGGACGCGCCACCGGGTACACCGCCGGGTACGCCAAAGCCGGACGCGCCACCGGGTGCGCCGCCGGGTACGCCGAAGCCGGACGCGCCACCGGGCACACCGCCGGGTACGCCAAGGCTGGTCGCGCCACCGGGTGCGCCAAAGCCGGACGCGCCGCCGACAGGCCTCGCCACCTCGACCTCGGCAAACAACGAGTCCGTTTGCCATATTGTATCCTTGCCCTTAGTTCCCTCATTCATTTTTCATACGTATCCCTATGGAGTTGCCTTGTCCATGATTCGATATTCATTTGACTGCATGCGCCGCCCCTCTACAAATGGTATCACGTGGCGGCTAAACTGTCAAGATAGGAGGAGCGATACCATGCTATGCCAAATTTGCGGCCTGAACGAGGCCAACCGCCTTTATCAATCCACCTCTGCCAGCGGCGAGACGCATTCCGCCTATCTATGCGCCGCCTGCGCCGGTGGCGCGGGTAGCGCGGGTAGCTCTAGCGGCGCCGGAGCCGCCGGCAACATTGGCGGCGCCTCTGGGTTCGACGCCGAATTCGCAAAGGCCCCCTTCGATTTCGACCTGCCCGCCATGATGTCCGAGATGCTGGGGTTGCGGACGCACCGCCCCGGCGGGGTATGCCCGGCCTGCGGGCTACGCTTGGAAGAGCTGTCCAAGTACGGGCGGACAGGTTGCGTCGCTTGCTACCGCCACTTTGCGCCGGCACTGGCGCCGTACGTGCGGCGCATCCATGGCGACGCGAGCCACACCGGCCGCGCACCCGCCGGCGCGGCTCCCGAGTTGGCGCGCCAACGCCGCCTGGAGGAACTCCGGCACGAGTTGCAGGAATGCATCAAGTCGCAGGCTTTTGAAAGGGCCGCCGTATTGCGAGACGAAATCGCGAAGTTGCAGGAAGGGGGGGCGAAGCCATGAGTACCGAGGCGCAATATCATCACGACATCGCGCTGAGCACCCGGGTGCGCCTGGCCCGCAATGTCGAGAATCTCTTTTTCCCGAACCGGATGAGCCGCGAGATGGCCGAAGAAGCCATCATCAGCTTGTCGGCGCCCCTGTTGCGGGCGGCAGGCGACGGGTTTACGCTGATGCGGCTGGATCAGGGCAACCATTTGGAGGCGCGCGCGCTGGTCGAGCGGCACCTGATCTCGCCTGAGCTGGCCAACAGCCAGCGGACGCGGGGCGTGGTGCTGTCCGTCGACGAACGCCTGAGCATCATGCTATGCGAGGAGGATCATCTCCGCATCCAGAGCTTCGGATCCGGGCTGTGCCTGGAAAACTGCCTGCGGGAAGCGTTGCGCATAGACGATCTCATCGGCGGCGCCGTGGCCTATGCGTTTGACGAACATCTGGGCTTCCTCACCGCCTGCCCCACCAATCTGGGTACCGGCTTGCGCGCCAGCGTGATGCTGCACCTGCCAGCCCTGACCGAGGCCGGGTTGATGCGCGACATTGTGGCCGCCGTTGGCAAAATGGGCTTGGCCGCGCGGGGGCTGTATGGCGAGGGCAGCGAGGCGTATGGCGCGTTGTATCAAATGTCGAACCAAATTACGTTGGGTCAAAACGAAGAGGAAATTATCGGGCACGTGAGCAATGTGGCGTTGCGCGTCGTGGACAGGGAGCGTACCCTGCGTGCGCGGATCAAAAAGAGCCAAACCTATGAATACGAAGACCGCGTGTGGCGCGCGATGGGGATCCTCAAGCATGCGCGGCGGCTGCCCGGCGAGGAGGGTATGAGGCTACTCAGCGACCTGCGTTGGGGCGTGTCCATGGGGGATCTGGATCTCCCGCTCTCCCTGCTCGACGAGCTCCTGGAAGGGATACAGCCCGGTGTGCTGACGCTGGGCGCCATGCGGCCGCTTCGGGCCGCCGAGCGGGATATCGCGCGCGCGAACTATGTTCGTGAAAGATTGCAAGGATTACATTGAGGGAGGTTGCGAGATTATGATGTTTGAAGACCGTATGACAAAAAGGGCGCATAAAGCCATTGAGGAGGCCCGCGCCGCCGCCGGGGAGCTGGGCCACCGGCAAGTGGGTAGCGAGCACTTGCTCCTCGGCCTGTTGCGCGAGCGGGAAGGCGTGGCCGCCCAGGCACTGCGCCATTTCGGCGTATCGTTGGGGAACTTCCTTCCCCTCGTGATAAGCGCCGTGGGGCAGGGGAATCCCAGCGACGCCCCGGCGCGGGAGATGACGCCCCGCGGCAAGCGCGTGATCGAGCTGGCCTATGCCGAAGCGGGGCGTTTGGGGCATAACTATGTAGGCACGGAACACTTGTTGAGCGGTATTTTGCGCGAGGCCGATTCGGTGGCAAGCCGGCTGTTGGCCAGCATGGGCGTGGACATCCCCCGGTTGTACCATGAGCTCAACGCCGCGCAGGGCGCGCCGCCGCCGGGTGCCGGGGCGCCGGCTGACGGGTCGCCGGGTAATGGGGCGACGGGTAATGGGTCGCCGGGTAATGGGTCGATGGGAGCCTGGCCGCCGGGTGCCTGGCCGCCGGCGGTAGCCGGGATGGCGCCTGGCGCCGGCTGGATTCACGCCCACCCCTTTGCTCACGGCCACGGTCACGGCTACGCCCCCACCCCCACGCTGGAACAGTTCGGGCGCGACCTGACCGCCACGGCCCGCGAGGGGCGATTGGATCCCGTCATCGGCCGCGATAAGGAAATCATGCGCATCATCCAGATCTTGTCGCGGCGCACCAAGAATAACCCGGTGCTCATTGGGGAGCCGGGCGTGGGCAAGACCGCCGTCGCGGAGGGCCTGGCCTTGAAAATTGCCTCCGGGGACGTGCCGGAGACATTGCGGGACAAACGACTGGTGGCCCTTGACCTGTCAGGCATGGTGGCCGGCTCCAAATACCGCGGTGAGTTCGAGGAGCGGTTGAAAACCGCCATGAGCGAGATCCACAAGGCCGGTAACGTCATCCTTTTCATCGACGAGATTCATACGGTTATCGGCGCCGGCGCGGCGGAAGGCGCGATAGACGCGGCCAATATCTTGAAACCGGTGCTTTCCCGGGGGGAGATACAGGTTGTGGGCGCCACCACGATCAACGAGTACCGCAAATACATTGAAAAGGACGCGGCTTTCGAGCGCAGGTTCCAGCCGGTGCAGGTGGGCGAGCCTTCCCAGGAGGAGACGGTGGAAATCCTCAAAGGCTTGCGCGACAAATACGAGGCGCATCACAAAGTGAGCATTTCCGATGAGGCCATAGGGGCGGCCGTCGATATGTCCGCGCGCTACATCGCCGACCGCCGGCTCCCCGACAAGGCCATCGATCTCATCGACGAGGCTTCCTCGCGCCTGCGCCTGGAGAGCCTGACACTGCCGCTTTCGCTCCGGGAAGCGGAAGACAAAGTGCAAAAGCTGACGCAGGAGATAAGCGAGGCTGTCAATGCGCAGGCTTTCGAGCGGGCCGCCCGCCTACGCGACGAGAAAAAGGAATTGGAGGCGGGCATTGCCGCCGATCGGGAAAAATGGGAGAAAAACAGGCGCGGCGCCGGCAATACCGTAAGCGAACATGAGGTGGCGGCCGTGGTATCCGGCTGGACCGGCATCCCGGTGGAGCGGCTTTCCGAGGACGAGGGCCGGCAATTGCTACGCATGGAGGAGACCCTGCACCGGCGCGTCGTGGGCCAGGGCGACGCGGTGAGCGCGGTGTCCCGGGCCATCCGCCGGGGACGCGCCGGTCTGAAGGACCCCAAACGCCCCATCGGTTCCTTCCTCTTTTTGGGGCCGACCGGCGTGGGCAAGACCGAGCTGTGCCGCGCGCTGGCCGAGGCGTTGTTCGGCGACGAGAACGCCATGCTCCGGGTGGACATGTCGGAATACATGGAACGGCACGCGGTCAGCAAGATGATCGGATCGCCGCCCGGTTACGTCGGGCATGACGAGGGCGGGCAGTTGACCGAGAAGGTGCGCCGCCGCCCCTACAGCGTGATCTTGCTCGACGAGATCGAAAAGGCCCACCCCGATGTCTTCAACATTTTGTTGCAAATCTTAGAGGATGGGGTGCTGACCGACAGCCAGGGCCGCCGCGTCGACTTCAAGAACGCTATCGTGGTCATGACCTCCAACGCGGGCGCGTTGAAGATCACCGAGCAAAAGAAGATGGGCTTTGCGGCGGAAGAGAAAGGCGGTATGTCTCCGGAGGAGATCCGCTCGTCGGTCATGGCGGAGATCAAACGGGTTTTTCGACCCGAGTTCCTCAACCGGGTGGACGAAATTATCGTGTTTGACCAACTCTCGCGGGAGGACATCAAGCAGGTGGCGGGACGCATGGCGGCGGCGGTTGCCCAGCGCGTGCGCGCGTTGGGCGTGACGCTCGCCCTGGACGATGCGGCGCTTAACCTTCTGGCCGAGAGCAGTTATGACCCGGTCTACGGCGCCCGCCCGCTGCGGCGCGCCATCCAGTCGGGCATCGAGGACAAGGTGGCCGAAGGCCTGCTGGACGGCGCCATCAAACCGGGCGACACGGTGACGGTCACAGCCCGGGACGGTTCGCTGACGCTGGACGTGGGCTGACGCGGGGCGTTGACCTCGCATGTTGGCCTCGCGAGATAACCTCACACGTTGGCCTGTCAATCATGTTGAACAGGGAGCCGTTGAAATAAAATTTCAACGGCTCCCTTGTTGTAGGGGCGGCAGAGCCGCCCCTACAACAAGGGAGCCGGGACGCGCGGGGGCGCGTCCCCTACACGGCGGTGGCGGCGGGATGACATTTTTCAATCCGTAGGGCGCGACATCCGTGACGCGCCGCCGTGGATTGTTGGGCGAATCGCCGGATGGCGGTGGCGGTGGCGGCGGGACGCGCGGGGGCGCGTCCCCTACGACGCGGCGGGGGTGGCGGCGGCGGCGGGCGGCGGCGGCGGCGGGCGGCGGCGGTGGTGACGGGGATACGCGGGCGGCAGAATGCCGCCCCTACGACGCGGCGGGGGTGGGGTGTCGCCGGGTGGCGGCGGCGGCGGCGCGTCCCCTACGACGCGGCGGCGGCGCGGCATCCGTGACGCGGCGCCAATCGGCAAACCTTATCCCATGGGAAGCTTTTTACGGCGTTTTTCGCCCTCCCTCCCCATGGCGGGGAATGGGCGGCACAGAAGTTTACCTCCTATTCCTGCGCATAAACCTAAAAAACAACCTATAATAGGTTGTTTTTTTAACTTATCTCGATACTTTTATTCTTTGCCGATTTTAAATATATTTTTTTAAATTAGTACTTGACATTGTCACAATGGTAACGCTTACACTATAGGTACAGAGAAGGAACGCCGTCAAGGCTCCGGCGCCCCCTCTGACAGCAGCACCACCCTATCCCCATTCTTTTTTCCCTGAGTGTTCCCCGGAGGAACAACCCTCTTCCGGGGAACCTCCTTTAACACGACGCGCGTGGTTCAAAATCCGCAAATAATCCGCAAATTAAGATTAGCCACATACGTCACAATGTTCGATAATACTAGTGACATAGTGACAAAGTGCAACGTGAAGGAGATGTGAAAGGTTTGAAGGATCTACTTACGATCAAAGAATTCTCACGGGTCACCGGTGTCAACAGCTCAACCCTGCGCAATTGGGACAAGATAGGCCTATTTTCCCCGGACAGGCGGGATCCTGTCAATAATTATCGGTATTATTCCCCAAAACAGATTATTACCGTCAACTTTATCACCATTTTGAGCAAATTAAATATCCCCTTCAAAACCATCAAAAGGATCAAGAGCGTCCGCAACCCGGAAAACATCGTGGAATTGATTGATCAGCAGGAAAAGCTTCTGGATATGGAGATGAGCAGGCTACGCGAATCCTACTCTGTCATCCATGCCCGGCGCGATTTGATCAAGCAGGGCATGAAGGTCAACCTTTCCGATATCACTGTCCAAGAGATGCCAGAGAGGAAAATCATCCTTGGCCGGCCCAACTTCTTTGAGCCCAACGAGGAGTTTTACGGGCAATGGCTGCGTTTCTGCCTAGAAGCCGACGAGTTGCGCATCAACTTGAATTATCCCGTCGGCGGCAGGCACGAAAGTATCAATTCCTTTCAAAAGTCGCCGGGCAATCCGGATAGGTTTTTCTCCATCGATCCCACAGGGAACACGATCCAGAAGGCGGGGAAGTACCTGGTTGCGCATGCCCGCGGTTATTTCGGGGAATTTGGGGATGTCCCCGCGCGCATGGCCGTATTCTCCCAGGAAAACGACTTGACCTGCGTGGGTCCTGTATATTGCGTATACCTGCATGATGAAACATGCATTAAGAATCCGACGGAATACCTGGCGCAGATCACTGTCGCGGTAGTATAAAGCCTTCCATCCATCTCATTCTAATATATATACGATGGCGTCGCGGCGTCCAAACTTGTAGCATTCGGCTTGGGTGTTGAAGAATAAGTCGATGATATAACCTTTGATGGCGCCGCCGACGTCCTCGCATGTGGCGAAACCGTAATACCACTTACCGCCGGGAATCTCGATATACACCCTTGTGCCCAGGGGGATGACCTTGGGATCGACGGCGATGGCGCCGACCCGCGCGATACTGCCTATGGCGGTGAGCTTATTCTTTATCCCTTCGGAGGAATAGGCGGTGGCGGTGACATTGAGTACTTTGGTATATTTGATTTCCTCACCCGTCGACGACACCAGCACACCGGCGTCCCCCACCTGTCCGGCATCCGGCCGCACGTAATAGGTCTTGGGTTTGGACGAGGGCTTGGGCGTGGGGTCTGGTTTCGGATCCGGTTTGGGATCCGGCTTGGGGTCGGGCGGCGGCTTGGGCGACGGTTTGGGCGTGGGCGAGGGCGGAGGCGGCGACGGCGACGGCTCCGGTTTTTTCGTGCCGTAATGGATGATCGTATCCTGCTCCTGCTTCGTGACCGACTCGTCGATGAGGCGCGATCCGACTTCGACGCCGTTGCGCAGGGATATCTCATAGTAATAGACCTTTTCCCCCACGGCGCCTTCCTGCGCCGTTTCCTCTTTGCCCTCTAGCATGGAATCTAGGGGAACTCTCTCGGTCCCATAGGGGATCTCCTCGGTGACGATTTCCACGCGGGTCTCGCGCCGCCAGATGGAGATGGTCATACCGTCTGTCACCGGGGCGGACAGATCCGGCTCCACCACATCCTGCCCGCCCAGTATCATGCCGGCGCGGGTCAGCACGTCCCCGACAGTCGTCCCCAGCGTGGTGAGATGCCGAACCTCCCCGAAGACATCGAGGGAAACGGTCTGGGATCGTTCGATGTGGATCTCCACGACACCGCCTCGAACGGCGTTGGGCAAGAAGACGAAATCATCGCGCTTGATGCGAAAGCCGAGTTCCTCCAACACGGCTTCGGCGTCGGAATCGTAGCTCTCATGCACCGTAAGCGAATCGCCGTCAAAGATGACATACATGTTCATGCTGCTGATAAATTGGAAAAAGATTAACAAGACGGCGGTCGCCAACAGCGATAATGCCACGCTCCGTTTTCGCAGGGTCCTCAGAAACTTTCGGGACCCCCGTTGCAGTGCGTATCTCACAGCAAACCCTCCACAAAAGATGTTATGATTTCTTGATGCTCCAATATTTTAACTTATTTCGCCTGAAAAGTCAAGCTTTTTCTTAATTCGCATACCTTTTCGTACAATATTAAAATTATGTAAACATTGTCATTATTTGTTTTGTTTTTGTAACTTTTTGTCCGCGCCGTAGACCGCCCCCGGAGGCGCCGCCAGCCGCCCGCCGAGGCAAAAAGACAGATAACGCTTGCGGGGTAATGGTTCTATCATTTTCTTATCGGAGCATCCAGGCGCACCGCTTCGATGCGAATGGGGAAAGTGCCGATTTCGGCGGAACCCATGGACAAGAAATACCCCCTGCCGTAACAGGGGGTTTTATGTAAACCTCTCCCCGCCGGTTTTCGGCGGGGGGAATTGCTTTTCCCTCCTGGAAATGTTATGATGGTGTATGGATCCTGCGCCTGGCAGCGTTTGGCAACGCCTGGCAGCGCCTGGTCAGCGTTTACAAAATCTTTCCGGGAGGGTTATGCATGAGTCAGACGGTGGGCTTGTACATCCACATTCCCTTTTGTAGCAAAAAATGCGCCTATTGCGATTTTTATTCCCTTGACACCTGCACGGAATCCAACTGGGATGTCTACCTCAAGGCGATGTGCCATCATTTCAAGGAGACCGCCGGCTCCCTGGTGCGGCAGGTCGTGGACACGGTCTATATCGGCGGCGGCACGCCGTCCCTCATGGGCGCCAAGAGGCTTCGCGCGTTGCTGGAAACCGTCGCGAAGCAGTGCCAGCTATCGTCGAACGCGGAAATCACGCTGGAGGGCAACCCGGAAAGCTTACAAGATGTGTCGATGCTCAAAAAACTTCGCCGCTGCGGGGTGAACCGTCTGTCCATCGGCGCGCAGTCTTTCGACGACGACATGCTGGCGTTGCTGGGCCGCGCACATGACGCGCAAACGGCGATTAACGCCGTGAACGCCGCGCGGACGGCAGGCTTTTCCAACCTGGGCATCGATTTGCTGTTCGGGTTGCCTGGCCAAACGGCGGATCATTGGGAAAAAACGCTGAAAGCCGGATTGGAGCTGGCGCCGGAACATATCTCTTGTTATGGCCTCACCGTGGAAAAAGGCACGCCCCTGTACGAGGCGCGCGACGTGTTCAACTTCCCCGACGACGACGCGCAGGCCGACATGTACCTGTACACGGCGGAGGCCTTGCGCGGCGCCGGCTATCTGCATTATGAGATTTCCAATTACGCCCTCCCGGGCTACCTATGCCGGCACAACATGAAGTACTGGACCCTCGAGCCGTACATCGGGCTGGGGCCGGCGGCCCACTCGGATTTTGGGGGCCGCCGCTGGTCGTACCCCCGTTCGCTGGACGCCTACATTACCGGCGTCAATACCGGGGATACGCTGGCGGACTACATGGAAGAGCTCCCCATGCGGGATCGGGCGGGGGAATACCTGATGCTGGGGCTGCGCACGTCCAGGGGCGTGTCGGGCAATCATTACGCGCGTACCTTCCAAGTCGGGTTCGACGCCGTCGAACGCCGGCTGGAGGCGCAGCAGGCGCGCGGGAACGCCATTCGCGAGGGCGACCGCTGGCGTCTGACCGAGCAGGGGTTCTTGTTGTCCAACAGGGTCATCGGCGAGGTATTGGACGCCCTGTAAGGCCGGTATTCTGCGGATGGCGCCCCGACGGCGATCCACTCGGCGCGTCAGGGATGCCGCGCCCTACGAATGCGGTGTGGCAGGATGCGGTGCACGCGGTGCGTTACGGGGGTTTCGGGCGGCAGGATGCGGGATCCGCGGGGGCGCACGACGGCGGGACGCGCGGGGGCGCGTCCCCTACACGACGACGCATCGCGGAAGGCGCGAAAATATAGCAACGGAACAGGTACTCCCTGTTCCGTTGATTATAATAGGAGGGGAAAAAGATGAAAACAAAATGTAACTTAACACACGATCTAACTATTTATTGCCCTTCCACTATAGTATAGAACGATTATATTAAGAAAAATAGGAGCAGATATTAATAGGCTATTAAGTTGTAAAATTATTTGAGAAATTGTCCTTTTCCGGGCCACGCGATGCCCGGCGGCTACTGAAAAACTGGGTAAGCAACGCGGAGGATCGTTCCGCCATAAGGCCTCCGACGATTTCCGGGCGATGGTTAAACCCCCACGCGAAGAGATCGATCCGGCTGAGCAACGCGCCCGCTTTGGGATCCCGGACAGCAAAAAAAACCCGATCGATACGGGCGTTCAGGATGGCGCCGGCGCACATCGGGCATGGTTCCAGCGTCACGAACAGATCGCACCCACACAGCCGCCAGCCGCGAAGCGACCGACAGGCTTCGCCTATGGCCAGAATTTCGGCATGGGCCGTCGCCTGTCGATCGATTTCCCTCCGGTTGTGTCCGCTGCCCACCACGATGTCCCCTTGCGCCACCACGCAGCCGACCGGGACCTCCCCCATGGCGGCCGCCTGTTCGGCTAGGGCCATTGCCCTCTCCATCATCCGGGCGTCACGCTCGCTCACGGTTTACTCCTGTTTACGTTACGTTACGTTACGCTTTTTTCAAATTGAACCATGCGTCGCGGCCGAGGTAGACGGCGCTGTCCCCCAGTTCCTCCTCGATACGCAGCAATTGGTTGTATTTGGCCACGCGGTCCGTGCGCGAAGGGGCGCCGGTCTTGATCTGGCCGGCGTTGACCGCCACCGCGATATCGGCGATGGTGGCGTCTTCGGTCTCGCCCGACCGATGGGACACCACGGCGGTGTAGCCGGCGCGGTTGGCCACCTGTATGGCTTCCAGCGTTTCGGTCAATGTGCCGATCTGGTTGACCTTGATCAGGATGGAATTGGTCACGCCCATGTCGATGCCCTTTTTCAGGCGTTCCACATTGGTGACGAACAGATCGTCGCCCACCAACTGGATCTTGCCGCCCAGCGCGTCGGTGAGCATCTTCCAGCCCTCCCAATCGTCCTCGGCCATGCCGTCCTCCAGGGAGATAATGGGATACTTGGCGGCAAACCCTTCCCACATATCCACCATTTGCTGCCGGGTCATGGTCTTTTTCGCCTTGGGCAGGAAGTACGTGCCGTCCTCCTGGAACCACTCGCTGACAGCCGGATCCATGGCGATCATGAAGTCCTCGCCCGGTTTGTAGCCGGCCGCCTCAATCGCCTCCACGATGATCACCAGCGCGTCCTCGTCTTTTTCCAAGTTGGGCGCGAAGCCGCCCTCATCGCCCACGGCGGCCGACAGCCCGCGGGCCACCAAAAGCTTCTTGAGGTTGTGGAACACCTCGGCGCACCAACGCAAGCCCTCGCTCCAGCTGGTCGCGCCCACCGGCATCACCATGAACTCTTGGATGTCCACGTTGTTGGACGCATGGGCGCCCCCATTTAAGATGTTCATCATGGGCACCGGCAGGGTGCGCGCGTTGACGCCGCCGATATAGTTGTACAGCGATACGCCCACCGCCTCGGCAGCCGCCTTGGCGCAGGCCAATGACACGCCCAGGATGGCGTTGGCGCCCAAGCGCGACTTGTTGGGCGTGCCGTCCAAGGCGATGAGGGTGTTGTCGATCTCGACTTGGTCGAGGACGTTGAAACCGATCAGCGCGTCGGCAATCTCGTTGTTAATGTTGTCCACGGCGTTTAGCACGCCCTTGCCCAAGTAGCGGCCACGGTCGCCGTCGCGCAGCTCGCAAGCCTCATAGATCCCCGTGGAGGCGCCCGAAGGTACGGCTGCCCGCCCTACGCTCGTCCCTTTTTCGTCCTCGACGAATACGTCTACCTCAACAGTGGGGTTGCCCCGGGAATCGATGATTTCCCTCCCGATGATGTCCACGATCTCAATAATCTTTTTCATTGCCAATCCTCCAAAAAATGATTTGTGCCTATTGATTCGCCGCTTGGATAATGGCCGCGAACTCGCTGGCCTTGAGCGCGGCGCCGCCGATCAGCCCGCCGTCCACGTCGAACTGGGCCAGAAGCTCCTCCGCGTTTTTCGCATTCATGGAACCGCCGTATTGAATCGTGATCGAGCGGGCGGCGCGGGCGCCGTACATCTTGCGGATGATCGTGCGGATGGCGGTGTTGACCTCGGCGGCTTGCTCGGCGGTGGCGGTACGGCCAGTCCCAATCGCCCAGATAGGCTCATAGGCGAAGACGATCTGGCGCAGTTTCTCGACCGGCACGCCTGCCAGCGCGGATTTGACCTGTAGGGCGACATAGTCCAATGTCAGGTTTTTTTCGCGCTGTTCCAGGGACTCCCCAACGCAAACGATTGGCCGCAAGCCGGTCTGCAGTGCAAGCAACACCTTCTTATTGACCAGCGAATCCGTCTCCCCGCAGTAGGCGCGGCGTTCGGAATGGCCTAAGATGACGTACTTGACGCCCAAGTCTTTGAGCATGGCGGCCGATACCTCCCCGGTATAGGCGCCGGAAGGTTCGTGGTGCATATTCTGCGCGCCCACCGTAACGCGGGAGTCCTTGAGCAGCCGCCGCATGAGGGGAATGTCTACAAAGGGCACGCACAATACGACTTCGCACCATTTCGCTTTGCTGATCATCGGTTTCAGTTCATCAAACAGCCCGCGGGCTTCGGTCGCAGTCATGTTCATTTTCCAGTTGCCTGCGATGATGGTCTTACGGTACCTTCTGTTCATAGAAAACCTTCCTTTCTGTGTGTCAGGCTGCTGCCCGACGGACGTGCTTGGTTCCTTCCAATGGTTCTCCTGAAAGTGTCTGTCGCCTGACACTTTTATTACTATTAATACTGTTTGATATGACTATATACTATATTGATGCTGTATCGATGCTATATCGATGCTATATTGATGCTATTTATCCAACAGGCAGGCAATGCCCGGCAGCTCCAACCCTTCCAAGAATTCCAGCGAGGCGCCGCCGCCGGTGGAAATATGCGTCATCTTGTCCGCGAACCCCATTTGCTCCACGGCCGCCGCGCTGTCGCCGCCCCCGATAATGCTGACGGCGCCGCTTTGGGCGATGGCGCGGGCAATGGCCCGGGTACCCTCCGCAAAGGCTTCAAATTCAAACACGCCCATCGGCCCATTCCATACGACGGTGCCGGCGTTTTGTATCGCTTGCGAGAACAGCTTCACGGTGAGCGGGCCGATGTCCAGCCCCATGAACTTATCCGAAATGCCTTTCGCGCCGCAGACCATGGGGATCGCGTCGGCGGCAAACCGATCGGCGCATATGTTGTCGATGGGGAGGAGGATCTTGACGCCCATTTGCTCCGCTTTTTGCATCATCTCCCTGGCATACGCAAGCTTGTCCGTCTCCACCCGGGAGGCGCCGACGGCCCCGCCCTTCGCCATATCGAAGGTGTAGGCCATGGCGCCGCCGATGATCAATGTGTCGACCTTTTCCAAGAGGTTGTTGATCACGCCGATTTTATCGGATACCTTTACGCCGCCCAGGACGGCCACAAAGGGACGCTTTGGATCCTGCAAGGCGCTGCCCATGATGTCGATTTCCCGCCCAATCAGGTAGCCGCACACAGCGGGCAAGAAGGCTGCCACGCCGGCCGTCGAGGCGTGGGCGCGGTGGGCGGTCCCGAAAGCGTCATTCACATAGATCTCGGCCAGGGAGGCGAGCGCCTCCGAAAACGCCGGGTCGTTCTTGGTTTCCCGCGCGTCGAACCGGACGTTTTCCAACAGGAGGACCTCGCCGTCATGCAACGCGGCCGCCTGGGCGCGGGCATCCTCCCCTACCGTATCCATCGCCATAGTGACCGGTTGCCCCAATAGCTCGGACAGCCGGACAGCCACCGGCCCCAAGGAGAATTTGGGGTTGACGGTACCTTTGGGGCGCCCCAGGTGGGAACATAAGATAACGCGCGCGCCCACGCCCATCAGATACCGGATGGTGGGCAAGGACTTCACAATGCGCCCGTCTGCCGTGATGGCGCCGGTCTCATCCTGCGGGACGTTGAAATCGCAACGTACAAGGACTCTTTTCCCGGTCATTTCCATGTCTTCGATGGTTTTTTTGTTGTAATGCACCGCAATACCTCCTAGCGGGTTGGGGTCCGCATTCTTTGTCAAATCATTGTCAAATGACATTATACATATATATCGGAAGAAAATCAAGAAAAAACCCATGAATTATGAAATTCTTATTTTACTTGCCAAAGATTAGCCCCTTTTTGCCCCATAATATACTACGCCCATGCAATGGGGGCCTGTATTGACCGACACCGTCGGGCAAATGGGCACGCGGTGTACATCCTTCGGGGCGAATACCCGGCGGATTTCGGCCTCCGCCCTGTCTATCTCTTCGGCGGGCGTCTTGGTATAGACAATGTAGAACTCCTGGCTGCCAGGATCCACGCAGAACCCCTCCACCAGCGTGAGCATGCGCGGGATGAGTTTGTTCGACCCGCGGACCTTTTCGATGGGATTGATCGATCCATCCAGGCAACGCAGGATGGGCCGCAGCCCCATGGCTTCGCCCACGAAGGCGCTCATGCCGCCGATGCGGCCGCTCTTGCGGATATGCCGGAGCGAATAGACCATAAACAACGCCTCGGAACGCGAGACACGATCGCGAAAGGCGCTGACGGCCTCGTCGAAGGACGCGCCGGCTTCGATCAGCGCGGCCGTCTCCAGGATGACGCGCCCATAGATCATCGAATAGCCGCGGGAATCGATGAACGCAAAGGTGAGGGGAAGCTTCCCGCCGAGCTCCTCGGCCAGGAGGTCGCGGGCAAGGGTCGCCACGGTCAGCACGCCGCTGGCTGTCGCGGAAACCGGGCTCACGATGATATGGGTGTAGCCCTGCTCGATGGCCTTCCGGTAGCATTCCACAAATTCCGTGGGCGACGCCTGTTGCGTAACGGGGATCTCATTCAGCCGTTCCAATACGTCCCAAAACTCCTCGGCTTTGAGATCGAAAAACTCCTTGTATTCCTTTCCGTCGAAAATGACGGTGGCGGGCACAATGGCTATGGGCCGGCCGGCGACGAGTTCGGGCGTCAAGTCATTGGCCGCGTCGGTGACCAACAGTATCTTTTCCATCGCGCGGGGCCTCCTTACCTATAAATAAATCCCTGTTTATACTATTATATTGTATTTCGCGGAGAAATTCAATATAATATGGCCGATAATTTATATCGCGGGATTCGCCTGCCGCTTTCCCGTTGCTTTCCCGTTGCTTTCCCGTTGCTTTCTCGTTGCTTTCTTGTTGTTTTCTTGTTGTTTTGCTGTTGCTTTGCTGTTTCACTTCTGGTATAATTTCTCTTATGCTCTTATGCTCTTATGCACTATACATCATGCGAGGAGGGGGCTTTATGCCGATCAGGATATCAGATTCGCTGCCGGCGCGGGCGGTCTTGGAGAGCGAGGGGATCTTCGTCATGACCGAACATCGCGCCTCGCGCCAGGACATACGCCCGCTCAAACTCGTCATACTCAATCTCATGCCCACCAAGGTGGCCACCGAGACGCAGATCTTACGGTGCCTGTCCAACACGCCCTTGCAGATCGAGGTGGAGCTGATGCAGACTTCCTCCTACCTCTCGAAGAACACGTCCCGTGAGCATTTGTTCGCTTTCTATACCACCTTCGACAAGATCAAAGACCTTCGCTATGACGGGCTGATCATCACCGGGGCGCCGGTTGAGATGTTGCCGTTTACGCAGGTGGAGTACTGGCCTGAGCTGTGCGCCATTATGGACTGGTCAAAAACGAATGTCTTTTCCACCTTCCACATCTGCTGGGGCGCCCAGGCGGGGCTGTATCACCACTACGGGATCCCCAAATACGAATTGCGCGAAAAACTCTTCGGCGTTTTCGAGCATGAGATCCTCATCCGGGAGCTGCCGCTCATGCGCGGGTTCGACGATTCGTTCCGCGCCCCCCACTCGCGCCACACGGAGGTGCGCGCCGCCGACATCCTCAAGGTCCCCGGGCTACAGATCCTCGCGTCCTCGCCCCGGGCCGGCGTCTACCTGGCGGCTAGCCGCGACGGGCGGCAGGTATTCGTAACCGGCCACTCGGAATATGACGCCGGTACGCTGGCACAGGAATACTTTCGCGATCTGGACCGTGGCCTGGGCACCCGGGCGCCGGAAAACTATTTCCCCGGGGGCGATCCGGCCAGGAAGCCGCGAAAGACTTGGCGATCCCATGCCTACCTTCTTTATTCCAACTGGCTCAACTATTGTGTCTATCAATCGACGCCGTACAACCTGAGCGATCTATGAGAGATCGATGATGTGATCCTCCAGCACCTGCGCGCGCGCGTCGAACCCCGTGAGGCGCAGATCATGCCCGGCGCAGCTATCCAGCGCGCGCCGGGAGATCATCCCGACAATCTCGCTGCCGGCCACGCATATCCCGCGCGCCAACGCCTCGCCCCGGACCGCCTCGAAGGCGCGCCACAGCGGGGTCTTTTCCGTATCGCATAGATTCATCGAGACTTGCGCCATTGGCCGGTTGCGGCTGCGCATGAGCATCCCCAGCGCCAAGACGCCCGGCAACCCTCCGTCAGACTGACGGAGGGCTTTCGCGATCTCCCGCGCGGCCGAGATATCGTCAGTATCCAGATTGACGTTGAAGGCTACCAGTGGCCTGCGCGCGCCGCAGGCCACTGCGCCAGCTGTGGGATGGATGGCGCCGCCGAAATCCGGGCGCCACTGCGGTTGTTTAATTTTGTCAAACATCCCCTCGAAACCGCCCCGCCGGATGTCCGCCAAGTTCTTTCGATGGTCGCCGGTGGCCGACAGCGCGTACAGGAATACCGGCACACGCGCCTCCCGCCAGATCCGGGCGCCCACGCGGCGGCTGAGCGCCGCGCATTCGGCATAGGAGGCCTCCCGCAGCGGGACAAAGGGGACGACGTCCACGGCGCCCATCCGGGGATGCTCGCCGCTGTGCCGCGTCAGATCGATGCGCGAGGCGGCCCGCGCCGCCAGCGCGACCGCCGCCTCCCCGACAGACGCCGGGCTTCCCACCATCGTAATGACCGTGCGGTTGTGATCTTCATCCGGGCTGACATGCAACACGCGGCAACCCTCTGCTCTTTGCGCGGCGCCTACAATGTCATCGATGACACGCCGGTCGCGGCCTTCGCTGATGTTGGGGACGCATTCGATAAGGGGGGGCATGATAATAGGCTATCCTCTCTCGTTTAGCGGTACAAAGGGTTGCTCTTCGGCCACCGAGCGGTAGGCCGGGCGGATAATGCGCCCGCCTGTCAACGCCTCCTCGATGCGGTGGGCGCACCAGCCCGACGTGCGGGCGATGGCAAAGATAGGCGTACACAGGTCCTTGGGGATGTCCAGCATTTGATAGACCAAGCCGACATACATATCCACATTCGCGGAGATCCTTTTGACGCTCCCCTTCACTTCGGCAAAAACTTTGGGCGTCAAACGTTCGATAGATTCCATCAACAGGAACTCGTCCAGCATACCATGCTTGGGGGCCAACTGCTTGGCATATTTTTTGAGCAGCACGGCCCGGGGGTCCGACAACGTATAGACCGCGTGGCCCATGCCGTAAATCAGCCCGCTGCCGTCGCCGGCTTCCTTGCGGATGATCTTTGCCAGATACGCCGACACCTCGTCGTCGTCCTTCCAGTCCTTCACATGTTCGCGAATCTCGCCGAACATGGCCATGACCTTGTTGTTGGCGCCGCCGTGCTTGGGCCCCTTCAAACTGCCCACCGCCGCCGACAGCGCGGCGTACGTGTCGGTACCCGAGGATGTCAGGACGCGGCAGGAAAAGGCCGAGTTGTTGCCGCCGCCGTGTTCGGCGTGCAACACCAGGCAAATATCCAACAGCTGCGCCTCTTCTTTGGTGTATTGCCTGTTGGGGCGCACGGAACGGAGGAAATTCTCCGAGGTGGACAGGCCCGCTTCGGGGTAGTGCAATACCAAACTCTCGTGGTCGTAGTAATGCCGTTTGACAGAGTAGGCGTGGGCGACAATCACCGGTACCCGCGCGATGAGGCCGATGGACTGCCGCAGTAGGCTACCCAGGTCGATGGCGTCGGGCGTTTCGTCGTAGGAGTATAGGGCCAGGATGCCGCGCGCCAGCTTGTTCATCACGTCGGGGCTGGGCGCCTTTAGGATCATGTCCTCAAAGAAATTGTCGGGCAGCGCGCGCATCTCCTCGATCACCTGCTTGAACTCCTCCAGCTGGGAGGCCGTGGGCAGATAGCCAAACAGCAACAAATAGCAGGTCTCCTCAAAGCCAAAGCGATCCTCTGCGCTAAAGCCGCCGATGAGATCGACCACATCGATGCCGCGGTAGAACAACCGGCCCTCCACGGGCAGGCGGACACCATCCTGCACGACGGCGCCCTGCACGCTACCTATGCGGGTGAAGCCGGCTAGCACGCCCGTGTTGTCCGCGTTGCGAAGCCCCCGCTTGACAGAGTAGCTCCCATAATGCGACGGATCGATATAGTTGTACTGCGCGTGAGTCTCGCACGCCCTCTCGACGAAATTCCGGGAAAGGGGTCCCATGGAATAAGCCATTTCATCATCTCCTTTTTACTTTTTATATTAGTCTTCTTCCATCATACCACATATGGGGCTATAGATCAAATGAATACGAACCAATTACGAATCAACGCCGCGAATGCCATCGCGAGTGCGATCGCGAATGTGAAAAACGCCGCGTCACAGCCCCTCGGCGGCGCCCTCATCCAGCAAGACCAGCACATCGGGGTGCAACGCAATCAGGGAAGCGGGGAACTGTGTCGTGATGATGCCGGAAAACAGCCGCGATACCGCGGGCGCCTTGTCTTTGCCCGAAATGATCATCAGCAGCCGGCGCGCGGATAAAATGGAACCCATGCCCATGGAAAGCGCATGGCGCGGCACCTCGTCGCTGTTGCTAAAGAAGCGGGCGTTGGCCTCGATGGTTTCCTCGGTCAGGGACACGAGAGCTGTGCGCACCGGCATTTCGTCGGCCGGCTCGTTGAAGGCGATGTGCCCATTATGGCCAATCCCCAGCAGTTGCAGGTCGACGCCGCCTGCCGCCGCCAGCGCCCTCTCGTAATCGTCGCATGCCGCGCCGGCGTCGGCGGCGCCTCCGTCGGGCAAGTGAACGCGGGCAGGATCTACATTCAAGCGGGAAAACAGGGTCTCATGCATAAACGTGTAATAACTCTGCGCATTGGCTTTGGGCATGGGGTAATACTCGTCCAGGTTGAACGTCGTGACGCGAGAGAAGTCGAGCGCCCCATCTTCATGCATGGCCGCAAGGTTCCCATACAAACCGACAGGCGTCGATCCGGTGGAAAAACCCAATACGCAGTCCGGCTTGCTCCAGATCTGCTCGGCCATGATGAGCGCGCCGGCGCGGCTCATTTCCTCGTAGTTTTTGCACACAATGCGTTTCATATATGCCAACCTCCTTAAATATAATACTGTACAGCAGTTTATCATACTCTCGCAAGATTGCAAGTAAAATTTTCACTTGACAACCAAAATTCCTTGACGGTCACCGGCGCGGAGGGTTATACTAAGGGACGCCATTTTTGTTGACTTTTGCTAAGATATTTGGTATAGTTTAGGAAGGAACAAAACCAATAACAATGAATCTGTTTGGAGGCAAATAGAGTGTTTTTGTTATTAGGCGATTATCGTTTGACAACATGGAAGCTTCCTTCAAAGATGGAAGCGGACAAAGTTGCTCAATCATCCTTAAAAGGTAGTCTAAGGTTAGGTGAATCATCTTGTTATCAGGAATGCTATTATGCAATTAGAATATGTCATCACATTACAGAAGATGTGTTTTGCATAGTGTTATTTTCTGAAACAGGCGAAATGCCATCGCTACTATCAATTGATAAAGATAAAATCGCAATTGGATATAATAGAAACATTGCGCTTTTTAACTTCTGCACAAATAAATTGTTGTTTGAGAAGGAATTGTATGGGACATTCTTTTTCGCAAAGCATGTTGATTCAAAACTTATTGTCATAACAGAAGTTGGATTTGTCACATTCGATATGAATGGCGAAGTTCTTAAATCAGTTGATACTGATCTTGTGACAGCATTTGAGTTTTATTCTGATTCTGTTATTCTTCACACAGAATCAGGCGACGTCAAAACTGATATGAGTTGATGCCTCCCAATCTGATCTCAAAGTTTTATATGGTGAAATGTCAAGATTTCGTAGTGCAGAGGGCGAAGTCGCTTCGCCCGTTTGACGCACTAGCCCGACGGGGTATGGGGCGATGCCCCATGTGAAATTACTGGGTTGCGGGCGAAGCCCGCGTTAGTGACATTATACACGGCTATTCGCGGTCAAGCAACCCTGTCGTCTGCCGGCCATTCTTGCGTGGCGCTAACAGTTTGATAGTGGCGATATATTTGAAGGAGAAACGAAAATGAAACAAAGTGAAAACCTGTTTGACAACGAATTTGTTACGAGCGAACGCGGGTTTCGTATGTTTGAGGAGTTTGTTAAAACGAAAGACAAACTTGATAAAGCAAATATCAAAAATACAATCGTTATGTTCGGATCAGCAAGAATAAAGCCCGACGACCCGAACGAACACAACAAAAGGTATTATGACGCGGCTTGCAAACTGGCAAATAAACTGGCCTTATGGTCAAAGGAAGCATTCAAAAACAAACCGCCCGAAGAAAAGTTTTATATCTGCTCCGGCGGGGGCGGCGGCATTATGGAAGCCACCAACAAGGGCGCGTCCGAAGCCGGAGAGCCTACGGTCGGGTTTAATATTCTGCTTCCCTTTGAACAGGTCGCAAATCCTTATATCCCCGAAGATTTGGTTTTCACGTTCCATTACTTCTTCATAAGGAAATTCTATTTTGCGGTTTTGGCAAAAGCCTTTGTCATATTCCCCGGCGGGTTCGGCACGTTTGACGAGCTTTTTGAAATTTTGACACTTGCACAAACACACAAAATGCAACAAACCGTTCCATTCGTTATTTTTGGCAAAGACTTCTACAATAAAGTGTTAAACATAGATATGTTGCTTGCACATGGGATGATCTCCGAGAGCGACAGGAATTTATTCATTATTACGGATGATGTGGAGGAAGCGTTCAAGCATATTACGCGAAACATAAAAGAGGATCAAAATTTTGATATCGGTTAAGGGCGGTTAGGGGCGCGTGACATGAAGATCTAGGAGCGCGTGAAATGAAGATTACATTTTAAGGAAAGCCACTGGCAAGTAAAATTTTCACTTGACAATCGCCCCGTCGCTTGTTATGATGTATGGGCTGGCGTTTTGTGCTGGTGTGGCTCAACGGCAGAGCAGCTGATTTGTAATCAGCAGGTTGCTGGTTCGATTCCGGTCACCAGCTCCAAAGGGAAAGCCTTGTACTACTACTGGCTTATGACGCGCTCACGGGCGTGGGGGAGTACCCAAGTGGCCAAAGGGGGCAGACTGTAAATCTGTTGTCAACGACTTCGATGGTTCGAATCCGTCCTCCCCCACCAAACAGGAAACGCTTAGAACGGCAACGGTTTTGAGCGTTTCTTTTTTCTCCAAGGAGGGGGCTTTCCCCCGCCTTCCGGCCAACATCTAATGAAAATCCTTATGAAGGTATGGTATACTGACGGTGTTATTACACCTCTCTCACAAGGATGGTGATTGCTATGGAACGATTGTCCAACTGTCAGTTGACAGCGATGCTGGATGACATTGAATCGGATACGTCGGAACGGAAACGATCCATGAAGGGTGAAACACCTGATACGGCTAGGCAGGCCATTTGTGCTTTTGCCAATGACCTACCCGGTTACAACAAACCGGGCATCCTGTTTGTCGGCGTCAACGATGACGGAACTCCATCCAACGAGCCAATCACAGATGTACTCTTGAGGAACTTGGCGGACATGAAAACGGACGGCAGAATACTGCCGCTACCCGTCATGTTTGTGGAAAAACGGGTTCTAAAAGGCGCGGAGATGGCGGTCGTCACTGTCATGCCCTCGGATATGCCGCCCGTGAAATACAACGGACGCATCTGGATCCGCACCGGGCCGCGCCGGGCCATTGCCAATGAACAGGATGAGCGGATACTGAACGAAAGACGCAGGCACAAGAATCTGCCGTTTGACCTTTATCCCGTTCCGAGCGCTACTATCGTTGATCTGTCCCGGGCTTTGTTTGAAGATGAGTATTTACCTGCGGCCTTCGCGCCCGAAATCCTGGAGGAAAATAACCGAACATATGAGGAACGCTTGGCATCATGCAGGATGATCGTTTCGCCCGATGACACCACGCCGACAGTTCACGGGCTGCTTGCCATAGGTAAGAACCCACAGGAGTATTTACCGGGTGCTTACATCCAGTTCTTACGACTAGACGGAACACAGCTTGCGGATGAAGTCATTGACGAAGCGATGATTTGTGGGTCTCTTGTGAACATGATGACCCGCGTGGATCATGTACTCTCCGCCCATAACCGGAGAGCCTTCGACATCACTTCCGGTCCTACCCACAAGATAACGGAAACATACCCCATATCGGCTATTCAACAAATCGTATATAATGCCGTAATGCACAGGTCTTATGAGCACACCAACGCTCCCGTCCATCTCTATTGGTACGATGACCGTATCGAGATCATCAGTCCCGGCGGATTGTACGGTAACGTAACGCTTGACAAGTTAGGAAAGCCCGGAGTAGTAGATTACCGAAACCCTAACCTTGCCGCTACAATGAAGACCTATGGGATTGTACAAAGGTTCGGTAGGGGTATCACCATCGCCCGTGGCGAGATGAAAAAAAATGGCAACCCCGAACCGGAGTTTGCCGCAGATCATAGTATTGTTTCATGTATTTTGAGGGGTAGAAACAGTAGAAACAGTAGAAACAGTTGATTCGAATTTTATTTGACAATTACGGGGGTACCGTGCTATAATGCATAAGGCAAATACAGGGGCGGTCTCTTGTATGAGAGTTTGTCCCTTATAGCCCACCACAACCCATGAAAACCCTTGCGCCACTGTGGGCGCAGGGGTTTTTTCGACGACAGGGGGACACAATATGCCGAGCAAAGGGACACCCAACAAGGAATCACCCAAAAGCCAAAACAAAAGCAAAGCAAAAGCAAAATCAAGCGCAAAACCCAAGCAAAACCCCAACGTCTATGGGCTGCGCGCCGAGATCGCGCACGAGAAGATCCCGGATACGCTGGAAAAAAACTACATGCCCTACGCGATGAGCGTCATCGTGTCGCGGGCCATCCCGGAGATCGACGGCTTCAAGCCGTCCCACCGCAAGCTGCTGTACACGATGTATAAGATGGGGCTGCTCACGGGGCCGCGCACCAAATCGGCCAACATCGTGGGCCAATCCATGCGCCTCAACCCCCACGGCGAACAGGCCATCTACGACACGCTGGCGCGCCTGACGCGCGGCCACGAGGCGTTGCTTCACCCGCTCATCGATTCCAAGGGGAATTTTGGCAAGAACTACTCGCGGGATATGGCTTGCGCCGCCTCCCGCTACACCGAGGCCAAGCTGGCGCCCATTTGCGCCGAGCTGTTTTCCGACATCGATCGCGACACGGTGGATTTTGCGCCCAATTACGACGGCACGATGGACGAGCCGCTGCTGTTGCCCGCCGCCTTCCCCCATGTGTTGACGTCGGTCAATATTGGCATCGCGGTGGGCATGGCCTCGCAGATCTGCGGGTTCAACCTGTCCGAGGTCTGCAAAACCGCGGTGGCGTACCTGAGGGACGCGGACTGCGATCTGATGGACACCCTGCCCGGCCCGGATTTCCCGTCGGGCGGCGAACTTATTTTGGATCCGGACGCGATGCGGGAAATCTACCGCACGGGGCGGGGTTCCTTCCGCGTGCGCTCCAAATGGCGGTATATCCCGAAAGAGAACCTCATCGAGGTCTATGAGCTCCCCTATACGACGACCGTGGAGGCTGTGATGGATAAAATCGCCGGCCTCATGCGCGGCGGCAAACTGCGCGAGGTGACCGACGCGCGGGACGAGACCGACCTTTCGGGGCTCAAACTGACCATCGACTGCAAACGCGGGGTAGACCCGGATAAACTGATGCTGAAGTTGATGTCGCTCACGCCGCTCATGGACAGTTTCTCCTGTAATTTCAATATCCTCATCGGCGGGATTCCCCGCGTCATGGGCATTGGGGAGATCCTGGAGGAGTGGACGGCTTGGCGGCTGGAATGCGTCCGGCGGCGGTTGCTCTTCGACTTGGGCCGGCGCCGGGCCAAATTGCATCTGTTGCTGGGCCTGAAAAAAATCCTGCTGGATATCGACCGCGCCATTGCCATCATCCGGGGCACCGAAGAGGAGATCGAGGTAGTACCCAATTTGATGATCGGTTTTATGATCGACAACGCCCAGGCGGAATTCATCGCCGAGATCAAACTGCGCAATATCAACAAAGAGTACATCGTAAGGCGCGTCGAGGAAACCGCCTCCCTCGAGAGGGAGATCGCGTCCATAGAGCATGTGCTGGCCTCCAAGGCGCGCCTGCGGGATATTATCGCCGACGAGCTCAGGCGCGTCGAGAAGAAATACGGCGCGCCGCGCAAAACGGTCCTGGTGCATGAGAGCGACGTGGGCGCCTATGTCCCGGAAGAGCATATCGAGGACTACCCCGTCGTGGTGTTTATCTCCCGGGGGGGGTACCTCAAAAAGGTCACGCCGCAATCCCTGCGTATGTCGGGGGAGCATAAGTACAAGGAGAACGACGAGGCTTTCCAGCAGTTCGAGGGCAAAAACCGCGATGAATTGCTGGTCTTTACCAACAAACAACAGTGTTACAAGACCAGGCTACACGAGTTCGAGGACAGCAAGGCGTCCTCCCTGGGCGCGTTCCTACCGGGCGTGTTGGGCATGGACGACGGGGAGTCTCCGGTATTCTCCTGCCTACCTGGCGACTATAAAGGCAGTCTGCTGTTCTTCTTCGAAAACGGCAAGGCGGCCCGGGTGGAATTGTCCGCCTACACCACGACGAGAGGACGAAAGCGGCTGACGGGCGCCTATTCGGACAAGAGCCCGTTGGCCTGCGCCCTGTTGGCCGCGCATGACGCCGAAGTATTGCTGCGCTCCAGCGAGGGCCGGGGATTGCTATTTCACACGGCGTCGCTCATGCCCAAAACGACCCGCGCCACGCAGGGCGTCAGCGTCATGGCCTTGAAGGGGCGTTGGGTACTCCGGTCAGCCGTTTGGGCCGCGGAGTATCCCTTGGTAAAGCCAGCCCGTTTCCGCGTCCGGACCCTGCCGGCAGCCGGCGCCCTGATCCGCCCGGAAGACACCGGGGATGTGGGTTCCCTTTTTTAGTGGTCGCTGGTGGTCGCTTTCGGTGGACACTTTCTGGGCACTTTTTTTGGTGAGCACTTTTTTTTTACATGATTATATGATATAGTAAGCTTATGGATCCAACATCTGACAAGAGGGGGGACAATCCGATATGCCCTATATGCCCTATGTTTGGCTGGGTTTGCTTGTGATAAGCGTCCTGATCGAGGGCGCGACCATGGATCTGGTGACCGTTTGGTTCGCGCTGGGTTCCTTAGCCGCGCTGATACTTTCCTGTATCCAGCCGGAAGCTTGGATCGTGCAGGTCATTGTTTTTTTGGTGGTTTCGTCTTTGAGCCTTTTGCTCCTGCGCCCTTTGGCCCGCCGCGGTTTATCTCTGAAAAAAGAAGCCACGAACGCCGATCGGGTCATCTCCCAGATCGGCGTGGTTATCGAGGACATCGATAATTTGCATAACGCGGGGGCGGTCAAGGTGGGCGGCAAGGTTTGGACTGCGCGCGCCTACACCGGCGAGACCATCTTGTGTGACGCCAGTGTTCGCGTGCTGTTCATCGAGGGCGTCAAGCTCATTGTGACGCCGGTTATCGCCGAAACGGTTCCGGATACGGATACGGATACGGATCTTAATCTAGATCCAGGCCCGGGCGCGGGCGCGGGCGCAGTCCCAGGCGCGGGCGCGAACCCGGCGGGCGAAAACCAACCATTGACACCCGACCTATAATCCATAATATAAAGGAGGAGATTTACGTGAACGCATTCATACCCTTCCTGCCTGTGGCGACCGCCGGCCCCGGCCCCGATATCCCCGCCATTGTCGTGCTGGTCGTTGTCGGCGTATTGGCGTTGATTGTACTGGGCTTCAACGTCCGCGTGGTACAGCAGGCCAAAGCCTTTGTCGTGGAGCGATTGGGTACCTTTAAGACCGTGTGGGAAACCGGCCTGCACTTCAAGATCCCGATGTTTGAGCGCGTAGCCCGCATCGTCTCGCTCAAGGAACAGGTGGTGGACTTCCCGCCCCAGCCCGTGATTACGAAGGACAACGTAACGATGCAGATCGATACGGTCATCTACTTCGAGATCACGGATCCCAAGCTGTACACCTACGGCGTCGAGCACCCCATGACGGCCATCGAGAACCTCACGGCTACCACGCTGCGCAATATCGTCGGCGATCTGGAACTCGACCAGACGCTGACCTCCCGCGATGTCATCAACACCAAGATGCGCTCCATATTGGACGAAGCCACAGACCCATGGGGGATCAAGGTCAACCGCGTGGAGCTCAAGAGCATCATCCCGCCCCGCGAGATCCAGGACGCCATGGAAAAACAGATGAAGGCCGAGCGCGAACGGCGCCAAGCCATTTTGAAAGCCGAAGGTGAAAAGGCGTCGCAGATCCTTGTGGCGGAAGGGGAAAAGCAGTCGACCATCCTGCGGGCCGATGCGGTCAAGCAAGCGAAAATCCTGGAGGCCGAGGGCGAGGCTTTCGCCATCATGCGCGTACAGACCGCGCTGGCTGACTCCATCAAGTTGCTCAACAAGGCGTCCGCCAGCGATCAGGTTATCCAAATCAAGGCGTTGGAAGCCTTTGCGAAAGCCGCCGACGGAAGAGCCACCAAGATCATCATCCCCTCGGAAATCCAGGGCTTGGCTGGGCTGGCTACCTCCCTCAAGACATTGACAATGGATAAATAACGGACAATAACGGATAATAACGGATAATAGCGGATAATAGCGGACATTTAAGATGAGGTGAACATCTTGGAGCAAACATCATGCAACCGCACCCACGCCGATCGTGCCCATGCCGATCGCGATTTGGCGCAACAACTCCGCGAGGCGCTCTGCGAAATACATGAGGCGGGCCTCGCCATCGAAAAGGCCATCAAAAGGATATCCGACATTGTCTTCCAGACCGGCGTCCTGGCCCTCAACGCCGCCGTGGAAGCCGCCCGCGCCGGCCAGCAACAGAGCGGCGCCTTCCGCAACCGTATCAAGGCCAACAAAACCGCGTTGCTCGACATCGCGGACGGTTTGCGGGTGTCCGGCGGGATAGTCGCCGACATCGCCCACCAGTCGGAGAAACAAGCCGCATCTATGGCCATGTTCAACTTGCAGGCCTGGCAACCGGCTGAGGTGTCGGTAGAGGCGCCGGTTGCGACGCCAGGCGAAGCGACAGGTGCAGCGACAGGCAATGCGCCGGTCGGAGCGCATGTCGCGGGCTCGGTTGCAGCGACAGGCGCAAAAACAAGCCCCCCGGCCGGCGAGAGGCCATCCTCCGAAGGGCAAGGAACCATCCCCGATTCCCCCACCCCGGCGCGGCGTACGCAAGACATTCGTCTCGTGGCGTTGTCGCAACATCTGGCGCTGCCGTCCCACGAAGGCGAAGAAGGCGATTCGCTGCCGATGCACGTGGAAGAACCGGCGTAACCTACCCGGCGCGTCAGGGATGCCGCGCCCTACGGGTTACGCAACCCCTCCGTCATCCTGCGCGCAGTCGCAGGATCCATGCCCCCGTCGGGCGGTGACGCGGGCGGCAGGATACCGCCCCTACAGGTGACGCAACCTACCCGGCGCGTCAGGGATGCCGCGCCCTACGGGGGACGCGGGTGGTGGTCGCAGGCAACGGTCGCGGGCGGTAACGCGGGCGGCGTCGCGGGCGGAAACGCGGGCGGTGGCTTAGCTCTCCATGATAACCGGCAGG
>WRCJ01000007.1 GCA_009784085.1 Oscillospiraceae bacterium | reverse complement strand
TTTCCCGCCCGATTATCGGGGCGAGGGATATTTCCATACCCGCCAGCCCATTGTTTGAGGGCATGAGCGAGATACCCTCATCGTGTGAGATAATCCCTTTCATTGGGTCTATCTCTTGCTCCATGATGATGCTTTGCATAATGGTGGATAATGATACCGCCAGCTTGTCCGGCTCTGCTACGCCGAGGCTGACCGTTGCGGAGTGCTGGCTATCGAATTATCAGGATTTTCTTGCCCTGCCGTGCCAGCGATGCCCCTAAACTCACGCTCGTCATGGTCTTGCCTGTTCCACCTTTTCGATTGGTGATTGCTAAAACTCTGCCCATACTTGTCCTCCTTTTTGGGGCAAAAATTTTAGCTGTGATGATACATCACCATTTTTGCGGGTAAATTTTCGCCCCATATTTGATTGGTATAATAGTGGAAGATGACTGTCCAACAACCCCGCAACCCTTGATATTACTGGATTGTTTGGATTTAGTCTTATTATACCGTATGGGGAGATAATGGCTCTCACATGGGAATGTATTGATTGGAAAAACAAGCAGATTGCCGTAAAAGGCTCTATATCCCGCGTGAAAGACCCGGACACAGGAATAACGGCATTACGTTATTCAGAACCAAAGACGAAAAGCGGACGGCGGCAAGTGCCAATACTGCCTAACATGATACCCGTTTTACGGGCGCACATGGAACGGCAGGACGCGGAAAAAGCCGAAGCCGGGTCAGCGTGGAACCCGCAAAATCTTGTTTTCTGTTCTAACGTCGGCACGGTCATAGAACCCCGCCGCGTTTGTACAACAATGGATAAGATAACGGACGCGGCAGAACTACCGCGATTTACTTTTCACGCCCTGCGCCATACATTCGCAACCCGTATGTTAGAGGCCAATGTCCCCGCAAAAGTGGTACAGGACGTTTTAGGCCACGCCGACGTAACGCTAACCCTCAATACTTATTCGCACGTTATCGGCTCCACGGCTCACGAACAGATGGCGAAAATCAACGGCTTGTTTCAGGCCGACGATATAGTGAAGCAACAGCCTGTACGAAAGCCAAGCATAAAACAACAGCTTGCGGACGGTAAAAAGGAACTCAAAGCCACGGAAAAAAAGACACCGACAAAGACAAAGAATAAGAATGAACCCAACCTATGACTTGAACGGTGGAGCGCATACTTGTTTTTTGATACCGTACCCACTAACTTTTGGCACTTAGTGGGTACGATTTTTACACACTAAGTACCCATGAGAAAACCCGCAAAGCCAGTAGCCATGCGGGTTTTGATGGAGCTCTTAACCAGATTCGAACTGGTGACCTCGTCCTTACCAAGGACGCGCTCTGCCGACTGAGCTATAAGAGCAGAAGGCGGGCACAGCACCGCGCCTCACGGGGTATATCGACCTTTTTTATTATAATCGTTCCCTGGGCGATTGTCAAGAGCCGAATGCTATTGCTGTGCTATTGCGCGACGTTCGTGGCACGCGACGCTCGTGGCACTGTTGACGTTCGTGGCACTGTTGGCGTACGTGGCACTTGCGTCCTACACGGCGTGCTGATATAATAAGGCAAGTCAACCATTGCACCACGGCGCACAGCGGAACGAACAAGGAACGGATTATACGGAAAATATGAGGAGGAATTGCTTTGTCGCAGGTTCTATTTTCGTCTGTCGGTTTTCACGACTATGACCCGGCGGGGACACTCCCTGGTAAATTCGAACGGCAACTGGCCGCATCAGGCATGGCGGACAAGCTGGAGGGGCGATCGGTGGCAATCAAAATGCATGTGGGGCGCGGGATTGGGTACACAACCATCTCGCCGCTCTTTGTGAAAAGCCTCGTGGATTGGGTCCTGAAATGTGGCGGTAAGCCCTTCATTACCGACCAGACGGTCGCGGAGGCAAAGATTCGCGGCTATTCCGAAGACCTACTCGGCTGCCCTGTCTTGGACTGCTGCGGCTTGCTGGATAAGTATGTGTACGAGAAGCGCGTGAGCTACAAAACGTTTGAGAACGTGGACATCGCGGGGTATATCCACGACGCCGGCGCCTTAATCAACCTTTCCCACGTGAAGGGGCATGGCGCATGCGGCTACGGCGGCGCGTGCAAAAATATCGCGATGGGTTGCGTAACCGACCGCACCCGCACGCAGATCCACGGCCTGGAAGGCGGCCTGTTGTGGGAGGAAGCCCTCTGTACGCATTGCGGCGCCTGTATCACCGGTTGCAACCACAACGCCAATTCCTTTGTAGGCGGGAAATACGAAGTCATGTACCATGACTGCACGCTTTGCCAGCATTGCGTCAAGGTTTGCCCCAGTGGCGCGCTGAAATTGGACAACAATTGCTTTGAAGATTTCCAAACCGGTTTGGCGCTTTGCACAGAAACGGTACTCGCCACATTCGATCCGGCTCATGTGTACCATATCAATTTCCTGACAAACATCACGTTCATTTGCGATTGCTGGGGGCTGTCCACGCCGGCGATTGTCCCGGATATCGGGATCCTCTCGTCCGGGGACATCGTTTCGGTGGAAAAAGCGAGCATTGACGCCATAAAGACCGAAAACTTGCTTCCAAACGGTCTGCCATCCGGCTATTGCCTGTCTCCGGGCGAACATCTGCTGGAAAAAATCCACGGCAGAAACCCATACATTCAGCTGGAAAAGCTGGCGGATATGGGGCTGGGGAGCTTGGCATACGAACTTTGCGAAATTCGTTGAGGGCCCCCCGATTACCCCCCGATAGGGGCGGCTATAACGCGCCATAACGCGCCTCTACTCGCTTAACACTTCCATCACATAATCGGCAAATTGTTCGCAGGTCGCGCCGTTTTCTCGCCCGGTGATCGTGTATTTCTTTTCCTCGTACATGCATCGGTCGAGGGCCCGCTCCAAACGCGCGGCCTTGTCCACGCGCCCTGTGTGGGACAACAGCAACACGGCGGCGCGGAGCATCGAGCAGGGATCGGCGTATTTCTCGCGCCCTTCGGTTACCATGCGGGGCGCCGATCCGTGGATCGCTTCGAACATCGCGTATCGCTTGCCAATATTGGCGCTGCCCGCCGTGCCGACGCCACCTTGGAATTCGGCGGCCTCGTCGGTCAGGATATCGCCGTAGAGGTTCGGCAACACAAAGACTTGGAAATCGCGGCGGCGTTTTTCGTCCACCAGCTTGGCGGTCATGATATCGATGTACCAATCGTCAAAGGATATCTCGGGGTATTCCTGCGCGATGCGCTGGGCGATGCGCAGGAATTTGCCGTCGGTGGTCTTGATGACATTGGCCTTGGTCACCGCCGTCACCCGCGTGCGCCCCATCTTGCGGGCTGTCTCAAAAGCCAGCCGCGCGATGCGATCGGCGCCGCCGGTGGTGGCCACGGTGAAATCGATGGCTAGATCGTCGTCAACATCGACGCCCATATTGCCCACCGCATAGGCGCCCTCGGTGTTTTCCCGGAAGAACAGCCAGTCGATGCCCTGGCTGGGCACCTTGACCGGGCGGACATTGGCGAACAAGTCCAGCTCCTTGCGCATGGCGACATTGGCACTTTCGATGTTGGGCCAAGGATCCCCGGCGCGGGGCGTCGTGGTGGGTCCCTTCAAAATGACATGGCAACCTTTGAGCTCTGCGAGCACGTCGGCCGGGATGGCCTCGCCGCAGGTTGCGCGGTTTTCGATGGTGAGCCCCTCGATCTCCTTGAAACAAACCGTGCCCTCCCGGACCTCACCGTCCAGCAAGAACGCCAGCACACGCCGCGCCGCGTGGGTAATCGCCGGGCCGATCCCGTCGCCGCCGCACACGCCGATGATCAACGTGGGCAGGCTGTCAAAATCCAAGAAGGCGACGTCGGACGCCATGGCCTCCACCCGCGCCATCTGTTTGTCTATGATCTCCGCGAACCGCGCGAGCGCGCGGGCTTTTTGTTCCACTGTCAAAATATGCTGCTCCTCTCCGTAATTCTTTCCACTATTCTTCGCTCAACGCCTTGCCCTTTTCGATGTTCAATATGGCCGCTTCGCCCTTGTCAGCCAATTCCCGGAATTGGGAAATGGTCGTTTGCATCGCGGGCAACGCCTTCTGCTTGAAGGAACTGATCTCGTCCAAAGCATCCAAAACATCCTGGAAGGCCACCTTGAGGGTGTCTGCGGAGATGCCGGTCTCGATGGATTGCCTGTGGATTTCTGTCCCTTGTTCTTTGAGCATCTTGGAGGTAGCCGCTATCATATTGTTGGTTGTCTCGTTGAGAAGCTGAATCTTCTGCAGTACAATCTTCTGGTTGTAGAGGGCGCTGGCCACCATGACGGCGGTGCGCAAGGCCGTCACGGTCACGGTCTTGGCCCTGTCCACGCCCCGTATCAGCTCCTTGTTGTTGCGCTGCACGACCTCCATGGCAATGATGCCCTGGTGGTTGACCACGACCATCTGTTGCATGTCCATGGTGCGCTGGCGCAACGGGAAGAGGATCTCCTCCTGGATGAAGCGGATCTTGTCGGGATCCATATTCTGGGACTGGGCGATCTCCAGCTGTTCGGTGATCTTCGCGTCCATGGCCATCGCCAGCTCGATCTCGCGGTTGAGCCGGCGGGATAGGTCACGCAGGGCCAGCTGTTCGATCGCCAAGGTCGTGTTATCGTTTTGCAGGGTCTTTTGCCCCTTGTCCAAAGAGTCGACGATGCTGGCGATTACGTTTTCGGCCTTCTCGTACTTTTGGAAGTAGGATCGGATGGGGTTGAGGATCCTGCCGAAGGCGCCCTGCTTGGCGAAGTCGATGCCGCTGGGGTCGAGGTTCTTCATTTCCCGGTTGAGCTCCAGCAACCCCTTGGAAACGTCGCTGCCCTCGCCGCCGGTCTGGGAGAGCCGCCCCACCGACACTTTGAGCAGCTCGTTTTTGGAGGATGTCTTGCGCATGGTCTCCAGCCCGAACTGGTCGATGGATGTCGTCAGATGCTTGCGGGATGTCAACGAATCCAAGTCCACCTCGATGACGGCCAGCGCGTTTTGTTCAGCCTGGGTATGGATTTTGGCAACCTCTTCGGGCGCCACCTCTGCCTGTTTTACCACTTGCTCTTTGACTTCGTTTTCATCATGTACTTCCATGGAAAAAGCCATATCACTCACCTCGAAAATTAAAATATTGCAATACTATTTACGTACCCGGATGCCCGTTATCCCCGTTATGCCGTTTGCGCCCGTTTCGCCTGCAATGCCTGTTACGCCCGTTATGCCCGTTTCATGCGGTGCCGCCCCTTACATTTCCGCGTTGAACAGGCACTGCAACTGATATACCACGTCGTCGGTGTCGGCGTTGATGCTGGCGGCCTCGTTGATCAAAGACAGCTCGGGCAAGATGCTGCTGCCTTCGTTGTAGCCGATGGTGTAGATCGGCGTTTTGAGCCCGGAGATCATCGCGCGCGTGTCATTGAGCGTCGCCCCGACGTTGGTCTCGCCGTCGGTCAGGACGAACAGAAGCGTTTTCGCGTTTGGGTTTTCGGCTTTCGCGTCCTGCAGCATCTTCGAAGCGACGACGATCGCATCGAACATGGCGGTCGCCCCGCCTTCCGTCATGTCCGCGACTGCCCCCGCAAACAAGGAGCGTTGGTTGATGTCAAAGGGCGCTATCGGCAGCGCGATATTCACATTTTCAGAGAAGGTCACCAGTCCGATCTGCGTGTTCGAGTCGATATACGTCGAGGCTTTCAGGAGCGACTGCTTCAGTTGCATGATCGGCGCGCCGCCCATACTGCCGGAGATGTCGGCGATAAATACCGCGATGATATCGCGCCCATAGTTTTTCTTTTCCTTGTAGAACTTTTGGGCAGTCGCCAGATCTTTGCCGGAAAAGCCGCTCAATTCGCAGATATAGCCACTGTATTGGTTGAAACCGAGCTTGGTCGCGCTATCCTGCGAGTCGCCCTTCTTGCAAAACGCGATAAATAGATCCAGTATCTCGCGCCCTTCCGCCGAGATATCGCCCATCGCGTAAACAGGGTTGTCCGCGCGCTCGCCGAAGGGCGTAAAAATGTAATCCCTGAATTCCGGGGCGCTCGTCAGCTGCTGGGCGGAGAACACAAAGCCGTCGAGCGCGCCGGATTTGGCGGCTTCCTTCATCTGAAGCGTCGTGTAGGCGACGAACGGGATATTGGCTTGAAACGCCCCAAACGCGGAAGCCGCGTCGGAAGAGAAGGGGTCGTTGGGGCTGATGGTATAGAGCGCGGACAGCAAGAAGTTCGCGCCGGTCGAGCTGGAGAAGGGGTTTGTGTAACCGAAGTTCAGCTCGCCCGCCGTCACGGCGTCGATGATGGTTTTTACGCTGATCGACCCATATTTCGAAACGATTTCATCGTGTTTCTCGCGTTTGAGCATGAGGCCCGCCACATTGCCGGTGAGTGATTTCTCGGCCAGCACGGCCTTGATCCCCGAAGCCACGAGCGAGTCGCCCCAGAGTTCGTTTGACGGCGTGAACGCATCGGGGACAAATTTCCCGGACAGGATGTAGTCCATGCCGGCACCGCTGGCTATGCCCCGTAGCTGTACAGACGCAGATTTGCCGCCAACCACGGCGCCCGAACGGTTGAACGCTTCCGCCATATCCAGCAGCCATCGGTCGTTCGCCGAATCGGTCGCTTTCTCGACCGAGGACAGCAGTTCGATGAAGGCATCGGAGTTTGCGCGCACCAACGGCGGATACTTATCATCGATATCGGGCAGCTCCTCCCGGAGATCCACCTCCGACAGCTCGGCGTTGCCCCTGACCGGCGGCAATTCTTTGATCTGAATGCGCCGGTAAAGCCTGTCCATGATTTCTGTCGCGTTTTCCTCCGATATCTGGTAATCGGGTTTGCCCGCGTTCTGCGTCAGCGTGATCACCAGGAGCGTTATCCCAAACACAAGGCCGGCCAACGCCACGAGAATCATGATCGCCTTCGAATTTCCTTTCATGGAGCGTCCCCCCTCCCTACTTGTCCTACTTGTACCATTTTGTATCGTTTATCAGCGCGTCGATCTCTTGCATGGCAGGCATGGATTCTATGTCGCCATCGTGTATGTCGCTGAGTTTGGAGATCTCTAATATCAGTTTGTCCAGCCGCAGCAGGATCTCCTCGTTATCCTCCACGCAACGGGTCACAAAAGAGGAGTAATCCCGCAGGATGGATCGGCGCGCCTCATGCAACCGGCTGTGGGACTCGTTGATACGCGCAATGTCCTCATATTCATTTTCGTCGAAAGCGTTTATCCGCTTCAGCAAACTGGTGATATTGCGTTGCATGACGCCTTCCAACCCGCAGACGGTGCTTTCAAACTTGACATAACTCATTTCGGTGTCTGTGAAGCGTTCCAGCAGGATGCTATGGACGGTGGCTTTTTTCTTTTCCATCCGCTTGATTTGCCGGGCGGCGGTCTGCAAGGCATCCGTAAAAATAGACGGGTTGCCGAAGGCGAAGCGATCCAGCGCCTCGGCGCAGTCGGCCAGCGTTTCTATCCGTCGGGCGTCGAGGGCGGGCGGCGGCGGTGGCGGCGGGGGGAGGAGTAGCTTATAATTCACAAAGAAAAACAAAACCGCGCTCATCACGATGGACATGATGCCGAAGGAGGTGGACAGCGGGTTCGCTCCCGTGATGTCCAGATGCCAGAAGGCGTTGGAGAACAGGAGAATATTCGCGAGGCACAACCCCGCATTAAAAAGGATCAGTTTTATCCATCTTCTCCCGGACATCCCGGAATCCCCCTCATCAAAGCGCCAAATAGGAAAGCTTACGCATATATTATATATCTTTGGCGGATTTTTGTAAAGGAAAGAATATGCGGGCAATATGCGGACATCCGACGGGTCAGCCACTCCCCTCAAGCGGCTGACCCGTCGGACTATATTTCAAGAAAAGAGAAAGAAAATGAAGAGCGATAATAAGCAATGACTACATGCCAAGCGGCGGTTACGGCGGTAACATACCCCAAGCGGCGGTTACGGTGGTTACATGCCAAGTGGCGGTTACGGTGGTTACATGCCCCAAGCGGCGGTTACGGCGGTTACATGCCCCAAGCGGCGGTTACGGCGGTTACATGCCCGTGTCGTCCTGCCTGGGCATCCAGGGCGGCAGGTCAGGGGATTCCTGGGAGGTTTCCTCGTCAGGCGGCATCTCGTCCAGCGTGACCTCCAGCGTCATTTCCTGGCCCGCCCTCACGAGTTTCACCTCGACGGTATCTCCGGCTTTACATGTGTTCTTCCGCCCCACCAGATCCTCTTGGGTCCGCACCGTGTCGCCGCCGAAAGCGATGATGACGTCGCCCGTGATGAGGCCGGCTTTTTCCGCGCAGGAACCAGGCTCCACCGTGACCACATAGACGCCGACGGGCAGGTTGTAGTACTGCGACATGGACTCATCCACTTCCTGGATGGAGATGCCCAGCCACGGCCGCCCGACGACATATCCGTGTTCGTGCAGCTGATCGATGATATATTGGGCGATTTTCGAGGGAATGGCAAAACCGATGCCTTCCACGCCGCTCCCGGAACTCTTGGCCGAAACGATGCCAATGACTTGCCCGTACTGGTCGAAGAGGGGTCCACCCGAATTCCCGGGGCTGACCGAAGCATCGACCTGCAGCATGGTCATCGGCGTGCCGTCGATGTTGACAGAGCGATCCAGGGCGCTGACAATGCCCGACGTCATGGAGTTGGCCAGCTCGCCCAAGGGATTGCCGATGGCGACAACCGGGTCGCCCACGCGCAACGAATCCGAGTCGCCCCAAGTCAGCGCGGTCAAGCCTTCCGCTTCGATCTTCAAGAGCGCCGTGTCTTCTGCCGCGTCGCGCCCAACTAGCTTGGCTGTGTAGCTTTCGCCGCCCGCCAAGATCACCATGATGGTGGTGGCGCCCTCGATGACGTGGTTATTGGTGACGATATACCCGTCCTCGGAGATGATAAAGCCGCTACCGGCCGACGCTTGGGTGGCGGGCTGGCCGAACACGTTGCGCACGGTCGTCTCTGTGGAGATGGCGACAACGCCCATGTTGGCCATATCGTAGATTTGCGCCGGCGTCAACACCTTATCTGGCTGGTAAACGATGGGGTCGGATCCGCTTTGCTGTTCTTCGCCCCCGCCAGGATCTTCGGCCCCGCCCGGCTCCTCGTCCCCGCTCTGCTTCTCGCCTCCGCCTGGCGTATTATCGCCCTCCTGCCCTTCGCCCCCCGGCGCGGTGGTGGCGGTGGCGGCGGGGATTGTCGTCCCTATGGCCGCCGGGTCGCTGGCGGGGGCGAACTCCGCCATGTTGTAAACGATGAAGCCGCCCAAGGCGCCACCCAGCAGTGTAAAGCACAGGCACAGCGCGAGCAGGGGCAGGACGGAGAACTTTCTGCGGGGCGGGCGGGCCGTTGCGGCCGCGTCGTAAATGGGCGATCGCATGGGGGGCAGTTCGGGTTCGGTGTAATATGGCATAGATCCCCGTTGCATAAGATCCCGTTGCATGAAGTCCCGTTGCCTAGGTTCCTGTTGCGCAGGTTTCCGTTGCGCAGGTTCGGGCGAAATCGGATCGGGCAGGACAGAGGCAAGCAAGATGGGATCGAGCTGCATGGGATCGAAATGCTCAGGATCGAGAGGCGCAGGATCCGGTTGGATATGATCCTGTTGGACAGCCGTAGGCTGGACGTTCGCGGGCTGGCCGACTGCGGGTTGGGCGTTCGCGGGAATAACGGCGTCCGGCGGCGCCCAAGGCATATACTCCGGATAATCTTCCGGCGTCACCGGGGGCTCATTCGGGATATAAGGATGATAAGGATCATGATAATCGAACATCTTGGTCGTCTCCCTCCATTACCACATTTTTGTGAACCGTTGCTCACAGTATATCGCCCGATTGTGACGTGGTTGTGGAAAAAATGAAAAGAGACTTTAAACAAAATAAGAAAAAAAAATGAACGCCCGCCACGCAGGTCTTTGCCGCTTAGGCCCTCGCACTTAGAACCTCGCCGCTCAGGCCCTCGCCGCTCAGGCCCTCGCCACGCCGGACGCCCGCGCCGCCTTGGCCACCGCCTCCGCCACGGCCGGGCCGACCCGCTTGTCGAAGGGCGCCGGGATGATATAGGCCGCCGACAGCTCCCCGTCGGGGATCAAATCGGCGATGGCGTGGGTGGCGGCTATCTTCATCTCGTCGTTGATGTCGCTGGCGCGTACGTCCAATGCGCCTCGGAAGACCCCCGGGAAGGCGAGCACGTTGTTGATCTGGTTGGGAAAATCCGACCGGCCGGTACCCACCACCGAGGCGCCGGCTTGGTGCGCGTCTTCCGGCCAGATCTCCGGCGTCGGGTTGGACATGGCGAAGATGATGGGATCCCGGTTCATGCTTCGCACCATGTCCTGGGTGACCAATCCGGGGCCGGACAGGCCGATGAATACGTCGGCGCCTTGCAGGACGACATCCAGCCCGCCCTTTTTCCGCGCGAGGTTGGAAATGGCCGCCATCTGCGCCTTTTCGCCGTTTAAGCCTTCGCGCCCTTCATAGATGGCGCCCTGTCGATCCACGAGCACGACATCGCGCAGGCCCATATGCATCAGCAGTTTGGTGACAGCCACGCCGGCGGCGCCGGCTCCGCAGATCACCACGGACAGATCGGACAGCGACCGACCGGTCACGCGCAGGGCATTGAGCAAGGCCGCCGCCGTCACGATGGCGGTGCCATGCTGGTCGTCGTGGAAGATGGGGATGTCGGCCTTCGCCTTCAGGCGACGCTCGATCTCGAAGCAACGCGGCGCCGAGATGTCCTCCAAGTTTATGCCGCCGAAGGAACCGCACAGCAGCGCGACGGTATCCACGATAGTGTCGATGTCGTGGGATCGAATGCACAAGGGGAAGGCGTCAACGCCCCCAAATGCTTTGAAAAGTACGCATTTACCCTCCATGACAGGCATACCGGCCACCGGGCCGATGTCGCCCAAACCGAGCACCGCCGTGCCGTCCGTCACCACGGCGACCAAGTTCCAGCGGCGGGTCAGCGTCCAACTGAGGGTCTCGTCCCCCTGGATAGCCAAGCAAGGCGCGGCCACCCCCGGGGTGTAGGCGGTGGACAGCGACTCCCGGGTATCGACGTCGGCGCGGGACGTCACTTCAATTTTTCCTGCCCATTCCCTGTGCAATGCCATGGCTTGTTTCTGATAGTCCATCGTATACCCCCAACTCATATTTTTTTTGGCCTTTTTTGGCCTTTTTTTGGCCTATTCGTTCTCCGCGCGCGCGTCGCGGCGCATGAGCGCGTCGGCTGCTTTGTCTACCGGGAAACCCTGGAACAAAACCGCGTAAACTATCTCGCTGATGGGCAGGGAGACGCCCAGCTTGCGCGACAATTGGTACAGGGCCTCCACCGTTTTCACGCCCTCGGCCACGGATTTTCGCTCGCCTATGGCCTGGGCCGGAGGCTTGCCACGGCCGATTTCCTCGCCCAGCCCCCGGTTGCGGCTACCCCGGCCGCAACAGGTGACAATGATATCCCCAAAACCCGCCAGCCCGGAAAATGTCTCCGGATAGGCGCCCACAGCCTCGCCTAGCCGCTTGATCTCGGCCAAGCCGCGCGCGGCGACGGCGGCGACGGCGTTGTCGCCCAGTTGCAGGCCGGAGCACATGCCCGCCGCGATGGCGATCACGTTTTTGATCGCGCCGCACAGCTCAACGCCCACGATGTCCCGGACGGTGTACACGCGGAATGCGTCCGAGTGGAGAAGCTGTTGAAAAAACCGGGCGGTCTCTTGATGGTAGGCCGCTATCACCGAGGAGGCAGGCTTGCCCTGCGCCACCTCGCCCGCCAAATTGGGGCCGGACAGCACAGCCAGCCTGTCCGGGGACAAGGCAGGCACCTCGTCGGACAAGACCTGTGTCATCCGCTTGTAGGTGTCCGACTCCAACCCCTTGGTGGCCGAGACGACGCGCACATGCCGAGGCCACAGCGGCGCCGTATCCCGCAAAAAGGCGCGTAGCTTATGCGAAACGATGACGCTGACCACCGCGACGGAATCCTTGAGGACCCTGCCGGCGTCCGTGTAGCACCGCACATCGGGATGCAGGGGGATATCATGCAAGCGAGGCGTCCGGTGGATGCTGTTGATCATGTCGGCCACGTCGGCGGTACGCGCCCAAAGCTCCACAAATTGCCCGCCGCGCGTCAGTAGATCGGCCAGCGCAATCCCCCATGCGCCTGCGCCCAGCACGGCTATTTTATCAGGCATAGGCAGCCTCCCCATCATCCTTATTGTTCCCAAGTATAGCACATCCCAACCGAGGTGGCAAGGTACTATCCCCGCAAAACCCGACCAAATTTAGCCAAAGCTGGCCTCCCTGACATGATCACAGGTGATCACAGGTGAACAACACAATTCAAGATTTACTTCAGACTTACCTCTTCTTGACAATTTATTTTGTATATGTTATTATTCGTCTGACAAAATACTGAATAAAGGGAAGTGGTTTTGATGAAAAAAATTAAGGTTACCTTGTCCTGCGTACTCGTCCTTGCCTTGCTGATCGGTCTAATCCCGGCGGCGCTGGCTGTGTCGATAGATTCTTTCACCGATATATCTTCGTATATGCCAGCCAAAGAACACATATTCCGCTATATAATAGAAGAGAAAGGAGTAATATCTGGAAGCACTTCCACGCTCTTGAATCCGACTGAGGTGTTAGGGCGAGGTCAGGTTGTGTATGTTTTGTGCAAGGTTTTTGGAATCGATTTAACCAACGTAACAGTAAATATTCCATTTACCGATGTCTCGCCTAGCGCGTACTACGCAAAGGCAGTTAGCTGGGCATATAACCAGAACCCGAGGATAGTCGGCGGCACGTCAGCGACGCTGTTTAGTCCCACAGCAGCGATGATAAGGCAGGATTTCTGTGTATTATTTTCCAGATTTTGTGCCAATCGCGGGATCACGTTACCAAATAACGGATCGACTTTTGTGTTTTCCGACGACAGTTCCATTAACGCATATGCAAAAGATGCTGTATACCAGCTCCATCGGGCTGGTATTGTGAATGGCGATGGCAACGGAGCATTCTTGCCGGGGAACAATATACCCAAGGTTGCGATGATAGAATTGTTGTATAACTATTATGTGCCAACGGCAGCCAGACTTACTGCCCCGACTTTGACCGCCACGGCGACAACCAGTACGATCTCCGTCGGGTGGTCTGGAATATCCGGAGCGCAGGGGTATGATGTGAAACTGCTCAAGGGTAGTACCGTCGTCACCAATTGGACATCGAACGGTACCAGTACCAGTAAGACTTTCACAGGCCTATCTGCGGGGACGGCCTACACCGTACATGTCAGGGCAAAGAAGACGTACAACAGCAATACGCTATATAGCCCAACAAAAGCCCTCAACTGTAGTACAATTGTTGCGGTTACATCAATATCGTTTGCAAAGGGAACAATTAGTGTCTTGGTAAATGGCACAGGCACAAATACCAAGACTGTGGTTCCCTCTAACGCAACCAATGAAAGCATCGCTTGGACATCAAACAAGAGTAGCGTCGCAACGGTGAATTCTTCAGGAACAGTGTCCGGTGTTAGCATAGGGATGGCAAAAATTACTGCCACCAGCGTTGCCAACACAAACGTTTCCAAGTCTTATTGGGTGGTCGTACGGCCATCTTCAACAAGAAATGTCAGCGTCAGTTTCCATTCCGAAGAAACGTTACGAGCTGAGTATTCCAACGACGCTTGGAAAAGCAAATTCACGGAGTGGCATAACGCAGTCAAGCCATCTTTCTTGTATACGTTTGGCATCAGCCTAACTAATGGCGGACATTACACTGAGTCTGGACGGCCTGATCAGGGATGCCCCCGAGGCAATAGCAATATTTGCACTACAGCTTGTGGCACAGGTAGTTGCAACCCAAATCATCACAAGAGTTCAGCCAGGATGTTAGGCATTATCAACTCTGCAAACTATCCTGCGGCGCTGAATGTGTATATGGCCTCACATGTTTGGTGTTACGATGGTAATCAAGGCACCCATGGTCAGTGTACTGGCATGGCGTATATGAATGGTAAAGTTTCAGCAGTTGATGCAAGAAAATCCCGAGGTGATTTAAGCATAACGAGAACTGTTGCGCATGAATTCATGCACAATTTTAATTGCCCTGATGTTGATAATAATAATTCAACCGCTGCCTATCGCTGCAGCAGCGAAAGGAAATGTGTGCTGTGGGATTACTTCGATTCTTATACCGAAATGAATGAAATGATACTGTGCAACAACTGCTACAATCGTTTTAGCCCAAACGCCCATTAGAAAGGAAATAAAAGAAAATGAAAAAGAGCATAATAGTTTTTTTAGCGATGTCTGTCTTTTTCTCTATGATGCTGGGTTGCGGCATACAATCAACGAGTGGCGACCGTTTGCTGGAGAAAGAAGCGGAGACTTTCCATGAAATACCGGAAGCTGTTGTTTGTTTGGCAGATGGCGAGGCTTTTAGCGAGGAAGAGTTCTTGCAAGGGATCTTTCGCAATGAAAATGCCTACGCAGCTTGGGGACTCCTTGAACACTGGGAATACTATTACCGTCCAGTGTATGTTCCAGTGGAGTTTGCACTCGACAAAATACTATTTGCTGGAGGTTACCTTGTTTACATTTACACAAACGAGGCAGATGAATTATATGAATTCGTATGGAATGTAACCTTGAGTGAAGAAGCTGTACGGGGGTATGGAAAGGAGATAGAGGTTCCAGATTCGGATGACATGTATGTTGTTGCCGGATGTGGGATGGATTTTTACGAGGCAAAGTACAATGAAGAATACAGGGCAAGCAGAAAAGATAGCATCTATGGAGATGGGTGGTCAATGACCTTTATTACGCAGGAATCAGTGTTTAACATAGGTATGCCGTTCAGCATTGACATGAATGAAGAGGAGTTCGGAAGGATAATGCAGGTTGAGCGGGTGTATATAAAAGGCAAGTAATCTTTGTTTTTTATACCGAGCCAGACAATATGGTTTGGAGCGAAAATGAAGGGGGCATATCAAAAATGAAGAAACTGTTATCGGCGTTCCTGATCACCGTCCTGATGCTGGGGCTGGCGTCAAACGCGGGGGCGTCAGCGTTTCCGTTGCGTGATCTTGGCACATGGACTGGTGGAAGCGACATATCTATATACCTGCCATACGATCCCTCAGCGTTTTCTAGGCTACTTTTTTGGCCCAAAGGACATACGGAATATGGGGGCGAGAAGGTTGTCGATCCGTCGAATTACATCGTATCAGAAGCAGACAACAGCACTGACTACAAATCTGTTATTATACTGAAACAAGAGTACTTGGAAACATTGGCAAATAGGGAGCATCTTTTTACGGCAACATTTGCCGCTGAGGGATTGTGGGTATATAAGAATGATTTAACCATGCAAACAGAAACGACAGCGATAGTCCCCCCCTTGACGGAACAAGAGCCGGATTCCAGTGAATGGAAGCTCAAATACGGTGATGAAGATGTGGACAGTGCCTATTATACAATAGAAAAAATGCAAGGTGGATATATTTGCTTCATATTTGATGAAGAATATATAAAAGGATTGAGCGGGGAACATTCTTTTTGGGCTTACTACATATATAACAATTACGCTCTTGACCTTATATTGCTTGTGGATGTACCGCCCCCCACTGAGCCCCCGTCCCCGCCGACTACGGCGCCCCCAACCGAGTATCCACCAACCGTTACGGCACCCCAAACAGGCGACGATACCGATGCGCTCGCTTGGACAATCGTCTTTGTCGCATCCATGCTGGGCATGTGCGCGATGTTGGCATGGAGGAAACGTCGGAAAACCAAATGTCGAACGTGTCGATGACCGACTGGGACGCATTCCGCTCCTTGACGAAGACGAGCATGAAATCACAGTACGTGAACATCAGGGTGAGCAGGACCTTGCCGCCGACGCGCCCGATGACCGAATCCATTTCGACAACCTGCCGGGTTTATTGCCAGACTAAACGCAACTCACCCCCATCTTCTCAATACTCTTCAGTTTGTACGACTTAATGCATCCCCACGCACACGCCCCGGTTGCGCTTAACTTGTCAACTTACCCTGGTAACACAAATTATGCAAGTGGGTTGACAATCGCCCTATAAAGATGGTAAACTGTAATGGCCGCATTTCATGGGCGAAGCTGTGTTGCCTTCGGAAAGAGAGAGAAATTCTCCGCCTATGCAAGCGAGACTGATAAATGTGAGGAATACGCATGCACGCCATCATCGAAACAGGCGGCAAGCAATACAAGGTACAAGAGGGCGACCTCCTGTACGTGGAAAAGTTGCTCGCCGAACCGGAGACCACGGTCGAGTTCGACCATGTCCTGGCCGTCTATGAAGACGAGATAATCAGGCTGGGATCCCCCTATGTGGCAGGCGCGAAGGTCACGGGCATCGTGCAAAAACAGGGCAAGCAAAAGAAAATCATCGTTTTCAAGATGAAGCCCAAGAAAAACTACCGCCGCCGGCAAGGACACCGGCAACCCTACACCAAAGTCCGCGTCGAATCCATCAAGGCATCCGTCAAGGAGGGGAATCACAATGGCTCATAAGAAAGGCGTAGGCTCCTCGCGCAACGGTCGCGATTCGGAGTCCAAACGGCTGGGCGCCAAGCGCGCCGACGGTCAGCACGTACTGGCCGGCAACATATTGGTGCGCCAGCGCGGCACCAGGATCCACCCCGGCGTGAATGTGGGGCGCGGCCGGGACGACACGCTGTTCGCCCTGATAACGGGGCGCGTGCGTTTCGAGCGGCTGGGTCGCGACCGCAAGCAGGTCTCTGTCTACGAAAACATCTAACATGAAACCGCAAGGAGGCTGTTGAAAGAAGCTTTCAACAGCCCCTTGACGTACATAGGACAAACGCAAAAGGCCCCGCGCTCGTGTGGGGTGAGGTGAGCAATGTTTATCGATACGGCGCATATCACGATCAAGGCTGGGCGCGGCGGCGACGGCGCCGTTTCTTTCCACCGCGAGAAATATGTTTCCCATGGTGGCCCGGACGGCGGCGACGGCGGCCGCGGCGGCCATGTCTGGCTCAAAGCCGATCCCCATATGTCCACGCTGATGGACTTTCGATACAAACGCGCCTACGCGGCCGGCGACGGCAAGCCGGGTAGCGGCAAGGGCTGTTCGGGGCGCGGCGGCGACGATCTGACCATCCGCCTGCCGCTAGGCACGCTGGTGCGCGATCAGGCATCCGGCGCGGTGATACACGATCTGTCCGAGGCCGATCCATTCTTGCTGGCCCGCGGGGGCCGGGGCGGATGGGGCAACCAGCACTTCGCCACCCCCACGCGGCAATGCCCCCGTTTCGCGAAGCCGGGGCTACCGGGCGAGAGCTTGGACATTGTCTTGGAACTCAAGCTGATCGCCGACATCGGGCTCATCGGCTTGCCCAATGCGGGCAAATCCACGCTGTTATCCGTCGTGTCGGCGGCCCGCCCCAAGATCGCCGGCTACCCGTTTACCACGCTCACGCCCAACTTGGGCGTCGTCCACGTGGACGAGGGGACATCCTTTGTGGTGTCCGACATCCCTGGACTTATCCAAGGCGCGGCGGACGGCGCCGGTTTGGGGCACGAGTTCCTGCGGCACGTGGAGCGGTGCCGCTTACTTGTATATGTCGTTGATATCGCGGGCAGCGAGGGGCGCGATCCCGTGGAGGATTTTGAAACCCTGCGCGCCGAGTTGCTGGCTTATCGCAACAACGGCAACAACGGCGGCGGCGACGGCGGCGACGGGGCAGGGCGCCCCACGCTGGACGGAAAGCCCTGGATGGTGGCGGCCAACAAGTGCGATTTGCTGTCCGACGAAGCGCCGCTCACGGCACTGCGGGCGCACTTGGAGGCTTTGGGGGCGGACTTTGGAGCGGACCTAGGGACGGACATGGGGGCGGACTTGGGGGCGGATGTTCCCCTGTTTGCCATCTCGGGCGCCACGCGGCGTGGCGTGGACGCGCTGATAGGCGCGATGGCGGAAAGATTGCAGCACCTGCCGCCAGCGAAGCGATACGAGGCCGACTATGTACCCCCGGTGCCCACCGGCGGTTCGGCTTCCGATCTGGTTATCCGTCGGGAAGACGACGCCTGGATCATCGAGGGCGCCTGGTTGTCCCGCCTGATGGGCAGCGTCAACTTGGGCGATCACGAGTCCCGGATGTTTTTTGATCGAAAGTTGCGCCAAGCCGGCTTGTTCGATAGGCTGGAGGCCATGGGGATAAACGAGGGAGACACGGTCAGCCTGTATGACTTTGCGTTTGAATATATACGATAGGGGAGGGGATTCTCCGTGTCAGGACACTCCAAATGGAAGAATATCGCACATAAGAAAGAGAAGACAGACGCCCAGCGGGCGCGCGTGTTTACCAAGCTATCGCGCGAGATCATCGTGGCGGTCAGGGAAGGCGGGCCGGATCCTTCGGCCAACGCACGGCTCAAAGATGTCATCGCCAAGGCGCGGGCCGGCAATGTGCCGCTGGACAACATCAAGCGGCTCATTGAGCGGGCGGCGGGCAACGCGGGCGGGGACAACTACGAGTCCATCCGGTACGAGGGCTACGGGCCGGGCGGCGTGGCGGTTATCGTCGAAACCATGACCGACAACCGCAACCGCACAGCCTCAGAAATGCGCCACGCCTTCGACAAAAACGGCGGCAACCTGGGGGCGGCCGGCTGCGTATCCTGGTCTTTCGACGCCCGCGGCGTCCTGGTCATCGATCGCGAGGGCCGCGACGAGGACGAGACCATGCTGGAAGCGCTGGACGCCGGGGCCTCCGATTTCACGACCCAAGACGAAGTGTTCCAGGTGTATACCGAGCCGGAGGAGTTTAGCGGCGCGCGCAACGCGCTGGAAAACAAAGGGTATTCCTTCCTGTCGGCGCAGGTCGAAATGGTACCGCAGACCACCGTGCCCCTCGCGGCTGCAGAGCAGCAACATCTGATGCAACGTCTGCTGGACACGCTGGAGGACAATGACGACGTGCAAAACGTCTGGCACAACTGGGAGGAATAAATCCCGCGCGGCCCGCCGTACCCGTACGGTAACACCACCCGTTGCCGTAGGGCGCGGCATCCCTGACGCGCCGTCGCGCCCCCGCGCGGCCTGCCCCCGGCACACTACGGCGATCCGGCGACGTCCGTCGATACCCCACCCCCGTCATCCTGCGCGTAGTCGCAGGATCCAGGATCCAACGCGCCCTATGGCGATAATATCCCGGCGTCGATCAAAAAATCTCATGTTTACAATACTTTGACGGCTCTGGGAATGCCGTTCAGCAACTCCTATATCAGGCGGAAGCCGCCACCCGTCACCAGTCTGCGAGCTGGTTTGGGGTAACGGCTTCCGCCCTCTTTAGGTTATCGCACTATGAAACGCATTATTTCGGCGGCCTAGCCGGTGGGGATTGCGGTGGCGGGGTTTGCGGCCTAACCGGCGGGGTTTGCGGTTGCGGGGCCGGCGCCGGCCGTGGAGATTGCGGCGGCGGCACCTGTTGGGCCGGATGCTGCGGTGCCTGCGGCGGGACGCGCGGGGGAGCGCCCCCTACAATGGCCGGGCCTGGTTGCGGCATCTGGGCCGGCATCGGGGCCTGTTGCGGATAGGGCATACGGACGGGGGGGTAGGCGGGCTTGGCCGGCTGTTTCGCCATGTACTTCCTGTAGCTCCTGCGCCCAAAGAATATGGCGCAGAAGGTGATGATAGCGAGGAGGAGCAAGTAGGGCAACGCGCCTACGACCCAGACAAATACATTGCCGACGCCCGCCCCAAATGTTTCCCAACCTTGGGAAAAGCTACGGCCGGCGCGATCCCACACATTTTTGGATTCGGGCTCGACGGGTTTGCCCTCGGTAATCTCCACAACCTCCCAAATTTTCACCGTGATTGTGGCGTAATCCACCAGCACGTCATATTTGCGTAGCGTGCCGGTCAGTAGTTCTATCTGGTACTGCACATCGTTGATTTTGTCCAGAAGCTTGATGCGATCGGCCATGGGGCCTTCCTTATTGAACTCGGCTTCCAACATCGCAAGCTCCTTGCGCAATGTGGACAGACGGGCTTCGGTGTCGAAATACTTGTCGGTCACATCCGTAGAAGAGGTGGATCGGTTTACCACATTCCCCAACTCGCCGCTACCAAGCAGGAAGTCGTCAAACCCTTCGGCAGGCACCCTTACGACATAGTCGGCGGTACGCAGCGTGTCGTTGCCCCGGCTGTTTTTGCTGGCCCCGGTGGTCTCCGAGCTTTCAATGTACCCACCAAGTCTCGACACCAAGCGGTTGAGGGCGCGCTGCGACTCATCGAACTCCAGGCTTTCGATACGCAACTCGCCGTTGCGGATAAGCTTTCGGTTGGGATCGGTGGGCATCTTGTGGTCGGGGTCGACGTTGGTATTGACATTGTCTTCAAAGCCGCCGCCGCCCTCATTGTTGCCGGGAGGTGGCGCGTTTCCCGGATCTTCCGGATAGACGGGGTTTTCTCTTACCATGTCTTGAGAACTGCTGCAGGCGGCGCAAAGGGATAAGATCAGGATGGCGCAGAACACCGCGTAGAATAGACGTTTCATAGTACAACCCTCCGAAATATATTAAATTTTTATTAAATGATTATTAATTTCAGTTTACATTATTCCTGCCCTGCTGTCAATGACAATTGGATGACAAAATGGTGACATTTTACATTTAACTTTATCTTCCCTCACTTCACGTTACTTCCCTCGCTTCCCTCACTGTTTATCGAGGTGATCGCGGAGCAGGCGGCCTACCAGCTTGGGATCGGCTTTCCCGCCCAGTTTGCGCATGACCTTCCCCACGAAGAACCCGAGGACTTTTTGGTTGCCCCCTTTGTACTCGCCGGCCGACTTCGGGTTCTCGGCCACCGCTTCCTTGACAGCCGCCTCAATGGCGCCGGTATCGCCGACCATGCCCAAGCCATGCTCTTTCACATAGGCATCCGGGTCGATGCCGTCCGCCAGCACGAGGCCCAACAATTTCTTGGCCACGTTCCGATTGATGGCCTGGCTGTCAGCCAGCTCGATGACGCGGGCAAATTTCTGGCAGTCGAGAACGATGTCGCCCTCGCCCATGTTGATCCCCTTGGCCGCGCTCAGCATGTCCCCGAGGATCCAGTTGACGACTTCCCGGGGCTTGTCATAGTGCGCCAGCGTCCCATCGAAGATGTCCGACAGGTTTTTGCTCCCCGTTACTATCCGGCTGTCCCGATCGGGAAGGCCCAGCTCGGCCGTCATGCGTTCATATTTCTCGTGCGGCAACTCGGGCAGGGCGGCGCGCACCTCCTCAATCCACTCGTCGCTGATGACAATGGGCATCAGCTCGGGGTTGGGGAAATAGCGGTAATCGGTGGCGTTTTCCTTCTCGCGCATGGAAAAGGTCTCGCCTTTATTGTCGTCCCAGCGGCGCGTCTCCTGTATCAACACCTCGCTCCCGGTCTCCAGCGCGTCGATATGGCGCTCAGACTCAAAGGCGATGGCGGCGACAATGGCCTTCAGCGAACTCATGTTTTTCATCTCTGTGCGCACGCCGAACGACTGCTGGCCTGCCGGGCGCACCGATATATTGACATCGCATCGCAGGGAACCCTCCTCCATCTTGCAGTCGGACACGCCGGCCGCGCGCAGCAGAGCGCGCAGTTTTTCCAGGTAGGCGACGACCTCCTCTGCGGAGCGGAAGTCCGGGTTGCTCACGATTTCGACCAGCGGCACCGAGGTGCGGTTGAAATCCACCAGCGTCGTACCGGTCCGGTTGTCGTGTACCAGTTTGCCGGCATCCTCCTCGATATGTATCTGCTTGAGCGTGATCCTCTTGGTACCCGCCTCGGTTTCGATCTCCACCCAGCCGTTCGTGCAAACCGGCGCCGCATATTGCGTGATCTGGTAGCCGGCTGGCAAGTCCGGATAGAAATAGCTCTTCTTGTCAAAGGTCATGACCCGCGCGATTTGGCTGTTCGTCACGATGCCGGCCGCGATGCCCAGCGCAACGGCCCGCTTGTTGGTCACCGCCGGCATACCGGGCATACCGGCGCAGGCGGGGCACACGCTCTCGTTGGCATCGGCGCCGTACTTGGCCGAGCACGCGCAAAACAGTTTCGACTGGGTGGCCAGCTCCACATGGACTTCTAGGCCCATAACCACTTCGTAATTCATCCGTATTATCCTTTCGTTGCGGACTTCGTCGCGGACTTCCAGGCTGTGAGGAGCGCGTTTTCGTTCCTGGCGGCGGCGATGAGCTGGATGCCTTGCCTCTGTTGCGGGAAGACCAGCGACGGCAATCCGGCCAAAGGCGCCAACGCGTACAGCGACAGGTTCTCGTATGGATCGTCGCCGATGGCGCAGGGAAGCGCCAATACATCGTAACCGGCAAAGGTGAGCGACTCTTTGACAAGGCGGCGCAGTCGCATGGCTTTGTCGTAATACCTCGTGTAATACCCTTGGGACAGGAACATGGTGCCCATGATGGCGGCCAGCTTGGCGTCCAACCCAAAGGCTTCCGTGCGGGTGTTGGTGTAGAGTTCCTTGAGGGATCGGTAGCGGGGCGCCTGATAGCCGAACTTGATGCCGTCGTACCGGGTGAGGTTGCTGCTGATTTCGGCGCTGGCCAAGATATACATAACCTGTTTGACGAGCGGGAACAGCGGGATCTGGACAGCCGCCCCGCGAAAGCGACCGGCAAATTCGCGCAACGCCGCTTTTTGCGCCGTACCCGCACGGCCAATGACAGCCTCGGGCAACCCGACGGTAATGTCCTTGCCGGTACTCGCGTAGTCGTAACGCGCTTCCGGGAACATGGCGCCGTCGTTGGCGTCCTTCCCCGCAATGCGGCCGAGCAACGCAAAGCCGTCCTCCGCGTTTCGGCATACCACGCCGATTTGATCCATGGAGGATGCCAAGTGGACGAGCCCGTAGCGTGACACCGTCCCGTAGGTGGGATGGATGTAGCACACGCCATTCTGGGCGGCCAGGCGGCGGTTGATGCCGAACACATCGTTGCAGAGCGCCCATCGCGCTGACCCGTCGGCTACGGCGTCCACGGCCCCGGAGATCCCTTCCGGGCGGTCGCCCGAAATACGCGCGACACCAAATTCTGTCATCCGCGCCCTGCCGACGATGGCGACGCCCTGCCCGCGCAAGCGTTCCACCACCGTGGCGTCCAACGGTGAGATGAAGTTTTCCAGCATCTTGGAACCTGCCGTAACCGGCTGGCCCTTTTGCATGATGCTGTCCTCCAAGGCGACGGCGTCCCCGCCGGGTCGAAGATAAGAATCCATGATGAAGATTCCCCCTAAAATAAACGACTAGGCAAACGATTTAGCAAACGACTAAACAAGCGTCTTGGGCACTTGGAAGTAGCCGTCGTACTGCTCTGGCGCATTGCTCAACAGCTCTTCCCTGGGTATCAACTGTGCGCTGATGTCCTCGCGGAGGACGTTTCTCACATCTAAAACGGTCACTAAGGGTTGGATTTCGCTGGTATCCGCGCCCTCGAGCGCGTCAAAGCCGGCAAGGAGCCTTTCGGCCTGCTCGGATACCCATGCGCGCTCGTCGCTGGGGAGATCCAGCATGGCCATCTCCTCGAAATCTCCCATTTGGTGCATAACACCCATCCTTTCGAACTGATTGCTTCGCTCATCGGAGCTTGATGTGTACTTCCCGCAATTGCTGTTCGCTCACGTTGGCCGGCGCGCCCAGCAACAAATCCTGCGCGTTGCTGTTCATCGGGAAGGCGACGACCTCGCGGATACTTTCCCGGCCCGTGAGCAACATGACCATGCGATCCAATCCGGGCGCCATGCCGGCATGGGGCGGCGCGCCGTAGTGGAAGGCGTGGAACAGGGCGGAAAACTTGCTTTCGATGTCCTCTTTGGTGTATCCCGCGATTTCAAATGCCTTGAGCATGATGTCGGGGCGGTGGTTGCGCACCGCGCCGGAGGACAACTCGACCCCGTTGCACACGATATCGTATTGCCAAGCCAGGATATCCAGCGGATCTTTCGTGAGCAGGGCCTCCATCTCCCCCTGGGGCATGGAAAACGGGTTGTGCGTGAACTCCACGTCGCCGGTTTCCTCGTTGATTCCGTACATCGGGAAATCCGTGACGAAACACATTTCGAAGGCATCCTCGTCGATAAGCCCCAGACGCTCGCCCAACGCGGTGCGGATCTGGCCGGCCAAGCCGTCGACCAACCTGGCCATGTCGCTGATGAAAAACAGCGTGTCGTTTTCCTTCAGCCCGAGTGTCGCAATCAGCTCGCGCTGTTTCTCTTCCTTGAGAAATTTCACGATGGGGCCTTTGAGTTCATTGCCTGGCAACACGGAAATATACCCCAGGCCCTTCATGCCGATATCCAGCGCAAAGGCCAGCATCTTTTCAAAGAAGGATTTGGGCGAGGTGGCGCATTGGGGCGCCACAATGCCCCGCACCGGCTTTTTTCGGAAGGGCGCGAAGTCCACATCGGCGAAAAAGCTACTCAAATCCACGATGGCGAGCGGGTTCCTCAAATCGGGCTTGTCGGTCCCATATCGAAGCATACACTCGGCAAAGGGGATGCGGGGGAAGGGCGCGGGGCTTACCCGCTTGTCGGAAAAGTGGGAAAATGTTTCGTACAGGACCCTTTCGGCCACGGCAAACACGTCCTCCTGCACGGCGAAGGACATCTCGAAATCCAGCTGGTAGAACTCGCCAGGCGAGCGGTCGGCGCGGGCGTCCTCGTCCCGGAAGCAGGGGGCGATTTGGAAATACTTGTCGAAGCCCGAAACCATCAGCAGTTGCTTAAACAATTGGGGCGCCTGGGGAAGCGCGTAAAACATCCCCCGGTGCTTGCGGCTGGGCACCAGATAGTCCCGCGCGCCTTCCGGGGAGGAGGAGGTCAGGATGGGGGTCTGGACTTCCACGAATCCCAGATCCACCATGATATGCCGCAGAAACTGCGTGATTTGGGAGCGAAGCACGATGTTCTGGTGCATCGCGGGGTTTCTCAAATCTAAGAATCGGTATTTCAGGCGTAGCTCTTCCCGGGTCTGGGCGGACTTGTCGATGTCGAAGGGCAACTGGCCGGACACCGGGCTCAGGATGTCCACATCCTCGACCAACAATTCAATTTCCCCGGTATCCAATTTGGGGTTATAGGTGTCGGCCGAACGCACACGCAACACGCCGACGGCGGAGATAACCGACTCGCGCCCCAAACCCTTGATCAGCGTTTCGTCGTGGACGACGATCTGCGTTACCCCGTAATGATCCCGCAGGTCGATGAAGATAACGCCGCCATGGTCGCGAATCGTGTCGATCCACCCGGCTAAGCGCACACGTTGCGCGACGCTGTCGCGGCGCAGTTGACCGCAATTGTGTGTCCTGTATTGATTCATGGTCCATCCTCCATAAAAAAGTCCCTCGCAAAACACATCGTGTTCTACGAGGGACGAGATTACTCCCGCGGTGCCACCCACATTGGCGCTGTCGCGCCCAACTCTTGGGAACCTCCCATCACTGAGAACTCTCGAGGCGCCCGTTCCTATTCAGTTGTCTGCCAGGAGACTGTTGCCCGTGCCACTACTCCCCCTGCCCGCGCTTACAGCCGAGGCGCCGGCTCTCTCATGGGGTTTCCCAAAGGACGGGGGTTCTCCCTCTATGCCATGTTACCATTGCATCACGAACCACTAGAGATAAGACTAACATAAATGCCGCGCTTTGTCAATACCGCCACACGGCTTTATGCTTTATGCGCCATGCGACTTTATTTGTCATACTTCTTGATGTATCCCATGAGCAACACGGCGGCCTCGGCGCGGGTGAAGACGCCTTTGGGCGCCAAGATCGTGGGCGTGCGGCCATTGACAATGCCCTCCGACACCGCCCATTGCAAGCCTTCCAAGCAGTTGTCGGCAATTTTGTCCCTGTCGGTGAATTTAGACAGGTCGTTCGTGATATTGATCGGCCGCCCCTTCATGATGCTGTATCGGTATAAAGTGGTGATCGCCATCTCGCGGGTGGAGGGCGCGTGCCAGTCGAAGGGATCGCGGCGGCAACAGCAATTGCAGGTCAGTTTGTTTTCCTCGGCCCACGGTATGGATTCGGCATACCACGCGCCCACTTTCGGCTTCTTGTAGCCTTCCTCCTGGTGGAGGATCGTCACCAACATGGCATGGGTCAAGACGCCGCCGGGGGAGAACTTGTTGGCGCCCGTGCCGTTCATCAAGCCTCTCTCGGTGACAAAGCGAACGCCCTGGTAATACCAGTCTGTCTCTTTGACATCGACATACAAGATGCTTCCTTCCTCGCCCGGGAGGACAACTTTGACCACAGCCACATTGCTGTTTTCCGTCCAGCTTTCCCCTCCGGAGGAGATGGATACCTCGCAATAATAGTAGTGTTTCCCGCCTGCCAGTTCCTTGGGGATGGCGAAGGTCGCGGATGTGGCGCCGGCGACAGGTTTGCCGTCCCTGTTGGTATGCGTGGCACTCGTAAACCATTGGTATTTGAGCGTCGCGCTCACTTTGGTTGTCGCCTTGACGCTCAAATTGCCCAACACCATGCCCTTCGTTTCGATGGTCAGGGCGGCGGGCTGGGTCGATATGCGCACTGTTTTTTGATCGTGGAACTGGAAGGTATCGTTCAGGATCAAACCCAACGACCGCCACCCGACCACATCGTCGGGGGCGTTCATGTAATTGCTGTGGCAGACCAAAAACTGCAAATCACGATGCGCGGCCACGTCCAAACTGGACAGCTGGTTGCACTCGCACCAAAATTCCTGCAATTTGGTGTTGCGGCTCACGTTCAGCGTTTTCAAGCCGTTGAAGGAACAATCCAGGAAGGTGAGCGACGTGTGTTTCGACACGTCCAGGGAGGTCAATTGGTTGTACCAACAGCTCAAATATTCCAAGCCTGTCAGGTACTCCAGGCCCGTCATATCGTAAATGTCCATATGCGTCACTTGTAGCGACTTGACGGATGCCAGCAATTTCCGGTCAGCCTCCACCGACGCGCTCTCCTGCCTGCGTTTGCCGTCCGCCTCCTCCAGCAGGCGCAGTACCTGGCGGCGGAAAATGGCGTCCGGGAAAGCCGCGATATACATGCCGGGCGCGGCTTTTGTCCAGCGGGCCAACAGGGCCATGGCCCCCGCCACGGGGGTGGAGAAGTCGAAGGCGGCGCCCGTCCCGGCGATAACCCACCCGTCAAAGGCAAAGCCTTCCCGTGCAGGGGCATCCGGTTCGATAAGCCGGGCGCCGGGCGCGATCCTCACCGTGCGCACAGGGCCGCCCAAGCCGTCGTCGAAGGTGACATTGACCATCGCCTCGGGTCCCAACGCCGCCGCGTAAGCGTTGACGATGCCGGCGCCGAAATAGTCGTCCCTGCCCGGCGCCCCCGCATCCATCGCCGTCTGACCCAGGACATCGCGCATCTTTTTCGGCGCGTACTCCCGGTGGAGGGCCTTCACGAGCGCGGCCACGCCCGACGCGTTCGGGCAAGCCATGGAGGTGCCGCTGTCGTACCGATAGCCGCCGCCGATAGCCGGCGCGTAGATGTCGCTTCCGGGCGCGGCAAAGGCAATCTCCGGGCCGTAGTTGGAGTAATTGTCTTCGAACTGATAGCCCTGGCGGGTGGCGGATACGGCGATGCACTCCGGGTAAGCCGCCGGATAGCCGGCGCGCTCGTATCCGTCGTTGCCGGCCGCGACCAGCACAACCACGCCGGCCGCCACGGCGTCGGCGATGGTCCGGCGTTCGAAATCATCCGCGCCGGACAGGTAGTGCCTGCCCAAGCTCATGTTGATGATGTCGGCGCCGTTTTTCACCGCGTAGTTGATGCCACTGAGCAGGGCGAACTGGTTAAAGGAATAGATTTCCGGGTTGATGGCGTTGATTGTCAAAATCGTGGCGTCGGGCGCGATGCCGCAGACATCGGCGGCGGCGTCGAGCCGGGCGGCGATAATCCCGCTGACATGCGTACCGTGCCCGAATTCGTCGCGCACATGCGTCAGCCCGACTTTATCGGTATGGGAGTTGTAAGACTTGGACGATATGCGGCCGGTAAAGGCGGGGTGGTTGATGTCGATGCCCGTGTCGATCACCGCCACGGTCACGCCTTTGCCGGTCGACAGGCGGAGAGCCAGGTTGGCGTCCATCTCGGCGCGGTGCCACTGCGCCGACTCGGCGGAAGTGTTGAGCGCGGCGGCCAGCGGCCCGGCGGAGGACGCCCGCGCGGCGTTCGCCTGTGCGGCGCCCGCCCGCCTGCGCTCCACGGCTTTGTAGTGGTTGTAGGCTACGGGATCGCGCTGATAGGGATCACTCAGTTTGTTTTTTTTTCCGTCTTTTTGCGATCCGGGGGCATCGTAAGGGCGGTAGATCTTGTTGAGGCTGAGTTGGGGGACGTCCCCCTTGCCCCCTTTGCCGTCCTTGCCATCCTTGCCCAGTTTGTCGCGCACCGCCACGCTGCGCAACGCCGTCGCTTTTGCGTCCGGGGCGGCCATCAGCGCGATACCGTTGGCGTAATGTTTCAGTTTGAGCCCGTAGGACGCCGCTATTTCCTGGGCTCGCTCTAATGATTCGGCGGGTGCTATCACCTCGCCTTGCACGAATTCTTCTTCTTTTCCGATGTCGGTTGCCTGATTGTCGTCACTCATCGTTGCCATCCTCTTTCTATTATGTAGTCATTGCCCAGTAAATGTCATATTTGCCTCATGGCGAGACATATCTTGGGGCAATAACCGCATTATAGCATAAAAAACGGCATATTGTCAACTTTCCATCACAAAGGCTCCCCCGTCACGAAGGCTCACGAAGGCGCCCCCATCACGAAGGACGATACCGCGCTGTCCCTCCTGCCGGGGCCGATGGCGCGGGCCCGCACCTCCGTGCCCGGGGAGAGCGTCAAGGGGGCGTTGAGTTCCGGCTGGTATTGGCTCCCGCTCACATTGTACATGGCGCTTTCCACCGTGGGATCGGAGCCGTCGGTCGTGTAGTAAATCTTGACAGAATTCAAGTTTGCGTGTCCCAGGGCCACCACCGCGCCTGCATCTCCCTCGATGACTTCGAAGGTGACCTCCGGCCACTGATCGGGCTGGGAACAGCTGACTTCGATGGCGATGACGCTTTTCACGAGCCAAGGGTTGTTCTGCTCCCCCCGTGCCCGTTGCCCCATGACCAGCCGCAGATCGTCCGCCGCCAGGCTGTTGGGCGCGCCTCCGCTTTCCACGGCCAGGATGGTGGGCACGGGCGACTTCTCCCCGGATGCGGGGAAATAGTAGCGGGGCGCCTCGATGAGTTCCGCCACCGTAAAGTTGCGCCGGTAACCGTCCGAGGCGATCACCGTGACAAGCTGCGCCGTTTCCTTTAGCCCCGCCTGCGCCAGCAAGTCCGCCAAGGGAGCGCCGGCCGCGTATTCTACCCGGTCGGTGGGGAAGTTGTTGGTCACCGAGTATGCGTATACCCCCGCGGAAGCCGCCATGTTTTCCAAATTGGCGCGGCTGAAGGAAGTCTCGTTTGCCACGCCGTCGCCCCGGATGGTCAATGCGGCTTCCTCGTCTTTCTCGACTGCCGACGAATTCAGGAGGGCTGTCATCAGATTTTTCACAATGGCGCCCGCCTCGGCGCGGCTGGCCGTGCCCCTGGGGTTGAACGCGCCGTTCGGCAAGCCGCCTACGACCCCATATTGCCACAGCAAGCTGACGGCGTCTGCGGCATAGCCGCTGACTCTGTCTTGGTCCGTAAAATCTTGCGCGGCCCGGGCGATGTCCAGTTTCCAAGACATGGCTTGGATGAGACGGTGGATGATCACAGCCATGTCTTGTCGGGAGACGGCCCTGCCAGGCAGGAAGCTTCCGTTGGGCAAGCCGTTGACGATGCCCATTTCGTATGCCCAGACTATTTGCCTGGCGTACCACGCGCCGGGCGGCACGTCGGGGAAGGCGGCGCCGGCGGCCGGTGGCAGGTCAAGACCGTCTATCGAATCCACCACCAATTTGAGGAACTCGCAGCGGGTAATTTGATCGGCGGGGGCGAACTGGCCGCCGGGCCGCCCGTTCACGATCTGGCGGGATGCCAGGAACGCGACGGTGTCCCGAGACCAGTGGCCCTGTATGTCCGCGAAGGCTACCGGGTTGTAGCCGATAGTATAGGCGCCCGGCGCGCGCAATGCGAATCGCATCGTTTCCGTGTCGGGGTCAAAGGCGGACAGCTTGACGATACCTCCCCCCGAGCCCCCCTCGCGATAAGCGACCAA
>WRCJ01000006.1 GCA_009784085.1 Oscillospiraceae bacterium | reverse complement strand
TTTACCATGCCCGCGAGGGATGTCACGGTCACGGCCAACTGGACGGACGATGACCCCACGCCAAACGACTTTCTCCTTAGCGCCACCTTTGACCAATTGACGCTGGGGACATTCAAACATGGCGACGACGATCTGACGTTGCTAGCCGGCCACGGACAAAACAACGCCATTGTCCAGCCCAAATCCACCGACGCCTTCTATCTGGGCCCGGTAGACCAGTTGCTCAAAGTCTCCGCCGCCACTGGGATCTTTGAAACCTCCAGCCAAAAAATTACAAGCCAATACAAGGTCGGTGTGGATTATATCTTCGAGATGTCCTTCTACGCCACCGCCCGGCAAACCACGCCATGCTTATCCTTCCGGTACGGGCAGTGGGCTTGGGAATATGACAACTTCACCCTGACCGATTGGCACGGAGGCATGGTTGCCTACTCACAGGACGGCAGGGAAATCCCTGTCATACCGGAACCGGGTCGTTGGCACCGTTACGCGGTCAAATTCAGGTTTGAAACCCAGAGCAAGCTCACCTACAGTTTTTTCTGCGATGACATGGCCAAGCCGGTCGTCACCGGCGCAAGGGACGCTGTGGAAAGGTACAACATGAGCAATCTCATGGGCAACCTGGGATTTAATGTGGGCCTTTGGAACGTGGGCGTCGATATGGATAAGTATCCCCTGTACATCGACGACGTGCTGATCTATTCGGGGAGCATCCGGCCTTGGCCGGCCAAATATACCGGCGGTTGGTAACCAAGTTAATCAAGCCTGTCGTGGGCGATAAACCGGGTAGTTTACGGGATGGGGCTGTCGCGCTAAGAAAGTGCGACAGCCCCTCTATTTTCAGCCCTTTTTTATATCCCGCTCCGGTTTGCGGCGAATATACTCGTGCCTTGCGGTACAACTCTATGATACTCTTAAATTATTATCGGGCTTAACTCACCTTTGTCCATCTCGAACACTTCGTCACACAGAATATCAATATCATCCTTATTATGGCTGGCTAATAGAATGAGTTTTCCTTGCTTTTTCAAATCCTCAAAAAATCGTCGCATATCAGCTACACCATCTTTGTCCAGTCCGTTCATGGGTTCGTCCATGATTAAGATCTCTTGATTCTCCATAGTTGCCTGTGCCAAAGCAAGACGCTGACGCATACCGAGGGAGTATTTCCCCACGCGCTTTTTTGATAATGGTTCAAGCCCCACTTCTTTCATTGTTTCCTGCAATTTGTTTTTATCCTTCTTGTTTCGTATGCGGTACAGAAATTCCAAGTTGCGATAACCGCTAAAATTCCTCAAATAAGCAGGTTCCTCAATGATGATTCCTGCATTGGTCAGCATATCAATTTCTTTGCCCATAATCTTCCCATTGACCTTTATCTGCCCTTTATCCAATTTGTAAAAACCACAAATGCACTTAAACAGTACCGTTTTACCTGAACCGTTTCGTCCGACAATGCCATATATCTTTCCACTTTCGCAAGCCAAGGAAACCTCTTTGAGTACCTTGTTTTCCCGAAAGGTCTTGCAAGCTCCCTGCACCTCAATCATGTTTTTATTAGTCATCTTTCATTCCCTGCTTTCTTTATCATTTAATCTTCCTTTATCCACTCAAAATCCACATGACGAATCCTCCAATTAATAACAAGGCTTAATGACAATATCCCCATGATTAACACAGTCACCATGTATTCAAAAGAAGGCATTAGGAAACTCCCGTGTTCTTTTACCCCGATTTGTGCCACCCGTAACCAATTCATAAATCCAATCTTTCCCAATCCTACCACTAATATAGGCGGGACGCCTTCCAAAGCAAAAATGATTCCCACCATGCCTGTTCCCATTGCCATAGCAAATATCCTGCCTGCAATCAGGCTAAGAGCAAACATCAATATTCCAGTAAAACTTAAAACCAGTGCCCCTAATACAAGTGTTAAAAACATAAGGTCAAGGGGGGTATATAGTTGCATTGCCTCATAAGAAAAGCCAAACAAAAAACCATACTTTATGTCGATATTTGTCAAGGCCGCGGTGTGTAATAATTTTCCCCATTCAAAGTTCAAATCCAAGTGGCTACTTAACAACAATACCGTCATCCCCATGTTTGCGACAATCAAGAAAAATGATTGTACGACTATAGAGAATATCTGCCCGATTGCCCATTTTTTTCTTCCAACCCGGATGACCTGATACATATTAGGATATTGCATAAAAGGCACGTCAGAAAAATAATAGAGAACTCCAATCATAAATAAAGCCAGATAAAATATGTTTGACAGCATAAAGGGAAACACCCAAGGCGTTACAGGATAATTTGCGTCTGCGGAAAAATCTAAAATCGGCTTGCAGTAAAGATAATTGATGAAGAACATCAATAGCAACAAGGTAGCCGTTTTTACGTTCCATATTTTATAAATCAAGACATGTTTTATGTACTTTCCTAACACAACAATCTGCTTCATAGCTTTTTCCTAATCTTTCTATAAATCACAAAACCTAATATTCCCGTAAGCAACAGACCATATCCAATCGCCCAGAAAAAAGACAGTCCATCATTTTGAAATACGTTTGTCTACACATTAAACGCATGAGCAGGAAGCAAAGAAGAAATCGCTTTATTCCGTGGAGGGAACAGTTCCTCAATCAACTGCAAAAGCAACGCTGGCATAGCCAAAATCAGCATTTTGTTTCTTATATATAAAGAGATGTAAGCAGAAGCTAAGGTTAGAACACCGGCACATATTCCATAGAGGAAGCCAGCCAACACGATCCAGAGCAGAACCATATGATAATCAATCAAGAATATGCACATACTGGATGAAACATTTTGGTAGGATTCAGGGTCTTGCCACGGGAGACAGATTTTCAATGCAAGGGCAAATAGCAAACAACCTATTGTCATCACGAAAACAGAAGAAAAAAGCATAATGGCAACTTTCGCTGCAACATACTTTATTAGGTTTCCCCGAATTAGCGCATACCGAAGGTAGTCACTTTCCAAATCCTCGCTGAAACAAAAACCATAGGCACAGGCACAAAAAATGTAAGCAACAATAAATCCCCTGCGACTAATCGCATTCGAGAAAACATTAAGGGCGGATCCCGATATGCCACTGATGTCAGTTCTAGCGGAAAAATACAAAACCAACATCACGCCGGGAATTGCTAAAAGTAAAGTCCAGCCTTTTAAGAGCCGCATCAAATCGATTCTTGTATAAGCACGCTTTTTTTCGCTCATAGAATGATCTCAAGCCCGTTTTCAGCGTCAACGAACGTATATAATGGAAACGTGCATGCTTGTCCTTCTTCCACTCCACTTACCGTCATCTCAATTAGCCAACCTATTTTTACGTCATATCCTCCACTTTGGTTCTGAACGGGAATCTGGCAGAGTTTTGCCCGATGAACGCCATAGCTTTCGTTTGTTAGAAGGCTCCCATATTTTTGGGCGACACTTTGCGCTATTATTTCAAAGTCAGCTAAAACAACCGTTCCGTTTTGGGAATGGAAGCGATACAGCGCAGGGGCTGCCGACAAGTATTCAATCCCTTTTTGGGAATAGAGCGCTTCAATGGGGCGATAATTTTCATCATCCTGTGGGAAGTCCTTGCTACCAAAGAATACGGGAAGCCCCTGATATATCTGTTCCGCAAAGAAGTAATAGGCATCCTCATTTCCGTTCCATTCCGTTTTTTGCTCGCCTTTTTGAAATATATCTTCCTGCATTTCTTGCTGACTTAGCGTATGGGCGTCCAGAGCATAAAAATCATAGCGGAGTTCTTGCAACTCATATCCAACTCCATTAAGTTGTACTTTTATTGTCTCAAAAGCTTGATTGGATGACCCAAAGGATAACTCCTCGTTTTTGGTAAAATTGTCTGCCGTGTCCCTACGGAATGCAGTCTGTATCTTCCCAAAAAGCGGAGTTGCATAACTGAACGAATTCGCTACATACAAAGAACCTCCATCTTTGAAGATAAGATAATGGGTATCAAACTGCTCTCCGTTCGGGCCAATCCCTTTGTCTTTAAATTCTTCTGAAATTTCTTGCTCGGTAACGAACGCTTCTATCACCTTGTTCATGTCCGGCCGTTGGGCAGATGCTGTGCTTTTTTTGAGCTGGCTAAAATCTAAATTTTCCGGGATTTCTAAAACCACGTCAAAAATCACGCCGTTCATTTCATTTTTGTATTCATTGGGGAAATTTGTTTGTTCATTCGTTTTCTCGTCTATTTGCTCGTTTGATGTCTGAACAACATCCTCGCCTTTGCTTTGTTCTGTCGAAGTTCCACATGCGGAGAACAGCATAATAAAGCAGGCCAACAAACATATCAATATTATTTTTTTCATTATAATAAAACCCCCTATAGTTGTTTGAGCGAGAATTTCAATAATTCGGCTAATTAAATTATGCCATTGGCATTGACAGGGAATCCCCCGGAAAATGCAAAAAAAATGCAAAAGCTATAAGCCATTGCATTTGAATTGATTATATGTTTACTTGTCTTTTATGTCCCAAACAAGGTTTGGTTCGTGGCTAAGTTATATCCACAAAAATCTTTTGTCACAGGGTCATAATATAGTTGTAGGTTATATCTGCCCATGACGAATGCCAAAACTACATTTTCCTTATCCGAAAAAATATCCCATTCGCCAAGTGTGAAACATTCCCAAAGCGAAATCTTATAACTTGGCTTATCTGACCAATGCATGTTACCAAATGCTTCGTCTATGATAAGTTGCAATTTAGAATCAATCGCGCCATCGTAAACAGCATCTATCTTTCCCATATAGTCGCTCACTGCGGAGGGGTCGCCGTCCATATAGGAATGTAAGGCAATGACTGCGTTTTGAATGTCTTGGGTCGTGTGAGCGTCGAGTCTCTTATATCGGAATGTCAAAGGAATATTGTTTTCATCTAAAGCCAAAAATAACGTGTAGTAACTTCCGTTTATTTCTTTATCTATTCCCAACACACGATAGCGGGTATCTGTTGTCTCCTCCATACGATCTAACAACGACGATTCATAATTCAGCCCTGCCATTTGAAAGAGCTTGCTTGCTCCCAAAACTTCCCTCTCGTCAATCTCCTCTGCTATGTTAATCGGACGCCTATTCTCATTTTTAGGAAACATGAAATTGCTTATAAACGCCGCCGATTGCGCAGTTAATGTTTCTGTAATATCGTATTGTTCAGAAACGGTATCCGATGAGTTCAATAAAATATGATAGAGGAAAGGGCTAAAAAAGATTCCAAGCACAATGATAAAAACCGCGCCTGCAATCGTTACAAACATACTTTTTCTTTTCATTCGCTGCGCTCCTCCTTTACAATGGGGAATTTCAGTACGACACAAGTACCGTGTCCTTCCTTGCTTTGAATATCCAGCGTGCCATGATGTACCCCGGCAATTGCTTTACAAAGGGCAAGCCCCATTCCAAACCCGCCAGCTTTTCTCGAACGGGCTTTGTCCACCATGAAAAACGCCTCGGTCACTTGTGGTATTTTGTCCTTTGGAATCCCTGAGCCGTAATCTTGGACAGTGATTATTGCATGTCCACTATCATCATTAGCAGTTACATGGACACTTTGACCCGGCGAGGACGCTTTCATGGCGTTATCCAGCAGATTGTAAATCAAAGACACAAAAAGCGTTTTATCCATCATAATACAGAGCGGTTGAACCTCGCAATTCAAACAGAGCTGACGGGTTTCTAGCAAAGGCGCAATACGTTCAGAGATTTCAGAAATAACAGCTTGAATATTTTCCTGCTGTAAATCAAGTTTGTTTTCGCCAAGCAAGATTAACTCAGAAAGCTTATTGGAAAGCAAGCGGAGCCGTTTCGCTTCCGCTTCAATAATGGAAGCGTACTCCCGCCGTTCTTCATCTAAAACGTCAGCTTTGATTTTCAAAACATTTGCAAATCCAAGAATGGACGTAAGTGGTGTTTTAAGTTCGTGTGTCATATTGGCAATAAATACTCTTCGGCTTTCCGCAAGACGTTCCATTTGGCTGACATTTTCTTCTATTTTGTTCGCCATAACATTCATATTATCAGCTAGTTCGGAAAGTTCGTCATTTCCTGATACAGGAATTCTCTCGCGATAATTTCCTTCTGCGATTTTTTTGGTTACAGCATTTATTTTTCCCAGTGGTCTCATAGTAATAATCATTACCCAGAGCAAGATTCCGGCAATGGCAACCGAAACAATTCCACCAATTGATTGTACATAGGCAATATCAGATTGAAAGGATGAACATATTGCTGTCACATCTTTGGATGCCGATAGAGTATAAGGCTTTCCTTCAATCAGAACCGTTGATGTCACCCTAATAAGTTTTTTATCGCTCATATCCTTTAATTCTACGCTGTGTATTTTTTGTTCCCCTGAAAGTCCCCACATGCTGTAATTATCGCTAACGTCTGCAATCATTTCAAGGGTGACTTCTTCGTTCCGTGAATTGTCGGCCATATCCGAAAGCAAGGTTGCAACCTGTTTTCTTGTAAGAAAGAGAGCGTGCGTTTTTGCTTTTTCCTCAGCAACCCGCTTGCCCACAGTGGCAACATAGCTTTCAAACGCCCTCTCCGTTGCTTCCTTTGTTGAACGCAGAATTGTTTCGTGACTGCGTACAAGCAAAACGGAAGAAATAACGCTGATTGCGATTGTCGCCAATAAAAGGGAAATCAGAAATATCTTTTGCCAAAACCTCACAGGTCCTCCCCCCTAATGAGTTTGTAACCGTATTTGGGGACAGATACAAGTTCTCCCTTTAAGTTTGTCTTTCTTCGTACCTGCTGTACATGGGTGTCTACCGTGCGGCTTTCGCCTTCAAATTCATATCCCCAAACGGTAGCTAATAGACGCTCCCTTGATATAACAATATCTTGATGTTGGACAAAAAATGCTAGTGTATCAAATTCTTTCGGTGTTAGCGAAACAGGTATGCCGCCACGTTTCACGGTATGGTTTTCGATATTCATTTCAATATCTTTGTATGTTAATAAAACCCTGTTGTTATGTTTGCGACGCAAAACAACTTCTATTCTGGCAAGAAGTTCAAGGGTTTCAAATGGCTTTACGATATAATCTTCCGCGCCTAGCTTTAACCCTCTGACTTTATCCGAAACATCCTGCATGGCCGTGAGAAAAATAACGGCTATATCCAGAGAACAAATGCGCTCCATGATAGAAAAACCGTCTATTTCTGGAAGCATAACGTCAAGTAGCACAAGGTCAAAAGGTTCATTCAATATTCGTTCAATGGCGGTTTTCCCATTTTCACAAACAACGCTTTCATAACCGCCCATGTTAAGGCAGGTATTTATATATTTGGCGATGTTCTCATCGTCCTCGACAATCAATACTCTATTCACAGCTTTTACCTGCTTTCATTCTGCCATCAGTGGGTTTCTTCGTATTGGTGGGAACAAGCCATAGTTGGTGTTCTGTTTTTCGCTCTATTAACATCCTCCATGGGGCGGCTACATGCCGCCCCATCCCACTGTGAGCCGCCCCTCTTCTTCCGTGTAGACGAGCCGCAGATCGAAATCGCCCGATGGGTGTTGCCCGCCGAACAGGAGATACGCGGTGGCTTCGGGTATGAGGGGGGTGTATTCTTCGTGAACGGAAAACGCCAGGATGCGTATGTCGGCCTCGATGAGCTGCCCGCCTTGGAAGGTAAACACGGCGGGCGGCCCTTCCGACAAAAACACCGGCAGGCCGTCCAGCTCATAGATAAAGGTGACCGTCATGGCGGCGGCGCCCGGGGTTTCCGCATCCTCAGCCACAACATCAGCCACAACATCATCCGCGACATCAGCCACAACCGCAAAGAAGCCAAGGCGGCCTTCCCCCACAAGGGGCGACAGCGCGGCCAGCAACGCGCGGGCCGTCTCGATCTCCATGAAACGCTGTGGCGCCGCGACAGGCGCCCCGTCGCTATCCCTTTCCTGCCCATCGGGCGGCGCCACGTACCGGATGCGCTCGCGCCGCGCGAATTGGCAATACCGCATACCGGAAAAATAGGTCGTGCTCCCATCCTCTTGCGTAATACACGCATAGGTGCTGGGGTTGATATCCAGCTGCGATAAAAAGGCCGCGACGACGGGAGGCGTCAGGGTAGCCGGGGTATAAACCGCCGCCCGGGGTTGCGGCTCCTCGTCGAAGAACAACGAATAGGCCGCCCGTTGGTACCCCTCGGTTTCGAACCCGAACCGGCATGGCGCGAAGCCGCGGGGGGGATCGTCCGCGATGGTCTGCGCGGGCATCGCCGTCTGGCAGGAGTAAGGCATGCCGTCATTCTCGTCGATAAACCAAAGCGATAAAACCAGGCCCTGCGCGACCAACGCCAATCGGCGGACAGGCACATCGGGCAACGAGGCTTCCTCGGCGGCCAGCCACAGGGAGAGCGCCGGCAGGGGCAGCGGGGCGGTGAATTCCAGATAGATGCCGTCGGCGGACAGGGCGACGCACCACGCTTCGGCGGCCTGCGGCGCGGCAGGCTGCCCAGCCGATCCCAACGCCGCCCCGAGCGTATCTTTCATGTTGTGGTACGCGCTGTCTCGCAAGGCCGCGTCACGCGGCGCGCTCCAATGCCGCCCATGCCTTGTCCAAACGAAAACGGCGGGGAGCGCGGCTTCTTGGTATGTGTTGTCCACCACGATCGAAATCGATTCGGGTTGCGGCGAGACCAACCCCAACGCGGCGGCCAGCCATGCGAGGCCCCCGGTATCCTCCCGCGTCACAGGGCTGTCGAGTAGCCAAATGGCGAAGGTCAATGTCAACAGCGACAACATGAGCACGGCGATGAGGGCGGTTTTCAAATGCTCCCTGACGCGGCGGCTCATGACGCCCCCTCCCCCTCCACCGGCAAGGAGATGGTTACCGTGGTGCCCTCGCCCGACACGCTGCTGATATCGATGACCCCGTGATGCGCTTCGACGATCTCCCGCGCGATGGAAAGGCCAAGCCCCGTCCCGCCCGAGTGGCGCGTGCGCGCCTTGTCCACGCGGTAGAACCGCTCGAAGATGTGGGGCAGATCCTCTTTGGGGATGCCGATGCCATTGTCGCGCACGACGATACGCGCCGTGTCGCCGGTCTGGCTGGCGCTCACCTCGACGCGCCCCCCGGCGGGCGTGTATTTGAGCGCGTTGGTCAACACATTGACCACGACCTGTTCCAGGCGCGCGCGGTCGCCCGTGAGGAAAAGCGGCGACTGGCAAGAAAGCGTCAATTCATGCCGCATGCGTTCGGCTTCCAAGAGCATAGCCGCATGGATGCTTTGCAGCATTTCGTCCAGCGGGAAACTCGCGACATGCCAGTCCAGCTTGCCGTAATCGAAGCGGGACAGGCTCAGGAGATCGCGCACGATGTTGTTCATGCGCTCGGCTTCCCTTAAGATCACCTGCGTGAAGGAACTGGCCGTCTCCGGCGGCAAATCCTTCGCGTCCAACAGCGTCTCGGCGTAGCTACGGATATTGGTCAGCGGGGTCCGCAGCTCGTGGGAGACATTCAGGACAAATTCCCGGCGCACCTCATCCAAGCGGTGTTGTTCCGTCACGTCATGCAAGACCGCCATAATCCCGTCAATGCCCTCGCGGCCAAAGGGTGCCAGCGAGATGAGTAGGCGGCGGCCGCCCCTCTCGCATTCCTTGAGCAAGAACCGGGGCTCCTCGCAAAGGGCCAGGACCTCCGCCAGCGGCGCAACGTCGCCGAGCACCTCATCGTAGCGCGGCATATCGGAAAAATGACAGCCCAGCATCCGCTCCGCGGACGGATTGGCTTGCAGGGGCGCGCCATCGCGGGTGAAGGAAGCTACGCCGTCCGTCATGTGCAAAAACAGCGTACCCAGTTTGTCCCGTTCCGACCCCACCTCCTCCAGCGTCCGCTGGAGTTCCCTCGCCATGTCGTTGAAGGTGCTGGTGAGCACGCCAATCTCGTCGTCGCTTTCCACGGCCACGGCTACGGCCGCGCCCTCGGCAAAAGTCCCCGACGCCATGCGCCGCGCGCCGCGTGTCAGGCGTTCCAAAGGCGTCGTGATGGCCTTGGACAGGACCAGCGACAGGACAATCGCCATCGCCACGCCCACGACAAGCGTCTCGAAAACAACGGAGAGCAACTGCGAGATAAGCTCTTGCGAGCTTTCGTTGGTGTCTTTGATATAGACGATATACACGCCCCGGGCGCCTTCGATGGGCGCGGCGAAGTCCATATACCCGGCGCCGATCCGCGCGTCGATGGGGGCGGGCTTCGTGTTGTCGGCCAGCACAGTCAAGATGGAGGGCGTCAGCTCGAGCGCGGCGCCCTTTTGCTCATCCGATCCCGCCAAAAAGGCGCCGGTCTTGGCATCCAAGATATAAAAATTGCGCTGGAGATTGTCAATGCCCAGCAACGCGGAGTGTCCCGTCAAGATCTCCTTGAGGGCGGCCGGCGGATCGTCCGCGCCGGCGCCGGCGCGCAGGGCGCCGATAAAATCCAGGCGCAGGGTAAAGGCTTCCTCCATCTGCCCCGCAAAGGCGTTGATATGGTGGGTGGCGACGCCGCCCGCCAAAAAAACGCCCATGACCGCCAGCATCAGGATAATCAGCAACATCATGACCGTCACCAATCTGACACGCAGGCTGCGAAGCATATCCTTCCCCCACCTATATAGTATCCAATATATTATTTTGCGGCGACGCCAGCAAATACCCTATCCCCCGGCGCGTCAGCAGGAAGCGCGGCTCCCCCGGATCGTCCTCGATCTTCTCCCGCAGGCGGCGGACAGCCACATCCACCGTGCGCAGGTCGCCAAAGTAGTCGTAGTTCCACACCTCGCGCATCAGGGACTCGCGGGATATCACTTGATCCTGCCGGCGCATGAAAAACGCGAGCAAATCGATCTCGCGGCTGGTCAGGGACAGCGGCGATCCGTTTTTATAGGCCTCCGCGCGGCCCAGGTGCAACGACAGGGGGCCGCAGCGCAACAGGCGATCGTCGCCGCCTGGCGCCGTTGCCGTTGCCGTTGCCGTTGGGGCGCCGCCACCCTCGCCGATGGCGGTGCGGCGCATGTTGGCGCGCACGCGCGCGAGGAGTTCCCGCATGGAGAAGGGTTTCGTGATATAGTCGTCGGCGCCCAGCTCCAGGCCCCGCACCTTGTCGGACTCATCCTCCCGGGCGGTTAAAATGATGATCGGCACGCCGGCGCCCTCCTGGCGCAGGCGACGGCACACGGAAAACCCATCCAAGCCGGGCAACATGATGTCCAACAGCACCAAATCCGGGTTTTCCTTTTGTATCAAGGCGAGCCCGCTCTCGCCGTCCCCGGCTTGCAAAACATCGTACCCCTCCCTCTTCAGGTTGAAGGTGAGAATATCCACGATGGCCCGCTCGTCTTCTACAATCAGGATTTTTTCAGGCACCCCCGCGCCCCCCTTCCCGTTGCGGCCGCCCGATCCGCCCTTGGGCGAGCATAATGCCTATGATGGTCTTGGCGTCTTTGATCTCGTTGCTCGCGGCCTGGCTGACAAGCTCCTGCAACGGCGTCGATTCGACATGCAGAAACTCACCGTCGTCCAATTTTTGGCCGACAAAGGTGAGATCCAAGGCCAAATAGAGATGCAATTTCTCAGTATATACGCCCGGGGACGCATATATCACCCCTAAGGGCTCCATGCGGCCGCACACATACCCTGTCTCCTCCCGAAGCTCCCGCAGGGCGCATGCGAGGGGATCCTCCCCAGGTTCCAGTTTGCCCGCCGGTATTTCCCGCGTCACCTCGCCGAAGGGATATCGATATTGCCGCACGGTAAATACCTCGCCGGCGTCTGTCACCGCGACAACGGCCACGCCCCCGGGATGCTCGACGACCTCCCGGGTGGCCGTCCGACCGTCCGGGAGCGCGACGCTATCCACGCGCACGTTCACGATTTTCCCCCTGTACAGTGTCTGGCCGTCCAGGCGGGCCTCCCGCAATTCCAAAAAAAACCACTTCCAATACGTTTACTCTAATTATATATGATTTCATGCAAAAGCACAAGTACCCTACCCCTTTTGTCCTGTTTCCTACCCGCCAAAACCTTGCAAGGCAGTGGAAAACTACCCGCATGGGTAGTAGCAATCCAAAGAAAAATAGGTTACGATGAATATACGAAAACAACAAGCCCCCCAAACATCGAGAAAGCGCAAAAGCCACCTCGCTTGGACGATGGGTTATGCGACTCTCCTTTTGGTAAATATTATGATGTGGCAGGGGCGCCGCTGTAAACGGAAAACTTTTCCGAACAAATGAGCGCCCTGCCCTCATAATCTTTCCGCCCATCATTTGATATACGTTGATACCGCAAGATTAGTTGACACCGCGATACCGCGAGATAACTTGACACCGCTCTGTACTCCGTTCTGTCAGGTGACCTCCAACACCTTGACAAAACATAAGGAGACGAAATACCAAAAGGAACCAGGTGACCCCAGCTCACTTGGTTCCTTTTGCATGTGCGGGCGCGCTTTCGAACGCTATCTCCCCCCACGGGATCAGCTCCCCGTCGCCGCGTAGCACCAACGCCCCTGTCACGCCAGGGAGGCTTTCCAGCAACGCCAACGCCGCCTCGCTGCCCACCAGCAAGAAAATGGTGGAGAGGGCATCGCCCTCCATGGAGTTTTCGGATATCACGGTGACGCTGACCACATCGTTTTGCACCGGGAACCCCGTGGCAGGGTCGAGGATATGGTGGTAATGCACGCCGCCTTCCACAAAATGCCTCTCATAAATGCCCGAAGTGACGACAGACCCTTCCCCGGTGGATAGGATGCCCAACAAGGCGCCTTCCTCGCCGAAGGGTTCCTTGACGCCTACCCGCCATAAACTGCCATCCGGCTTGCGCCCCACCGTCACCACATTGCCGCCCAAGTTAATCACGGCGCCGCCCACGCTCCGCTCCCTGAGAAAGGCGGCCAGCTGATCGGCGATGTAGCCCTTGGCGATGCCGCCCAAATCCAACCAAGCTTCCGCCTGCGCCAGCTGTACCGTGTTCCCCGATACGGTCACCTGCCGGTAGTCCACGGTGGCCAGCGCCTCTTCCAACTCGTCGCCGGGGGGGACAGCCCCGCTGCCGGCCCCGCCGCCGCCAAAGGCCCACAGGCTACTCACCCGCCCGATTGTGATATCAAACATACCACCGGATAGATCGCCAAAGGCCAAGGCCGCCCGAAGCACCTCGGCGGTGCGGGGATCCACGTCCACCGGCTGTCCCCCCGCATGATTGATACGCCAAATATCGCTGCCCTCCCAGGTGCGGCTGAGCAGGGTTTCGTACGAAAAGCATAGATCGAGGCATTCGGTAAGCAGGGGCCGGTCGGCGTTTTGGCCGTACAGCGTGATGGTACAGACCGTATCCATCAGCAAGCGGGTCTCGCTGACGGACTCCGGCGCCGGCGCCGGCGCCGCGCAACCGCCCAGGGGCATCATGGCGCAAAGCAACGCAAGCACCCCTGCGCCGCATCCCCTGCGGAACGCCTTTGCCTTCGCGTTCCACTTCCCTTTCCCCTTCGCCTTTGCCTTCACCCGCACCCTCCCCTTCCTCATTTGCGTCCAAACAAGGCGCAAAGTTCGCGCCAGAGGATCCGGCGGTTGAGGACTAGGTGCGCGACGACAAGGGCGCACAGGGCAAGGGCCGCGACGGCATGCGCTTGCCGCCACGCGCCGCGGGGAATCCCCCACAACATCCCTGTTTTCCCAAAATAGAGAAGCGCGCCGGTGAGGGCCATAAAAAGGAAGCCCAGCAACAGCAGGATCGATAGCACCGCTTTGGCGGACAGCGTTCTCCTCGATTTATTCTTAGGTTTGTTCATCCCAAGGCATCCTCGTTTTCCAGTACAATTTCCAGCAGGTAATTGGTGAATCGCTGGCCAAACACATCATCCAGCACCACAATACGCAGGGCGCCCGGTTCGCCGTTTTTCTTGGGCAAGGGCTCGCCGTTGTCCTCGTACATGATGTAGACGCTGTTTTCCGCCAACACCTCCTCCATGGAGATATGGGAGAGGTAATCGTCCACGCCCACCGCCAACACCCAGCCGAAACGCTCCGCGAAGCTGGGATCGGCGAGATCCAACACATGGGAGAGCAACGTGCCCCGGAACACATGCTGGGTGGTGCCGGCGGAAGAATGGATGCTCATCGTGCGTTTCACGGCAGGCAACTCCTTGAGTTCCCCCATGCCAATTTCCGCTAGAACCAGGCCATGGGCGCGTATCGCCAAGCTACCTGTCTCTGTCGGCCCATCGCCTTCGGCTGGCTCAAAGCGCACCATGTAGGGCACATCCCCGGCGATCCGCCCCAACACCGCTTCCTGGTACACGCCAAAGGCGGCGTTCACGCCATTGATCACGCCCTCGGTGGTGACCGTGGCGCCGGTGATGGCCACGATATCCTGCTCGCTGTTGGCTTTTAGCCGCGCCAGCCGCAAGTATAACTCCGCGGGCTTGCCGGCGAAACGCCGAGTGAACCAGGCGCTCTCCATATCCCGCACATAATGGGGCGTCTCGTTGTGCGAGAGGATTTGCAACCCCACGCTCTTGCCGGTTTCGCCGTCTATGGCCAAAACCATGGCGACAGGCCCGTTGTAAGCCACGGGGCTGACAACAAACACATACAGATCCTGATCCTGATCCTGGTGCCGATACACCTTGTCCACAGCCGGGAACTTCCCGGACAGCTCCTGCGTCAACACCTCCCGGCTGATGTCCTCGAGGGCCGAAGCCGCCACGCCGCAGATCGACGACACAGCCGCCCCTTCCGCCTCGGTCAGGGCGGTATCCGCGGCGCCGCAAGCGGGCAACATCAGCAACAGAGTTGCCAGCAACCCCAGCAGCCCCGGCTGCCAGGGCAACGCCGACCGCCACAGCCGCCACGGCCGCCACGGTTGCCCCGGCTGCCCCGGTAACCACGCCGACGCCCGCCTTTTCACCGCGAGCCATAGCGGCGTCATGATTCCACGAGCTTCACACGAAGCAACTCCTCCACGGCGGGATAATCATGCCCGGGCATCCAAGCCACGCCGGCGCCGCCGCCGGCTGTGGGAATCAGCACCGCGCCGCCCAGGTCGGCGCCGCGCGCCCGGACACGCTGGCCATTAATGCCTATCAGTTCGAATTCGGCGGCTTTGACCGTGTCCACCCCCACCTCGTAGAGCACCTCGTCCAGCGGGATCCCTGCCTGCCCGCCCACCATGGCTGTGTCCATGTATTTCGTCAGCATATATGGGAAGACAGCGGCGTCGTTACTGGTGGAGATCCAGGCGATCCTCTGCACGTTCATGCCCAGCTGGATGTAGGGGGCCACGTTGGTGGGCGCGTCTTCCCCGTCGATCTTGATGTAATAGCGCGACTTGACGATGCCCATGGCTTCGTCTTTTTGAAACCCGTCCGCCGATTTCATCGTGAAAAAAGCCCGGCTGTCCACATAGTCCAAGCGGGAGAACAACTGCTCCAGATCGATGGCGCGATCCGTCGCGCCGTAGTATTCGTAGTCCACGGCCGCGATGCCCGCCGTGAGGTTTTGAAACACCCATACGCTGGTGATCTTCTTTTCCGGGATTTCTTCGTACAACACCAATTTGGCCACTTGCTTGACCCAATATGGCCCGAACTGCCCGGGTACGGCGGCGCGGGCCGGGGCATTGTCCGCATCCAGCTTGTATTGCCCGTCGATAACCAACGCCAGCAGTAGATCGGGCGTGTCGCCCAGCACCTCGCGGGAAAACAGGCAGTAATAGTTGTCGCGGCCGATTATCCCCAAGCCGGCGTAGTCCCGCAAATCGCCGCCGGCCAAAGCGACAACGCTTTCGAGTAGCGGGCCGGACATATGGAACTCTTCATATAGCCCGGTGGTGCGCCGGTAGCTGGCGTCAAGCTCATGTTGCGGAAGGGTGCGCATCTCGGCCACGCTAACTTCGGCGATACCGCCGCCCAACTCGCGTAGCCCCTCGATTTGTATGACCTGCGCCTCATAGTCGGCGTCCCCGCTGTCTAGCAGATCCGGCGGTGCGGCACAGCCGACGGCCACGCCGGCAACGCCCGCGAACAGGAATAGGGATAGGGGCAGGAACAGGGAAAGGGAGGCCGCCGCCAACATGGGGATCAGGCGCCCGGCAAGGGGTGTTTTTATTGTTGTTGTTGTTGTCCGCGTCTGATTCATCATATCCCTAACCCGTCGAGACCGTAAACGAAAATTCAGCGACCTCGCTGTCATTTTTCCCGTAGCCGACGGCTATCACCTTGATGACAGTAGGCCCCTCAATCGGGATGGGCACGTTCAGCTCGGGCTGATAGACGCTTGGGTTGTACATGGCCGACAACATGGTGGGATCGCTACCGTCCAACGTGTAGAACAGCTTGACCAGGCCGTAGTCGGGATGCTGTAGCTTCACGGTCTCCCCGGCGGCAATGGCGCCCGGCAAGGGAAACGTAGTCGCCGCCGCCCATGCATCACAGGCGTCGCCGTCCACGACGATCTCCGCCACGCCCTCCACAAAGGCAGGGTTGGTATGCTCGAAGGGATTGCGCTGCCCGATGATCAAGGTGGGCTTGTCCTCGCGGATGTCGCCCATGTCATCCGACCCTTCGCGCCACCGGTAGGCAATGATGGGCCGAACCGGTTCGGCGCCGCCGTCGTTTTCGCCCACGGACGGGTAGAAGTATTGCGCACAGAGCAACTGCTCCCGGGTCAGGCTGACTTCATAGCCGTCGTTTGCCCGGAAGGTGATCCGCTGGGCCGTGTCGTATGCACCGCTCGCCCGCAGGATATCTTCCACAGAACAGCCCTCCGCGGCGTAGAAGCGGGCCGCGGGCCAGTTGTTGATGGTGGAATAGGCATGGGCGAAGGATGCCGGCATATCGCCCTCGGCGAAACGCCAGAGTTCCTCGCCCGCCGGGTTCGTCACGCGGATCGTCCAGGCGCCGCCATCCCCGGCTTCTGTCCCGGACGCCTGGGCGGGCGATCCATCTTCCGCGCAAGCCACGAGAAAAGACAGCGGCAACAGTAACGACAGCAATAATAGCATTAACCACAACAGCGATAGCGGAGACAGCGGCAAGATCGGCGACGGCGGCAACCACCGCAACGGCGGCAACGGCGGCCACTGCGCCCGAACGCCACGCCGTGCCATGCGTGCCATGCGTATAGGTCTCCTCATCGTCAGCTCCTCGGCAAGATCGTTAAGGTATCGAAAACCGCGTGGTTTCCATCAAAGGCCGTGACGGTGAGCGACCCGGCGTCCGCCGTGATGCGCAGATAGCTGGGCGCGCCGCCGATTATGGCCATATCTTCCGTGTTGTCCGCGTGATAGGGTTCCTTGGCCCCCGATGCCACCATGATCTGGACGATACCATTTTGGGCCCGACTGCGGGCATAGACATGCTGATGGCCGCATAAAACCAAATCAACCCCATAATCTTCCAGCAGGGGCAGGAAATTCTCGCGCATTGTCTCGGCGCGCGCCATGTCCTTAGGGTTGTTCACGGGCGGCCACAGGGGGTGGTGCAAGACAGCGACGCGCCAGTTGGCCTTTTGCGCTGGCTCGCCGGCCAAATCCGCCCGCAACCAATCGATGTCCGCTTGCCGATCCGCCCCCATGATGTTGCTGTCCAGCATCACAAAGTGTACGCCGCCCATGTCAATGGCGTAGAAAAAGCCCTCGCCCGGCGACGCCGGCGCCCGCGCGGGGTACGCGAACTGTTCGGCAAGCATGGCGTGGTTGTCATGATTGCCCGGGACTGCCGCGACAACCAGCCCGTCCAGCGGTTCGGAAGCGTTCCGCCAGAAAGCTTCCCAATCCCCGCTCTCCCCGCCGTCGTCCACCGTGTCGCCGCCGAATATCACAAGCTCCGCCCGAGGTTCGCCCGCCACAGCCCCCGTCAGCAAGGCGCCGATGCCGGTGTTGGCACCGGCGTTGGCGTTGGCGTTGGCGTTGGCGCCGGTTTCCGGGCGTGCCTGGGTGTCGCTGAAAAACAGGAAGGTGATCGAAGCCCCCTGCGCCGGGGGCGTAAGCTCCGGTGCGGGCGTGGGCGCGGGTGCCGCGCAACCCGAGGCGAGGGGCAGGAGCAGGAGCAGGGCCGCTATCGCCACCCATGCCATGGGACGCCGACATGCCGCCGTACTTGCCGTACGCACCATACTTACCATACTTACCGTACTTACCATACTCAACTCACTGCACCGTATAGCGGAACGTGGCGACCGGGCTCCGCCCGCAACCAAGGGCGGCGGCAAACGCCTTGACTGTCACGCTTTCTGTCAAAATCAACGGTTTATTGAGCTGGGGTTGGAAATAGCTCGTCGACGGGTTGTATACAGGGCTGTTGTAATTGGGTTCGCTGCCGTCCAGGGTGTAGTAGACGCGCACGTTGTCCATGCTGGTATGGGTCAGTTTGAGTGCCGTGCCGACAGGTACGGAACTGCCGCTGGCCACAGAGGCGCCCGGCGGGGGCCATATGCCCGCCGAAGCGGTGGACACCTCAATGTGGCGCAAGTCCTTGACCATGGCCGAGGTGTTGACCTCCCATGGGCCGCTTTGCCCAAAGAAGGGACGGAGGTTTTCGTCCCGTAGGCGGCCATCCTCCCCCCAAGCCCAAGCGACGATTGCGTCGACGGCGGAAGCCCCGCCGCTGCCGGATGGGCCGTGGTGCAGATAGGTGTACAGTTTGCCGCATACTTGGTTGTAGGTCATGGTTACGGCATAACCGTCCGACGAGATAAATTTAAAGCTGGACGCGCCGTTCAACAACCCGGCCTCGCGCAGCAGATAGGGCAAGCTCACCCCACGCGCCGACATATACCCAAAACTGGGCCAGTTGTTGGTGGTGGAGTAGGTGGTGGTACGTACGCCGTCCCGCAAGGCTTGCAGCTGGGAGAGCGTCCAAGTGGTCGTATTTCTGACCCCGTTTCCGCTGATCGTCAGAACAACGGGGGCATCGCTAGCCGCGGGGGTGGTGGTCGGCGCCGGGGGCGACTGAGGGGCAGGCGTTTCCGGCGGCCGTTGCGTCTCCGGCGGCTTATTCGTTTCTGGTGGCCGTTGCGTTTCCGGTGGCCGTTGCGTCTCCGGTGGCCGTTGCGTCTCCGGCGGCCTTACGGGTCCGGCGGGGTCGGGCGTCCCGACGGTGTCGGGCGTCACGGTTGCGTCGGGCGTCACGGTTGCGTCGGGCGACACAGACGCATTGGGCGCCATCGTTTCTCCTTGTGCCCCAGACGTTTCGGGGATTCCGGAAGGCTCAGTGTCCTGGGGGGTTGCCGGCGAACCACTAGCGGGCGAGAGAGGCGACGCCTCCCCCTCCCCCCTGTCTGCCCCCTCGTCGCTTCCGGGGGCAAAAGGCAACGCCCCAGGGGAGCCCCCAGGGGAGGTTCCCTCCGAAAAGGGAACCGATACATCCGGGGCACCGGGGGCGTTGGGGACACTGGGGGCGCATGAAGCGGCAAAAAACGCCACTGTCAGGAGAAATACCGTGAGAAACAGGAATCGCGTTGACTTCGTTGCTTTCGTTGCTTTCGTTGCTTTCGTTGCTTTCGTTGCACTTGTTGTTGTTTTCATCGCCATTTTTACCTTACCAAAAGCCGTCAGACTTCCACAATCCAGCCGAACGGATCGGGGACGCGCCCCCATTGGATATCGGTCAGCGCGTCGTACAGGCGCTGGGCCAGCGGGCCTATCCGACCCCCGCCCACCGAAATGACGTCGCCCTTCACGTTAAACGCGCCGATGGGGGAAATGACGGCGGCCGTGCCAGAACCGAAGGCTTCCCCCAGGGTGCCGTCCCGGGCGGCGGATGCCAGCTCATCCAAGGCGATGGGACGCTCCTGCACCGGGATATCCCACGACGCCAATAGTTTGAGCACCGAGTCGCGGGTGACGCCGGGCAGGATGGTGCCCTCCAACGGCGGCGTGACCACCGTGCCGCCCAACATCAAGAACACATTCATTGTGCCCACTTCTTCAATATAGCGGCGGTGTATGCCGTCCAGCCACAGCACCTGCGTGTAGCCCTTATCCTTGGCCTTGTCCTGGGCGCGGATGGTGGCCGCGTAATTGCCGCCGGTCTTCGCTTCGCCGGTGCCGCCCTTGACCGCGCGCACATCGTCGGTTTCGATGAGGATTTTCACGGGATCCATCCCCTCGGGATAATAGGCCCCCACCGGGGACAGGATGATGAGGAACTTATAGGTCTTTGACGCCTGCACGCCCAAGTACGGATCGGTGGCGATGACAAAGGGACGGACATACAACGAGGAATCCGGCGTGGTGGGGACCCAGTCGATGTCGGTACGGATGAGCGTCTTCATGCCCTCCAAAAAGAGCTGCTCGTCGATGGGCGCGATGCGCAGGCGCTCGTTGGAGCGGTTGAGGCGGCGGATGTTCTCCATCGGCCGGAAGAGCAACGTGCGCCCGTCGTCCGCGCGGTAAGCCTTCAAACCCTCAAAGACCTCCTGACCATAGTGCAAAACCATGGAAGCCGGGTCGAGGGACAGATTCGCGTAAGGCGTTACGCGCGCATCGTGCCATCCGTCCGCCTGGTTGTAATCCAAGGCGAACATATGGTCGGTGAAGAATTTCCCAAAACCGAGATTTCCCATGTCCGGCTTGGGCCTTGGGTTTGTGTTGCGTGTCACGGAGATCATGATACTCCCTCCCATCAAATTGTGGTAGAATCCATTGTAGCATTTTTTTGCCACCTGCGCAAGCTATTTGTTGTTTCCGGTGTTGTTTCCGGTGTTGTTTCCGGCGGTGGAAGACCAGTAGGCGCGGGTCTGCTTCAGATCGTCGCCGATCTGCGCGCGCAAGGCGTTAAGCGAGGGGAAACGCCTCTCGGGGCGCAGGAACCGGAGCAGTTCCAGGCGCAGGCGACGGTCATACAAGTCCCCTTCGAAATCCAAGATATGCGTCTCCATCGTGATCTCACTGGTCAATGACACGGTGGGGCGCCGGCCGATGTTGGTCACCGATGGTAGGAGCCGACCATCACGTCCATCACGGCCATCACGTCCATCACAGCCACCCCGGCCACCCCGGCCATAATGGCTATCAAGGCGTATCGCGCTCACATATACGCCGTGCGCCGGGCATTGCAACCCCTCGGGGAGGGACATATTGACGGTGGGGGCGCCCATGCTGGCGCCGATTTTCCGGCCATGGCCCACCACGCCGGACAGGCAGTGGGGATGCCCCAGGAAACGCGCCGCCCGCTCCACGTCGCCTTGGGCAATCAGTTTGCGGATGTACGTGGAACTGACGGTGATGCCCTCCAGCTCCACCCGGGGGATAATATCGCAGCCCAGGCCGCGCGCCGCGCATTCCTGGCTGAGCAGGGGCGCATTGCCCTTCCCCTTGTGGCCGAAGTGAAAATCATGCCCGGCCACCAAATGCGTGGCGCCATAGCACTCGATCAGCATCGTTTGCACAAAGGATTGCCAAGGCATCCGCATGAGCTCGTCGTCGAAATGGGCGAAGATGACCTCTTGGATGCCGTACAACCGGCGCATCAGTTCGACCCGGTCGCTGGCGGTGTTCAGGAGGGGCAACGGCGACTTGGTGATCAGCGTCTCCGGCTGGACGTCGAATGTCAGCGCGCAAGGCACGGCGCCAATGTGCGCCGCCACTTGGGCGGTGCGCTCCAGCAGGGCGCCGTGCCCAATATGGACGCCGTCAAAGAAACCCAAAGCGATAACGCGCGCGTGCGCTGTATGGTTGTCATGTTTCATGCGCAAAAAACACCTTCTCCGGGCGGACAACGGCGCCGCGCCCCTGTTCGCCGACCCGTCCGACATGTCCGTCACGTCCGACACGTCCCAGCATCAAAAAGCCGCCGCCAGGGGCGTACACCCTGCAGAGGGCGTCCTGTGGCAAAGCCTTGTCGATTGGGTCTATTGTGTCGATTGTGTCGATTGGGAAGGGATTTCCGTTGCGGCAGAGGGTTTCGGCGCGGCCCGAAACATGGATGGCCGGATAATCCGCGAACAGGCTGTCGATCGGCAACAACAGCCCCCCCGCGCGGCCCTGCCCGACAGCCTCGGCGATCTCTTCCAACGTGTGGGCCTGCGCCAGCGTGAAAGGCTCGGATACCGTGCGGGTCAGGGCGGACAGCGTGGCGAAGCATCCCAGCCGGGCGCCGATGTCGTGGGCCAGCGTGCGGAGATACGTCCCCTTCGACACGCGCGCCTGCACCACGCAGCTGTCCGGCGTGCATGTGAGTAGCGTCAGGTTGTGTATAGTGATCGAACGGGGCGCGCGCTTGACTTCCACGCCGCGCCGATGCAGGTCGACCAGTTTTTTCCCATCAATCTTGACAGCCGAAACCATGGGCGGCGTCTGCATCTGGTCCCCCTGAAACGATTGCAGTATCTCCCGCAACGCCTCCAGGGAGGGGCGCCGATCGCTGCGTCGCAGGACTTGGCCGGTGATATCCTGCGTGTCGGTCGCCATGCCGAAGACAATCTCCGCGATGTATTCCTTATCGCCCAGCAAGTATTCGCTGGCCCGGGTCGCGCAACCGAGCAACACGGGCAGCACCCCGATAGCCATCGGGTCTAACGTGCCCCCGTGCCCAATCCGCTTTTGTTTCAGTATCCCCCGCAACCGGGCCACCACATCGTGGGAAGTATGGGCGCTGGGCTTGTTGACAATCAGGAAGCCGTCCATGCGTCCGTCCCAATGTCCGCCCCCGCGTCCGTCCCGGCGTTCGTCCCGGCGTCCGCCCCAATGTCCGCCCCCGCGTCCGTCCCGGCGTTCGTCCCGGCGTCCGCCCCAATGTCCGCCCCAATGTCCGCCCCCGCGTGTTGGAATAGCGCATCCAGGATCGCCTGCCGGGCAACGCGCGGCGTCCCGGCGATTTCACAGCCCGCCGCCCGGGGGTGCCCGCCGCCACCCAGCGCGGCGCATATCCGATGGGCCGCAATCTTTTGCGAAGTGCGGAGCGAAATCTTGCACCGCTGCCCCGGTTGCCCCGGTTGCCCCGGTTGCCCTGGTTGCCCCGGTTGTCCCGGTTGCCCCGGTTGTCCCGGTTGCCCCGGTTGTCCCGGTTGCCCCGGTTGCCCCGGTTGCCCTGGTTGCCCTGGTTGCCCTGGTTGCCCTGGTTGCCCCGGCATCTCTTTGATCATGATGCCAACCTCCACGCCCTCGATCTGCCGGGGGAGCGCGGCGATGTTGTCGATATCGTCCTCGGTGGCGCCGGTCTCACGCAACATATCCTGCGTGAGGTAGCAGATTACAATGGCGCCGTCGCGTAGCAGCTCCATGCTGCCTATCATCATGGCCTCGACCTGGAACCGCCTGAGGGACTTGGTCTCGAACATCTCCCGGTTGATTTGGCCTCCATCGATGCCGGTCCCCAGCAAGGCGGCGGCCACCCGGAAGGTATGCGGTGTTGTGTTGGCATAGCGGAAACAGCCGGTGTCCGTGGACACGGCGAGATAAAGCGGCAAGGCTATCTCGGCGGTCAGCGGGACGCCCAGATCCGCCAGGATCTCGAAAATGATCTCGCCGGTCGAGGACATCTCCGGGTACACGCAAACATGCCGGCCCGGCGGGTCGCCGCCCGGATGGTGATCGATCGACAACGCCACCATGTCCGCCAGCGGGCGGTGCATGGCGGGCAACCGCGTCGGCGACGCGGTGTCCACCGCCACCAGCGCGGCGGTGGCGGGCGGCATGTGCCGGTCGCCGGCCTCGTGATAATCCGCCACGAAGCGCGCGTAGCGGGGCGTCAGATCCGGGTTGACAACCACGAACGATGCCTTGCCCAGCGCGCGAAGCCCCGCGCACAGCGCGGCGGCGCTGCCCAGCGTGTCGCCGTCCGGCCGCTCATGGGTGAGGATGTATACTTCCTCCAGCCCAGCCAGCAAGATGGCCGCTTCGGCTATCGTCATGAGGGAGGCCCCTCGTTATTGATCTGGGAGAGCAACTGTTGAATCCGCGCGCCATGGGCGATCGAGTCGTCGGAAATGAATTGCAGTTTCGGCGTGGCGCGCAACATGAGGTTATGCGCCAGCTCGCGGCGCAAGAAGCCGGAGGCCGATTTCAGCCCATCCATCACGGCCTTGGCGTCGGCCGTGCCGTCCAGCACGCTCACGTACACCTTCGCGTATTCCAGGTCGCGCGTGACTTCGGCCCGGGTCAAGCTGACAAGCCCCTTCACGCGGGGATCCTTGAGCGCGGAAACCAGGCAACTCAGCTCCCGCAAGATTTCCTCGCCGATTTTCAGCATACGGTTGTCGGATGGCATGCGCTTACCTCTCGATCTCTTCCATGTGGAAGACTTCGATCACGTCGCCCTCTTTGATATCGTTGAACCTCTCCACGCCCAAGCCGCACTCGAACCCGGAGGACACTTCGCGGACATCGTCCTTGAAACGCTTGAGGGACGCGATCTCCCCCTCGTGGACGACGGTGCCGTCGCGCACGACGCGTACCTTGGACGAGCGAAGGACCTTCCCCTCGGTCACATAACAGCCGGCGATGGTGCCCACGCCCGTCACCTTGAAGACTTGCCGCACTTCGACGCGCCCCAGCGTCACTTCGCGGTACTGCGGCTCCAAGAGGCCCTTCATGGCGGCCTCCATCTCCTCGATGGCTTCGTAGATGACGCGGTACATCCGCAAATCGACGCCGCTGCGCTCGGCGCTGGCGCGGGCCGTCGGATCGGGCCTGACGTTGAACCCGATGACGACGGCCGAAGCCGTTGCGGCCAAAAGGATGTCCGATTCGTTGATGGCGCCGACGGCGCTGTGGATGACCCGCACCCGCACCTCAGGGTTGGAAAGCCTTTCCAGCGACGCGCGCAACGCCTCGGCCGATCCTTGCACGTCGGCCTTGACGATGATATTCAGGTCTTTGACATGGCCTTCCTGTATCTGGGCGAACAGATCCTCCAGCGATACCTTCTGCCCGGCCGGCCGGACGAGTTTTTCCTTCTCTTCATGCTTGCGTTGCTCGACCAATTCGCGGGCCATGCGTTCATCTTCCACGGCGTGGAATTGATCGCCGGCTTCCGGCGCCTCGGACAAACCGATGATCTCGACCGGCTCGGACGGGCCGGCTTCCTCCAGCCGGCGCCCCTTGTCGTCGGTCATCGCGCGCACATGCCCCACCGTCTTGCCGGCGATGATAATATCGCCGCGCTTGAGCGTGCCATTCTGGACCAGGACCGTGGCCACCGGGCCGCGCCCCCTGTCCAGGCGCGCTTCGATGACGCTGCCGCGCGCTTGCCGGTCGGGATTGGCCCTGAGGTCGCGCATCTCGGCCACGAGCAACACCATCTCGAGCAGATGGTCGATCCCCTGGCCGGTCTTCGCCGACACGGGGCAGACGATGGTCTCCCCGCCCCACTCCTCGGCCAGCAAATCGTATTCGGTGAGCTGTTGCATGATCTTGTCCCGGCTGGCGTCCGGCCTGTCCATCTTGTTGATGGCCACGACGATGGGGACGTCGGCCGCCCGGGCGTGGTTGATGGCTTCCACGGTCTGGGGCATGATGCCGTCGTCGGCGGCCACCACCAGGATGGCGATGTCGGTGACCTGCGCGCCGCGCATGCGCATGGAGGTGAACGCGGCATGCCCGGGGGTGTCCAGGAATGTGATCTGCCGCGAGTCGAGCGTGACGCGGTAGGCGCCGATGTGCTGGGTTATCCCGCCGAACTCGCCGGATACCACGCTGGCATGGCGGATGTAGTCGAGCAGGGAGGTCTTGCCGTGATCGACATGGCCCATGACGACCACGACCGGGGAGCGCGGCACGAGGTTTTCGGCTTTGTCCTCATGGTCGTCGATCAGGCGTTCCTCGATGGTGACGACCACTTCCCGCTCGACCCGGCAACCCATCTCCATGGCCACCAGGGAGGCCGTGTCGAAGTCGATGATCTGGCCCAGCGACGCCATGATGCCCAGTTTCATCAATTGCTTGACCACTTCGACGCCGGCCTTTTTCATGCGCGACGCCAGTTCAGACACCGATATCTCATCCGGAATATGCACGCGGACGGGCTGTTTCCTGAGCGCCTCCAGCTGGAGGCGGCGCATGCGCTCCTGCTCCTCCTGCCGGCGTTTTTGGCTGAATTGCTGCGGCCCGGGCTTTTTATCTTGGGCGCGCTTGATTTTTTCCTTGCCCTGCTTCATGCGCTGGGCGCGTTCCGGTACCATTTGCTCGATGCGCTCGTCGTAGCGGCCCATATCGACCGTGGCGCCGCGCGTGTCGATGATACGTACCCGCGGGCCGTGCTTGATCGGCGACGGGGGCTGGACAGGCGCCTTTGCGGGGGACGCCGCGCCCGCCGCGGCGGCGGCTGCTGCTGCGGCTGCCTCGGGCGTCGCGGGCGCCTCGCCGCCCGCTTTTGCCGCTTTGGCGCCGGGCGGCGCCGTATCGGGCGGCGGCGTGGCCTTTTGCGTCGGCTCGGGCGCCTTTTCGACCGGCGGCGCCTTATATGTCTTCGCGAAGATCGTCTCAATGCTCTCTATTTGATTGTGCCAGGTGACATAATCAAATACCAGGTTGAGTTCCTTGTCGGAAAGCGCCTGCATATGGTTCTTTGGCGCGGTGAGGTATTTTGTCAGGATGTCGGTCACCGCCCTCGAGGGCAGACCGAAATCCTTTGCCACCTCATATACCCGATATTTCACTAGTATTCCCATAAAAAACCCCCCTGGCATTGGCCGATGCCTCGGTAAATCAATTCCGAATCATGTCCGTATCATGTTTTTCAAGATCGTATCCGCCACGCCTTTGTCTGCGATGGCGGCCAAGGCGCACTCGCGGCGGCCTACGGCCCGTCCGAACGTCTCTTTCCCATATGGCAACGTTATATATTGAACCCCCGCTTCCCCGGCCAGGCGCACCGCGCGGCGCGTGGTGGGCGCCGAGGCGTCGGAAGCCAAGAGGAGCAAAACCGCTTTGCCCTGTTTCATAGCGTTCTCCGTTGCGCTAGCCCCCAGCCAGATGCGCCCCGCTTTGCGGAGTAGCCCCAGGAGCCCCAACATGTCAGGCATTTTTCTGTATCTGTGACGACAGCGCGTCGAAGACCTCGTCGGGGATCGCGTGCCCCAACGCCCGCTCCAGGGCGTTGACCTTCTTGGCCCGGGCGAAACAGGCGCTATCCCGGCAGACATAGGCGCCCCGTCCGGGCATCTTCCCCACAAAATCCAACGCGACTTCCCCTTGCGGGGAGCGCACCACCCGCATAATCTCCCGCTTGGGCTTCATGACGCGGCATCCCACGCACATCCGCATGGGCGGTTTTTTTGCCGGAGGCATGGCATTCACCCCAATCGTCCCGTTTGATCCGCGCTAGCTACTGCTAGCTGCTAACTGCTAGCAAGGCTTGATGTCGATCTTACAGCCGGTCAATTTGGCGGCGAGGCGCGCGTTTTGGCCTTCCTTCCCGATAGCCAGCGACAACTGATCCGCAGGCACAAGGACACGGTAGGACTTGGCGATGTCCCCCGCCAATTCCACGCTGATGACGTCGGCCGGCGCCAACGCCGCGGCGACAAACTCCGCGGGGTCGTCGCTGTATTTGATGATGTCGATCTTCTCGCCGCGCAGCTCCTCGATGATATTGGCGACCCGCATACCCTTCGCGCCCACGCATGCGCCGATGGGATCGACGTTGGGGTCATTGGATCGAACCGCGATCTTGGTGCGCTGGCTGGCCTCCCGCGCAACGCCTTTGATGTCGATGATGCCCTCGGCGATTTCTGGGATTTCCAGCTCAAACAGCCGCTTCACCAAGCCCGGATGGGTCCGGGATATCATCACGAGCGGCTCGCGGGTGGATTTGCGCACCTCGACGACATAGACCTTCACATGCTCGCCGATTCGCAGGTTTTCGCCCGCCACCTGCTCGTTGGGCATGAGCGTCGCCTCTGTCTTCTCGCCCTTGCCGCCGCCGATTTCCATCACAACGCCGTTGTTGCGGGGATCGATGCGGCTGACCTGCCCGGTGAGCAGTTCATGCTCCTTAGATGTAAATTCCTGGAAAGTCAAGCCGCGCTCGGCCTCGCGCAGCCCCTGGATGATGATTTGTTTGGCGGTCTGGGCGGCAATGCGTCCGAAGTCCCGCGTTTTCACCCCTATCGAAATGACATCGCCCAATTCACAACGAGGCGAACGTTGGCGGCCCTCTTCCAGGGATATCTCCAGCGTGGGGTTTTCCACCTTGTCCACCACGGTCTTCCGCAGGGCCATGGTCACCTCGCGCTTGACATCGTCCAATTCGACGACGATGTTTTCCGAGACGCCGTCATTGTCCCGTTTATAAGCGGTCGTGAGGGCTTGCGCAATTTTGTCAAACATGTACTCGCGCGGGACGCCCCTCTCACGCTCTATCAGCTCGATGGCATCGAAGAGTTCGGCATTCATGTTGGCTCACATTTCTCCTTCCGGTATTCTTTGGTATTCTTTAGGTATATATAAAGTATCTCACCACTGGATGTACAGGCGCGCCAAGGCCACGGTTTTCATCGAAAAGGGGGGGTGCCCCTCCAGGGTCAGGGCGTCTCCGTCGAGGCTCACCAGCTTGCCGACGAATTCCCGCTCCCCTTGCCTGGCCGTGTAAAGCCGCACCAAGACATCCCGGCCCAACATGCGGGCAAAATCCTCCGGCCGCTTGAGCGGGCGCTCCAAGCCGGCCGAAGAGACTTCCAAGACATAGGGACCCGAAATGGGGTCATGCTCGTCGAGCAGGGGCTCAAGGGCCCGGCTGATGGCCTCGCAGTGCGTTATGCCCACGCCGCCGGCGCGGTCGATGAGGACGCGCAACACCCACCGCGCCCCCTCTTTCACATATTCCACGCCCCATAGCGTGCATCCCTGCCGCGCTACCAGGGGCGCGGCAAGCGCGGCGGTAACCTCTTCTGCTTTGCCGATTGTCGATCACTCCAAGCGCACATTCATCGCGTACATTCATCGCGTACATTCATTTGCATGCATTCATTGCGCACATTCATCGCGCACATTCTATATGCGCACATCTATTTGACGCCTATCCTATCCCCCACCTACGCTTCGCTTAGAGGTGGGGGTCTTGCCAAAGGCAAGCTGGGTTTTAACCCCCGCCTCTTTTTAGCGGAATAACTGCAGGTGGAGTTCACTCTCCATCTGGAACCGGATGCTTTACGACTTGAAGAAGTCGTAAACGGATTTGTTTAGGTGTCTTGGCACCCCATAGTAGGCTTCCCAATAGCAAAGAGTGGGGAAGCCCCACTCTCACGAAAGAAAAATAACTCAACTCATTCCATTATAGCATATATTTCTTGGAATGCAAGCGTTTTTTTTCAAGTAATGATAAAGTGAAATAATATGCAGCACACATGTATTTACGGTTCACGCCTTACCGGTTCGCGTAGCGTTGCGCGGCATCCGGGTGGCGTCCGGGTAGCATCCATGCGGCGTCCGCGCGGCTTTTGGCGCCGGGACGCCCGCGCCGGGGCGCCCGCCCAAAAATATTCTTGTCGGGATACCATTATTGAAAAATTATGCTTGCACATGCAATCGAAATGTGATAATATATTTATTATTTGTATCGTGTTATGAGGATTATTTAGCCTAAATAGATATACAATCGTAGATGCCCCGTTCAATCATCGCGAATTATATCACTCAAAAATCTATACACCAATCATAGTGATAGTAAAAGCGAGCAAATAGGAAAGAAATCCGTCAGAAAAAAACGTGCGACAGATAACACCTGATAGATTTTAATAATTAAATATCACATCGATGCCTTACGCTTTCAGTTCGATTCGGGTACGCGCACCCGCCCGCCCCCCGGGCAGGAACCCTCTTTTTTTCGGATCCCCCCCGCTTCTTTCCCCTACGCGGCAAGGGGAAGAATTATCCGGAAAATATTTCTTCGAAATAATCTAAATATTTGTGATAATGTTCTTGCAATGTAGGTATATTTTTGCTATAATAAATTTACTGTATGTTGCAGGGGATTGGGGGAATGCCGTTGGAGTGGATTGAAGCTACAATAGACACGGCGCACGAAAGCCTTGATATCGTATGCGCGCGCTTATCGGCAATGGGAATCGAACAACTTTGCATCGAGGACGAAATCGAATTCAGGTGTTTATTGGAGAAGAAAAAACCGAGTTGGGAGCTAGTAGATCCGGAGCTGGAAGCGCAAATTGACGGTGTGTGCCGAGTCACCTTTTATCTACCCGACGGTTCGGAAGACATTTTACATGGCGTGAGGGGTATGCTTTCCTCTCTGCCGAACAGTTGCCCTGGGGTTGATGCTGGGCCGCTGACTATACAGATACGGAGCGTGCGGGAAGAAGATTGGGCTGAAAACTGGAAAAAGCATTTCCGGCCCATACCTGTGGGAAAACGTCTGCTTGTGCAACCGGCGTGGGAAGCGCCCATCCCCGCCGGGGGGCGAACGGTTTTTCTCAATGACCCAGGGGTATCCTTTGGCACAGGAGAGCATGAGACCACCCGAATGTGCCTGGAGCAAGTCGATCGATTGGTAACCGGTGGGGAACGCGTCCTTGATGTGGGCTGCGGCAGCGGGATATTGTCAATCTGCGCCTTGCTGCTGGGAGCGGACAAGGCCGATGCTGTGGATATCGATCCGCAGGCGGTTGCCGCAACGTTACGAAACGCACAAACCAACGGGCTGGACGCCGTCAGCTATCGGGCCCACGTGGGGGATTTACGCGATCCTCCCGCGGCAGGGCACGCATGGTTGGGAACATACCAATTGATTTTGGTCAACATTGTAGCTGACACCATAGTGGCGCTCTTACCGATTTTATCCGAACGACTGGCGCCCGGAGGCCGTATCATCTTATCCGGGATCATCGAGTCGAAGAGCAAGACAGTTTTGCGCGCGTTTTCAGACATTGGTCTTTGTTTAGAAGATGAGAAGATCATCAATAATTGGTGCTGCTATGTTGCGCGTAAGCGTTCGCGCACGAGTTTGTCTCAAATTTAGCCGCAGAGGCAGAAAGCGCCTAAATATTGCCGCTGCGGCGGCGGCAGGGTATGAAGAATGACGTTGGATGGAGCAAAAAAAGCGTATATTCCCATGACAGAGACAATGTATTACATCTTACTGGCACTCACGGAACCGAGTCACGGATACGGAATCATGCAACATGTTGAGGAGATCACGGGGGAACGCATACATCTTGGCGCGGGCACAATATACAACAGCTTGGCAAAACTGGAAAGGGACGCGTTGATCGAGCTTATCACCGAGACCGAAAGGCGAAAGATTTATCTGATAACCGATGTAGGCCAAGAGTTGCTCAAAGCTGAAATCACCCGTTTAGAGGAACTTGTGGAAAATGGGCGGAAGTACATGTAGCCCTCCTGTGCAAAACATTTAGGTTGCCTGTAGCCGCCCGGATCTCGCATGATCGCCTCATGGTAAACACACTCCTCTATGTTAGGCCCGCGCCCGCGTTTGCGGTCGCCTTGCGCAGGAGGAGTGTGTTTGCGCCAGTATGCCTGGTATCTAAGGGCTTTTAAGCATATTATCTGCCATTTATCTGCCTTTTCCCTTCAACTATGACATGCGTTGTGATATACGCTGTGGCATGCGCGCTGTATGCGCTGTGATATGTTGCGGCAGATAGTGCGGCAGGTAAAGAATTTTTTTAAAAAAACGCTTGACAACGCTTTTCCTGTTTGGTATACTATTTTAGCGTCTTGTTAGATGCAGTTGTCCCTTCCCCCGTCCGAGACAGGGGGCCGCACCTTGGAAATTAAACAACGAAGCGAACAAGCACCAGCAGAAAACAAAGGGCTAAGAAAGCTTCCATTGGAATAAGGC
>WRCJ01000005.1 GCA_009784085.1 Oscillospiraceae bacterium | reverse complement strand
GGGAGAGGCGCACCATCTCGCCACCGTGTACAAAACTGCCGTCCCGCGCCACGAGCATATCGCCCAAACGCCCTTCTATGCTCCCCAGCAGGGGAAGCGCGCGCCCGCAGGGGCAGGCGGCGGACGAGAGCGAGATGATATCGCCCACCAAAAAGCGCGGGCGGGGCATGGAGAGGTTGTTGAGATCGGTGGCGGCCAACACGCCCTGCTCCCCTAAGGGCATCGGCTTAAAGGCAAGCGGATCCAATGCCTCCAGCAGGACGTTCTCACAGGAGATGTGCAACCCGCCCCGGGGGCATTCAAAAGCCAGGAGGCCGGCCTCTTTGGTGCAGTACTCGTTGGCGACCGGGCAACCCAGGACCCTGCTGATGGTCTCGCGCTGGAAATCGAAGAGCATCTCGGCGGTGGAGACGACAACCTTGGGCTGGAAGGAAAGCTGGGCGCCGGCCGCTTCCATCAACGTGGCGAAGAGATACAACGCCGATGGGAACCCATAGAAATACACCGGGCGGTAGCGGTTGAGGAACTTGATGTGAAGGGGCAGGGAAGCCTCGTTGAGCGCGCGCGCCGGGATGACGACGCGGTTTTTCAACCATTTCTCGCGGCGGCGGTGATATTTCCCCGCCGCAGCGTCCAACTCGACCGGGCTGCTCCAAAGCATGACGCTGCGGTCGGTCGGCGTGATGCCCCACCAGGAAAGCCCCCGCCAGCGGGCCGCCTCGTAATGCTCCACGGTGTATTTGTCCAAGACGAATTTGAGCGGCGCATCGGTGGAGCCGCCCGAGGAGGCGGGGATGAGATGCTCCCGCTTCACGCCCCGCGCCAGATATTTTTCGGGGTGGGCGCGAAACACCTCGCGGCTGAGCGGCGCGATGCTTTTCCAACGCTTCGGCAGGCTGCCGTCGTCGGTGCCCTCCGGCAACCGGTACGCCGACGTCCTGTTCACGCAGGTATCCAGCAATTTCTCCAGTAGGTCCCGCTGTAAGCCGGCCAACTGGGAAGGGGGCGCCTTCTCACTGTCCTTCAGTTCCTTCAAATATTGCAGCGTGCGGTTGCCGCGACGAAGGCGCATCATCGGATACACAAACGTCTTCATGATCGGTTTGACAAAATCCATAATCTGTGTTCACTCCCGTTTTATCGTGGCTTGACGCCCCGATGGGGTATGATGGGGTACGGACGGGGCCGCTGGGGGTCCCGATGGGGTACGATATAGTTTTCCTTGACCCACAACAAATAGTATTGTATAATACTTCAAGGGATTTGACAAGACCTTGTTCAATTATTTGCATAATGCGCCGGCATGGCGCGGGTGGAGGCTGCTGTGTCCACACAAACAATGAAGGTCCTCCATCTGATCAGCGGCGGGGATGTGGGTGGCGCCAAGACGCATATCCTGTCGTTGCTTAATGGGTTGTCCCGGCTGCTCCCGGTACACATGGCCGTGTTCCGGGAGGGCCCTTTTGCCGATGAGGCCAGGGCGCTGGGCATCCCGCTGACCGTCCTGGCGGGCGGCTTGCGTTCCTGTTTGGACGAGGTGGCCGCGATAGTCCGGGACGAGGGATACACCATCGTACACAGCCACGGGTCCCGGGCCAACCTCATCTCCGGCTTGCTCACCCGGCGGGTGGGCGTCCCCACCGTCACGACGGTACACTCCGACTACCGCCATGACTACCTCGGCCGCCCCCTGGCGCGGCTTGTCTACGGCAACCTCAACAAATGGGCCCTGCGTCGGCTGGATTACTATATCGGCGTGTCGCGGGTCATGACGGACATTCTGCGGGATCGCGGTTTCCCGCCCGATCGCGTGTTCACGCTTTACAACGGGCTCGATTTCTCCGCGGCGCCGCCCCCGGTGGACAAGTGCTCCTTTTGGCGCCCGTACGGGTTTGACGTGGCGCCCGGCGACGTGGTGTGCGGCATCGCGGCGCGGCTCACCCCGGTGAAGGGCATTGACATGTTGCTCAGGGCCTTCGCGGAGGCCGCCGACGCTTGCCCCCGGCTCAAACTGGCCATCGCCGGCGACGGGTCGCTGCGCCGGAAGCTGGAAGCCCGCGCCGACGCGCTGCCCGTCCGATCGCGTATCTGTTTCGCGGGCTGGGTGTCCGATATGGACGCCTTCTATCAGGCCATCGACATCAATCTGCTGACCTCCCTGACAGAAAACTTCCCTTACGCGCTGGTCGAAGGCGCCAGGGCATCCCTGCCCACGGCGGCCACGGCTGTGGGCGGCGTGCCGGCGCTCGTCGATGATTTGGTCTCGGGTTTCCTAGTGGCGCCGGGCGATTATCAGGCGTTGGCGGAGGCGATCGTGACGCTTTACGGCGACAGCGCGTTGCGTGCCGAGATGGGCCGGCGGCTCCATGACAAAGCCGAGTCCCTCTTTTCGCTTCCGCGCATGTTGGATACGCAAATGGGGATCTACCGCGATATCACGCGCAAAGCCGACCGCAAGGCCGCGCGCGAGGCCGACCGCAAGGCTACCCGCAAGGCCGCACGCAAGACTGACCGCAAGGCTGACCGCCAAAAGGGGCGCCGGGAAGGGACGTTGGTCTGCGGCGCGTACGGGCGCGGCAACGCCGGCGACGATGCCATCCTGGAGGGGATTTTGCAGGAATTGCGCGCCGTTTCCCCGGACACGCCCATCACCGTGATGTCGCGCAACCCCCGGCAAACCCGCCGCGCCTGTGGCGTCGGCGCCGTGCATACGTTCAACCTGTTCGGGTTGATGCGCACTGCCCGCCGCGCGAAACTCTTCCTTTCGGGCGGCGGCAATTTGATCCAAAACGTCACCTCCCGCCGATCGTTGCTGTATTACTTGGGTACCATCGCCTTGGCGCGGCGCATGGGCGCCGAGGTGCTGATGTACGCCTGTGGCGTGGGTCCCCTGTCCGGGCGGTTCAGCCGCCGATTGACGGCCTCGGTGCTCAACCGATGCGTGCGGACCATCACGTTGCGGGAAGACAGCTCCCTTCACGATTTGGAGCGGTTGGGCGTCACACGGCCCCGCGTGGTCCTCTCGGCCGACCCGGCGCTCATCTTGGATCCCTCCCCGCGCGATCGGGTGGACAGCCTGCTGAAGACGCAGGATGTGCCCCTCGACGGGAACTACGCCGCCTTTGTGTTGCGGCGTTGGCCGGGCTTTCGCGAGCGGTCGGAAGCCTTTGCCATTGCCGCCGACTACGCCGAGGTGACCTATGGGTTAATACCCCTGTTTTTGCCCATCGAAAAGCAGGGGGATGTGGAGGCGGCCCGCCTGACAGCCGAGCAAGTCCTGGGGCCCTGCCGGATACTGAGATATCCCGACCGGCCGGAGGATGCCATAGGTTTGCTGCGGCGGTGCAAGCTGGTCGTGGCCATGCGCCTGCACGCGCTCATCTTCGCGTCGAGCTGTAGCTTGCCGCTGGTCGGCGTGGCTTACGACGACAAGGTGTCCGCCTTCCTCCAATACATGGGGCAAGAGACCTTCATGCCCTTTGCGGACGTGGATGCGGACGCGCTGTGCGCACTCATCGACCGCGCGATGACCAAGCCCGCCGGCGCGGAGGAGCGGCAGGCGGCCGTGCGGCGCCTGCGCGGGATCGAGGCGCGCAACGTGGAGATTTTGCGTGATATCTTGGGTTAAACAGGAACAACTGGGAACAACTGGGAACAACTGGGATGGGTGAGGGAGGTTGCCCTATGGCGAGAATCGTGTGTCTGTCCACCGCAAACTGGCATCCCTTCCCGACGCGCAAACAGCAGGTGATGAGCCGCATGAAGGGGCACCGCATCCTCTATTTCGACCCCCCCATCAGCCGGATTGCCCCCCTCAAGGCGCCGGACATGGCGGGGCGCATGCGGGCTTATCGCGAAGAGGGGGAGGCCGTGTCCGACGCGCTGACCGTCTATGCCACGCCCCCGGTATGGCCCCTCCACAACCGGTACCGGCGGATCAACCGCGCCAACCAGAAAGCCCAGGCGCGGTACATCAAGCGCGTGATGGCGTCCCACGCCTTCCGGGAGGATTCCATCCTGTGGTGCTACAGCCCCAGCGCCGCCGATCTCATCGACCTGTTGCCGCACCGCGCCGTGGTCTACGACTGCGTGGATAGGCACTCGGCTTACGGGGGGCTGATGAACCCCCGGGTGGTAGACGCGATGGAGCGCGATTTGGCGCGCCGCGCCGATGCGGTCTTCGCGACATCGCGGGGTTTGTACGACCGGCTTTTGGCTTACAACGAGAACACCAGCCTCATCCCCAACGGCGCCAACTTCGAGTTGTTTCACCAAGCGGTTGCCGGCGAGTTGCCCTTCCCCGACGATCTGTTCAACATCAAGAACCCCATTTTTGGCTTCGTGGGCATGTTACAGCCCTGCATCGATCTCGATCTCTTGGTCCGAGCGGCCGATGCCCGGCCGGAATGGTCCTTTGTCCTAATCGGCCAGCCCCTGCCGGATGTCGACGTGGCGCCGTGCAAGGCGCGGCCGAATATCCACATGCTGGGCCTCAAGCCCCATAAGGAACTGCCGAAGTACTTGGCGCGGTTCGATGTCTGCCTCAGCCTCTTTCGCGCGGGGGAACTCTCCCAGGATGTCAGCCCACTAAAATTCTACGAATACCTGGCCACCGGGCGCCCGGTGGTCTCCACGCCGCAACCCGAGCAAATCAAGGACTATAACGACGTCGTCTATATCGGCGGCACGCCGGAAGCCTTTGTATCCGCCTGCGAGCAAGCGTTGGGCGAGCGCAACCCCTGGTTGCCCGAACAGCGCGTCAAATACGGGAAGGAGGCCTCGTGGGACACAAGGGTCGCCCAGATGACGGCACAGCTCAAGAAACTAGGGATATTGTAAGAAAAAAAAAGGAGGTTCGCTATGAAAAAGGTTGCTGTTGTAATGGGGGCAAAGGGGGATTTGCCTGTCGTGAAGCCCGCGATGGACATGTTGGAAACCTTTCGCGTGCCCTATGAGGTGAGGGTCCTGTCGGCCCATCGCGTGCCCTTGGAGACCAGCGCGTTCGCGCGGGGCGCCGCGTCGGCTGGGTTTGGCGCGCTCATCGCGGCGGCCGGCAAAGCCGCGCACTTGGCCGGCGCGTTGGCTGCCCAGACCGTTTTGCCGGTCATCGGCATCCCGATCAAAGCCTCGGCCTTGGATGGGATGGATGCGTTGCTGGCTACCGTGCAGATGCCCACCGGCGTCCCGGTGGCCACGGTGGCCATCGACGGCGCCGCCAACGCGGCGTTGCTGGCCATACAGATTTTGGCGGTGTCCGACGAGGAGCTGTCCGGGAAACTATTGGCGTATAAAGCAAAGATGGCCGATAATGTGCGCAGGGACGACGAGGCCATCGATAGGGATAAGGATGGGGTATGATGAGCCAGGCGTATAAGGAAGCCGGCGTGGACGTAGAGGCTGGATACAAGGTCGTGGATCTCATCAAAGACATGGCGGGCATGGCATCGACGTTTACCAAGGGCGTAATCGGCGGCGTCGGCGGGTTCGGCGGCCTGTTCGCGCCGGATTTTACCGGATATCAAAACCCCGTCCTGGTGTCCGGGACAGACGGCGTGGGGACCAAGCTCAAGGTCGCTTTTGTGCTGGACAAGCATGACACGGTGGGGATCGACTGCGTGGCCATGGTGGTGAACGATGTCGTGTGCTCGGGCGCGGCGCCGCTGTTCTTCTTGGATTACATCGCCTGCGGCAAGAATCACCCCGAAAAAATTGCCACGATTATTTCGGGCATGGCCCTCGGTTGCCGGAAGGCCGGCTGTGCGCTGATCGGCGGGGAGACTGCCGAACACCCCGGCCTGATGCCCCAGAACGAGTATGACTTGGCCGGCTTCTGCGTCGGCTTGGTCGATCGGGAGGCTTTGATCGACGGTAGCGCGATCGTCGAAGGCGACGTCGTGATCGGCTTATCCTCCTCCGGCGTCCATTCCAATGGCTTCTCCCTCATCCGCCACGTGCTGGGGGAGGGCGAGGCGGCGCTCAAACAGTATCATAACGAATTGGGATGCACATTGGGCGAAGAGCTCCTCAAGCCCACCCGCATCTATGTCCATCCGATCCTCAGCCTGGTGAAGCGCGTGGCGGTCAAGGGCGTATCGCATATCACGGGCGGCGGCCTTATCGAAAACGTGCCGCGCATCCTGCCGAAAGGCTTGTGCGCCGCCATCGAACCCCATAGCTACCCGGAGCATCCCATCTTTTCCGTCGTCCGGCGGGAAGGCGGCCTGTCGTCGCGGGACATGTACGGGACCTTCAACATGGGCATCGGCATGGTGGTCGTGGTGGGCAAAGAGGAGGCCGGCAAGGCGGTGACCGCGCTGGTCGAAGCCGGGGAACACCCCTACCTCATCGGCGCCGTCCGCCGGGGGGAAGGTGTGACCTTGTGGTAGGTGTGGTAGGGAATGATGTCAATATCGTCAACATCGTCAACATCGCCGTGCTGGTGTCCGGGGGCGGTACCAACCTGCAGTCGCTCATCGACGCCGAAAAGGGGCGCAGGCTGGGGCCCGGGCGGCTTGTCTTGGCGATTTCCTCCAAGCCAGGGGCGTATGCTTTAGAGCGGGCGCGCTCGGCGGGCATGGCGACGCTTGTGGTAAACCGGAAGGATTATGAAACCCGCGAGGCGTATACGTTGGCTGTTATGGAGGCTTTGCGGGCGCGGGACATCGGCCTCGTCGTGATGGCGGGGTTTCTCTATGTGCTGTCCCCCGTTTTTTGCGAGACCTATCAAAACCGCGTGATCAACGTCCATCCCGCCCTCATCCCGGCCTTCTGCGGCGACGGGTACTATGGGATGCGCGTACACAAGGCTGTGCTGGATTACGGCGTGAAGCTGACCGGCGCCACCGTGCATTTTGTCACCCCGGAAACCGACGGCGGCCCTGTCATCCTGCAAAAGGCCGTGGCCGTGGCGCCGGGGGACACCCCGGAGACCTTGCAGAGGCGTGTCATGGAGCAGGCCGAGCATGTGTTGCTCCCCGAAGCGGTGCGGCTGTTTTGCGAGGGGCGCCTGACGGTGGTGGGCAGGCATGTGGTATGCACGTAGCACGTAGCCCCCATAGTGGCTTCCATAATATGGTTTGCCATGCTGGCTATCAATATGCTATAATGGAAGTGATGATGGGTTGCGGGCGAGGCCCGCGTTAGAAACCCGCGTTGGGTATGATGGTTTAGGAATGATGAAGGAGTGGTTCCCTTGAAGTGTAAGCGGCTAGCCGCTATGTTTGCTGTCGCGTGCCTGTGCTTGGCGTTGTGCGCCTGCGGGGGCGATGGCGATGGCGATGGCGGGGGCGGGGGCGACATCCCTGGCGTCCTGTTTATGATCGGCAATGAACCGGTCACCAGCGCCGAGTACTCGTATTACTATGGCATCCTGCTCACCTACTACTATGAGTCCGGCACGTTCGAATACTACGGCGTGGATCTGGATTTGGACTTGTCCGAGCAGAAGCATCCCAACTACGATACCAATTGGCATGACTTCCTTTGCTACACGGTGGACAATGAACTGCACTACACGATCGCCCTCTACAAAGAAGCCATGGCCAACGGGTATGTCATCAGCGAAACGGGCAGGAAGGAAAACGCCGACTACCTGGTTGGCGTTCTGGAAGCGAGCGTGGAATCGGGCGCCTCGATGGACGAATACCTGGTCGAGCAGTTTGGGGAGGGGATGACCATCGATCTGTTGACGACCATCCTGGAGCGTCGCGCGATGAGTTCAGAATACGGCGAGTACCTGCGCGCCAACTTCGACTTCACCGATGCGGATATTGAGAAATATTATGAGGATCATAAAGACAATTTCTCCCAAGTCCCCGATGTCAACACGGTCTCGTACCGGATCATCATCATGTCGGACAAGCAGGAGGCGCAGGATGTCCTCGCGGAGTTCAAGGCGGGGCAAAAGACAGAGGCATCCTTTGTCGCGTTGCTCCTCGACCATTCCGAGGAGGGATCCCTGCCGGAAACAGAGGGTTTGTACACGCACACGTCGCCGGACAACGTGAAGGAAAGCTTCAACGTCTTTGAAACATGGGCCTTCGACCCCGCGCGTAAGCCGGGCGACTGCGACTTGCTGGAGATGAACGATCTCCAATTGATCGTGTATTTCCTCTCGCAAGGCGAACCGGTCTGGAAGGCGCTCAGCCGCTCGTACTTGGAGGATGGCGAGCTCCAGAGGATTCAAGACGCCTACCCCTTTTCCGACGCACCCGCGTAACCGCCCACGCATCCCGCGCCGCGCATCGCGGCCGCCCACCGTCCCGCGCTTTCGTAGGGCGCGGCATCCCTGACGCGCCGGGGACGACGGGGGTATGGATCCTGCGACTACGCGCAGGATGACGGGGGTTGGGGGTTATCGTAGGGGCGGCATCCTGCCGCCCGCGCAATTTTTCATCATCGATATGACAACGGTACCACGAGGGCGGACAACTGTCCGCCCTCGATTTCGAGCAAACCACAGGTAGACCTGCCGTCATGGGGGAATGTGGGGCTACCCGGATTGAACAGCAACAGGCCGCCGCTGTCCTCGTTGCACGGGCTGTGGGTGTGCCCAAACAGCGCGGCGCGCGCGTGCGCGGCGCGGGCCGCCGATTGGAGAAGCGCGAGGCTCTGCTTCACGTGGTGCAAATGGCCGTGCGTGATGTACAATGTCAAGCCGCCGCAAGGATAGACCAGATGGGGTTTATCCCGCGTAAGATCGCAGTTGCCGGGCACGCATACCATGGGGATATGGGGCATCGCCGACGATAAGGCTCGGGCGTCGCGCACGTAGTCGCCCAAATGGATGAGCAAATCCGGGTTGCGCAACTTGGCTTCCGCGATCATCGCGGCGGTTCTCCCGTGGGTATCCGAAAAAACGAGGATGCGCATCATGACCTCCGGCTCTGGCTCTGGCTTCCCGCGCCGCCCAGCGTCGAATCGCCCAGCATCGAACCGGCCGCGTGCGCGTGGCAGATGGCCGCGGCCAGCGCGTCGGCGGCGTCGTCGGGGTGGGGCGGGGCGCCCAGCCGCAAAAGATACCGGGTCATCTCCATGACCTGGCGTTTATCCGCGCCGCCGTAGCCAGCCACAGCCTGCTTGATCTGCGCGGGTTTATATGAGAACACCGGGACTTCCCGTCGCGCCAGCGTCATCAGGATCACGCCGCGCCCATGGGCCACCGCCAAGCCAGTGGTCACATTTTTGCAGAAAAAAAGCTCCTCGACCGCCGCGGACTGGGGTTTGAAGACCTCGATGATCGCCAGCAGATCGTCGGCAATGCCCAGCAGGCGGCGGGGCAACGGCCAATCGGGCGGCGTCGTGATGGCGCCGTGACGGATATGCGTCAGCCGGCCCTTGTCCGATTCTATCACCCCGAAGCCCACCGTGGCCAATCCGGGGTCAACGCCCAAAATTCTCATCAACAACCCCCCGCGCCGCCGCGATCACGCCCGCCTGACCGGCTTCATAGGTGAGCCCGCCCTGCAGGAAAACATCATAGGGGGGGCGCATGGGTGCGTCGCAGGTCAATTCTATCGAGGCGCCCTGCACAAAGGCGCCGGCGGCCATCACCACCGGGCAGTTGTAACCGGGCATATCCCAAGGCTCGGGCGCGGCAAAGCTGTCCACCGGCGATCCGGCCTGAAGCCCCCGGCAGAAGCGTAGCAACGGTTCCGGCGCGCCGAACCGGATGCGCTGGACGATGTCCCCCCGAAAATCCAGCGGGCCCGGATCGACAGGATAGCCCAGCTTCTCCATGAGCCCCGCGCAAAAGGCGGCGGTCGTCAAGGCTTGGGAGACCGTATGGGGCGCTAAGAAAAGGCCTTGGAAAAGGGATCGGTTTTGCCCCAGCGTGGCCCCGCAATGCCGCCCGATACCGGGTGCCGTGAGGCGTCGGGCGGCGTTCTCCACCAAATCCCGCCGCCCGGCGATATAGCCGCCGGTGAGGGCCAGCCCGCCGCCTGGGTTTTTCGTGAGGGATCCGGCTATCAGATCGGCGCCCGCATGGCCCGGCTCCCGCTCCTCCACGAATTCGCCATAGCAGTTGTCCACGACAACGGCGGCGCCCGGGCATTCCCCTTTGGCCAGCGACGCGATCTGCCCGATGTCCGCGATACGCAACGCCCGCCGGGGGCTGTAGCCCCGGGAGCGTTGCACGAAGACGGCGGAAGGCTTGCACGCGCGCAGGGCGACGCGGATCCCTTGCCAGTCCGGCCCGCCGTCGGGCGCCATGTCCACTTGTCGGTAATGTACGCCATAGTGGGCCAACGAGCCGAACGGCGCCGGGGCGTCGCCCAGCCCGATGATCCCGCGCAATGTATCATAGGGTGCGCCCGTGACAGACAACAGCGTATCCCCTGGCGACAACGCGCCGAACAGCGCACAGGCGATGGCGTGGCTGCCGCCTACGATCTGGATGCGCACCAGCGCGTCCTCGCATCCCATCACATCGGCGTACACCGCGTCCAGCGCGTCCCGCCCGGTATCGTCGTAACCGTAACCCGTCGTGCCGGCAAAGTGCGCCTCCGACACGCGCCGACAGGAAAAAGCTTCCAGCACGCGCCGGGTGTTTGCTTGCGCCACGCGGGCAAAGTACCCGGCCTGCGACGCGATTTCGGCATGCACCTGGTCGGCCAGAACCGATAGATCATGTTTAAATCCCATATACCTCCGGCTCTTCCAGCAACGCGGCGCCGCTGTCCGCCAGCACGCTGGCCGCTTGGCCGTTGTCCTCCACCCGCAGTATCACGTACGCCGAGACGCGCTCGCGGCCCAGAAAGGCATAGATATACGCCACCGCAATGTGGGCTTTGCCCAACGCGCCAAGCACCCGATGCAACGCGCCGGGTTTGTCGTCCAGCCGCACCGCCAAGACCTCGGTCGCGCTAACGGTCAGCCCCGCCGCCCGCAACGCGGCCAAGGCCGCCTCCGGTTTGCTGACGATCAGCCGCAGGATGCCGTAGTCCGCGGTGTCCGCAATGGATAAGGCGCGGATGTCAATGCCCGCGTCCGCCAGCACGCCGGTCACTTCGGCCAGTTTGCCGGACTTGTTCTCCACGAAAACGGAAATCTGACGTATAGGCATATGATGATCGCTCCTTATAAAAAAGTACGCTTATCCAGGACGCGCCGCGCCTTGCCCTCGTAACGCTCGATGGAGTTGGGCTGTACGAGCGTGATCTTGGCCGCCAGGCCCAGCGTGTTTTCCACCTCGCGGCGGATGCGACGCTCCAGGCCCTCCAGCGCGCGCACCTCGTCCGAGAAGAAGGCATCGGTCATCTCCACCTGGATTTCCAGCGAGTCCAACGCGCCCTGGCGATCCACCACAATCAGGTAATGTGGCGCGGCCTCCCCAAAGCCCAGCAACACCGACTCGATCTGGGAGGGGAAGACATTGACCCCCCGGATGATCAGCATGTCGTCGGTGCGCCCGGTGGGCTTGTCCATGCGCACCAGCGTGCGCCCGCAGGCGCATTTTTCGTGGTGTAACGCGGTGATGTCACGGGTGTTGTAGCGGATGAGCGGCAGGGCTTCCTTCGTGGCGCAGGTGAACACCAGCTCGCCTGGCCGCCCGTCGGGCAACGGTTCGCCGGTGTCCGGGTCGACCACCTCGGTGAGGAAGTGATCCTCATGGACATGTAGCCCGCATCTGCACAGGCACTCGTTGGCTACGCCCGGCCCCGAGATCTCGGATATCCCGTAGATATCATAGGCGACAAGCCCGAGGCGGGCCTCTATCTCTTGCCGCATAGGCAACGTCCACGGCTCGGCGCCGAATACGCCGATGCGTAGCTTGATGTCGTCGATGATGCCCTCTTTCTGCACGGCGTCGCCCAGCAGCATGGCATAGGACGGCGTACACAGCAACACGGTGGAGCCGAAGTCCCGCATGATTTGTAGCTGGCGTTTGGTGTTGCCCACGCCGACGGGGATGGTGGCGCAACCCACGGTCTCGCCGCCGTAGTGGCCGCCCAAACCGCCGGTGAACAGCCCGTAACCATAGGAGACATGCATAATATCCTCATGCGTGACACCGCACATGGTCAGGCTACGCGCCATGCATTCGTTCCAGATCTCGAGATCCCGCCGCGTGTAGCCCACCACGGTCTGCTTGCCGGTGGTGCCCGACGAAGCGTGGATACGCACGACATCGCGCATGGGCGCGGCGAACATGCCGAAGGGGTAATTGTCCCGCAGATCGGCCTTGAGCGTATAGGGCAACCGGGGCAAGTCCCCGATGTCCCGGATATCCCCGGGGAGCAAACCCGCCTGTTGCATTTTTTCCCGATAGGCGGGCACATGCTGGTAGGCCCGCCCCACGGCCTCGCGCAGCCGCTCGCATTGCAGGGCGGCCCTTTCGTCACGGGACATGGTCTCGGCGCGTTCATTCCAGTACAACGGGATCCCCCCCTCCTTGCCCTTCGGGGGCGGATGAGTACCCGTCACCGTGCCCGTGCCCGCACTCGTACCCGTACCCCAAGAGAAAGGCTTGCAGGTTGAGTTCCAGGAAGCCAGGCTTGACGCATGCGGCAATGGCCGCCTCCCAGCCGGCGCGGTCCCCGCCCAAGAGCTTGGCGACGACGCCCAGCATGACCACGTTGACCGCGCGCACGTCCCCGGCCTGTTGGGCCAGCGACAGCGCGTCAATCGCCACGACCCTGCGCCCTGCGGCTTCGATGCTCTCCTCGACGCCCTCTGGGTAGGCTTCGCTCCCGGTGATGACCGGCATGGGCAAGATCTTCCGGGTGTTGACTACCACCAGGCCGCCCGGCTTGGTGTGCGGCGCCCAGCGCAAGGCTTCCAGCCGCTCTAGGCCGATAAGCAAATCGGCTTCCCCTTGGGGGACCAACGGCGAATCCACCCGCTCGCCCGCCCGGACATAGGTGACGACGCTACCGCCGCGCTGGCTCATGCCATGCACCTCGCTGACCTTGACCATGGACCCCTGCGATAAATAATACGAGCCCAGTATCCGGCTGGCGAGCAGGGAACCCTGTCCGCCCACGCCGGCAATGAGGATATTCATCGTGTTCCTTGTGTTCTTTGTGTTCCTTGTCATCATACTATTTCTCCCAGTCACTGGCTGTTTGCGCGGCGGCGGCGGGCTGTATCGCGCCGAACTTGCATAGGCGCGTGCAAAGCCCGCATCCCACGCATAAGGAAGCCTCGATCTCCACCGGTTCCCTTCTTTTCTGCCCGCTTTGTCCGCCCTGCCCGTTTTGATTGCTCTGATTGCTTTGCCCGCCCTGTTCGTCGTGTTGCGCGATGCGGATCGACGGACATCCGATGCGCATGCAAGCGTGGCATTTCTTGCAGGCTTGGCTGTCGATGGCGTATTTGTCGTCTCGGTTCACGCAGGGCAACAATACGCAAGGCCGGCGCGCGATCACGACCGACGGTTCTGGGGCTTCCAGCTCTTCCGCCAGCACCCGCTGTGTCCCGGCCAGATCGTAAGGGTCTACCACCCGCACCCGCGCAGCGCCGACGCCGACGCCACGGCACAACGCCTCCAGCTCCACTTGGGGGACGGGCTTGTTTTGCAACGTCAAGCCGGTTCCCGGATTCTGCTGGTGGCCTGTCATGCCGGTGGTGGCGTTGTCCAGGATGAGCACCGTGGCGGGGCTTTGGTTGTAGACGATGTTGACGAGCCCCGTGATGCCGGAATGGTAAAAAGTGGAATCCCCGATGACCGCCACCGTACGTGACGCCATTTCGGGATTCGCGGTGACAAAGCCATGCAACGACGACACGGACGCCCCCATGCATACGCATAAATCTATGGCGCTCAAGGGCGGCGAGGCGGCCAGCGTATAGCAACCGATATCGCCCAACACCGTGAGCTTCATCTTGTTTAGCACGTAAAACAGCCCCCTGTGCGGGCATCCGGGACAAAGCACCGGCGGCCTGACGGGCAATTGTAGGTTGTCGATATCGGCATCGGCATCGACATCGGGATCGACATCGCACGTCGCATTCGGGGAGCCGGACTCCGGATCCTGCATTCCGGGCCCCGCAGGCATATCGCCCGACAAGGCGGATCTGATCTGCCCGGGGGTATACTCGCCCAAAAGGGAGAAAAGCTCTTTACCCTTAACGCCCAGCCCCAGGGAGTGGCAGTAAGCCTCGATGAAATCATCCAATTCTTCGATAACATACACCGTGTCCAGGCCGGCGACGAATTCACGCAGCAACGCGTCGGGCAGGGGCCAGACGATGCCCAGCTTTAGATAGGAAACCCGGTTGCCCAACGCTTCCCGGGCGGTCTGGTAGGCGATGCCCCCGGTAATGACGCCTATCTTGCGATCGTCGCCCCATTCTATTTGGTTGAGGGGGGAGGCCTCGGCCCAGCCCCGCAAGGCGAGGAGGCGACGCTCCACCTCCACGTGGCGGCCCCTGGCCATGGCGGGCGTCATGACATATTTGGCAACGTCACGGCGGTACGGCCGTGGCGGGACCTGTTCCGGGTCAGCGATCTCCGCCGCGCTGCGCGAGTGGGAGACGCGGGTGGACAGGCTCAGCAACACCGGCGTGTCGAACCGCTCGGACAGGGAGAATGCCTCTTTGGTGAATGCCTTGCACTCGGCGCTGTCGGAAGGCCACAGCATGGGCAACTTGGCGCTCCTGGCATAGTGGCGGCTGTCCTGCTCGTTCTGGGACGAGTGCATGCCGGGGTCGTCGGCCACGGCGACGACCAGGCCGCCATTCACACCCGTGTACGCGGCCGTGAACAGGGGGTCGGCAGCCACGTTAAAGCCCACATGCTTCATGCCCGAAAAGGATCGCGCACCGGACAGGGACGCCCCGATGGCCGCCTCCACAGCTACCTTTTCGTTGGGCGCCCACTCGGCGTATAGGTCGTACCCGGCGGCGTATTCGGTGATCTCGGTGCTGGGCGTGCCGGGGTAGCTGGAAACAAAACGACACCCGGCTTCCCATAAGCCGCGCGCCACCGCCTCATTGCCCAGCATCAGTCTGGTCTTGTCGTCCATGGCGCCTCCTCCGATTATGATAATTAAGGGTTTGCCATATTATACCCGGATTCGCATCATATTGCAAGCCCCAGCTGCGCGGCCGCGCAGAGCAACGCCACGCAGGACGCCATATCCGAGATGTCGGCCATTTCATACGCCGTGTGGATATACCTCGTGGGTATGCTCACGCCGCCCGACGGCACGCCGCCCCGGGAGAGGGACACGGCGCCCGCGTCGGTTCCGCCGTCCTCCAGGATCTCATACTGATGGGGGATGCCACCGTCCCGCGCGCACTGCTCCAAATGCTTGACGGCCAGGGGGTGGCAGAGCACCGAGCTGTCCATCAGCTTAATGGCCGCGCCGCCGCCCAAACGGCATTCGTTTTTCAATTTGGGTTCGGGGACATCGAGGGCGTCGGTGACGTCGACAGCCAGGGACAAGTCCGGCTCTATGGCGAACGCCGCCGTCCGCGCACCGCGCAGGCCCACCTCCTCTTGCACCGTAAAGACGAACCAGAGGTCGTTTTGCGGGTCTTTCATCCGGGCAAGCGTCTCAAGCAGGATGGCGCAACCGGCGTAGTTGTCCAGATAGGGCGAGACCAGCCGCCCGTTTGTCTGGAAGGGTTGCCCGCAAAAACGCGCCCGGTCGCCGGTTTTGACAGATGACGGCGCCGAGCCGCCGATATCGATATAGCCGTGCGAGAGTTTTAAATCCTTGAGCCCGGGTTTTTCCTCGAAGCGCACCACGCCCCGCGTCCCGTCGGTAAAGACGACAGGCGCACCGGCAATATCCAGTGGACATAGCCCGCCCACAGCGGCAAAACGGACAAACCCCTCCTTGTCGATATGGGTGGCCAGAAAGCCCACTGTATCCATGTGGGCGCACAGCATGAGCTTGGGGCCGTCGGCTTTTTTACGCGCAATCAGGTTTCCCAGCGTATCGGTGTATACCTCATCGGCGTATGGGCGGGCCGCTTCGGCCAAGACCCGGCCCAGCGCGGCTTCGTCGCCCGAGACGCTGCCCACCCGCAGGAAGGATTCTATGTATTGTATCAGGTTCATCATAGGTACGTCAACCCCCATTCAATGCCCATCTATGTATATTACAACCTATACTACAACGCTTCCGCGACGGTGTCCAGCAGGTGATAGACATGTTCCATGTCGGAAATCTTAGCCATGGACGACGGGCTGTGCAGATACCGGGTCGCCAACGCCAGCCCCAGCACCTCGACGCCGGCCCTCCCGATTTGGATGGCGCGGGCATCGGTGCCGCCCGACAGATACTCTTTGTCCTGCCACGGGATACCACCCCCGTCCGCCAGCGCGCGCGCCAGCGCGACCAGCCTTGGCGTGTAGACGGCGCCGCCGTCCATGGTCGGTATGACCACGCCGCCCCCCGGTTTGCACACCCGCTTATGCGGCGGCAAATCGGGAAGATCGGCTGCCGTCGTAGCCTCCACGATCACGGCGATATCCGGCGCCACTTGGTTGACCGCGGCATAGGCGCCGCGGGTCCCGGCCTCCTCCTGCGCGGTGAACACGGTCCACGTGTCGCATCTCGGGCGCCTCTCCGCCAAACGCCGCAGAAGGCAAGCGCAGCCAAACCGATCGTCGATGGCGCGCGCCATGAGATAACCGTCGCCCACCTCCGCGATAGGGCTGTGAAAAACGCAGGTATCCCCCAACGCCGCCGCCTGCTCGGCCTCTTTCCGGTCGGACGCGCCGATGTCAATGAGCATGTCTTCCAGTTTGGGGATTTTTTCCTCTTCTTCCCGGCTCGATAGATGGCATGCTTTGAGGCCGACGACGCCGGGAACCTTGTTCCCCCCCACCAGCACCCGGCAACCGGGCAAGACGCGGCGGTCGATGCCGCCCACGCAACCAAAACGGAGCATCCCCTCGTCGGTGATGCCCTTCACAATCAAGCCCACCTCGTCCATGTGGGCGCAAAGCATCAACAGCGGGCGGCCGCCACCCGGCTGTGCGCTGTCCGGCTGGGCGCTGTCCGGTTGGGCGCCTCTTTGGAAGACAAGCAGGTTGCCTAAAGCGTCCTCGCGTATCTCGTCGGAATGGGGCGCGGCCCGCGCACGAATGAAATCGCGGACTTCCCCCTCATCGCCCGACACGCCGCCCATCGCGCAAAGGGCCTTCGTGAGTTCCAGCAAAGCTAAACCTCCCCCTCCAGAGACTGAATGTACCGCGCCAGGAGCAATGCCATGTTCTCCATGTCGTCCACGCGGACGGTTTCGACGGGGGTGTGCATGTATTTGAGCGGAAGGGACAGCACCGCTGTGGCGATACCGTAGTTTGTGACCTGCACCGGCCAGGAGTTGGTGCCGGTATCCCCCTCCATGACCTCTATCTGGTGGGGGATGCCGTGGATCTTGGCGGCTTCGAGCAAGCCGGACGACAACTTGCGGTGGCAACCCGGCCCCACGCCGACGCACGGGCCTCCCCCCAACGCGAAGGTCTTATGCCGGGGCGCATCCGGCGTACAACCGTGGGTGACGTCCGCCACGATGCATGCATCGGGCGAAACCGCCCAAGCCGCCGTTTTGGCGCCCCGCGCGCCGACCTCCTCCTGCACGCTGCCCAGCACGGCGAGATCGACGCCCAGAGGCTGACCCTGCAACAGCTCCATCGTGCGAAGCAATACGGCGAAACAGGCCCTGTCGTCCAAGGCGTGGCCGGACACCTGCCCCGGCCCTTGCCCCTGCCCCTGTCCCTGCCCCGGCTCCTGCCCCAGCCCCAGCGCGAAAGCCGCGCCGTCGAAGACGGCCCGGGTACCGATGGGGAACGTGGCGCGCGCCTCGTCCGGCGCCATCCCCACATCGAGAAACAGTTTGTCCAGGGGAATGGCATTGTCAGAATCCGCTTTCTCCTGCACATGGGGGGGCAAGCAGGCGATCACGCCGAACCGGGGCGGTTGGCAACACAAGCGAAGCACCCGCCCGGGCAAGACCCGGGGATCTACGCTGCCCAAAGAACGAAAGCGCAGAAAGCCCTCTTGGTGCCCGACGACCATAAAGCCCACCTCATCGAGATGGGCGTCCAGCATCAGCAACCGCGCGTGGGGGCAGCCGCTGGCGCGCATGCCCAGCAGGTTCCCCATGCGATCGATCGCCACGTTGTCAACAAAAGGCTTAAGCAGGGAACCGGCCCGTTCGACGACAGGCGCCTCAAGCCCCGGCGGCCCGGGCAGGGCGGTAAGCTGCGTCAGGATGTCGCGTATATCCATAGGGACCCTCTCTTTTGTCTGCTCACTTTATCGCAGTTCCCGTACAACGGCTGTGACCTTCCCGACGATTTTGCACCCGTCCGCGAAGATAGGATCGAAGCGGGGGTTCTCGGGCAGAAGCCATATGCCGGTGTCCTCGATGTGGAGGCGTTTGACCGTGGCCTCTTCCTCCATGATAGCCACGACGATATCCCCGGAGTTTGCGGTGTCCTGCCTTCGCACCACGGCAAAGTCCCCGTCCAGGATGCCCGCGCCGATCATGGAATCGCCGGACACCGCCAGCGCGAAATAGTCGCCCCCGTCGCCCGGATAGTAGGGCAGGACGCCCAATTCCTGCTCATAGGCATAGATGGGCTGCCCGGCGGTGACCTCCCCGATGATAGGCAAGCCGTGCGGCGACGCCGCAGATACGCTGATAGCCCGCGTCTTGCGGCGTTCCTTATTGATAAGACCCGCTTCATGCAGCCGCATGACGTAGGAATGCACGGTGGAAGAGGAACGCAAGCCAACAGCCTGCCCTATCTCCCTCACGGAAGGCGGATAACCCTGTTGCGCCGTGGCTTTCAGGATATAATCATATATCTGGCGTTGCTTGTCCCCGGTCGATCCCATGTTTCATCCATCCCCCCATCTGGCTATCTAATCTAAGAAGACGATAGGCTAACTATGCTTCATGATCCAAAACCCACTTTAAAAGCGTTTCGTAATCTGCGTTGCCAGTGGCGACATCCAATATTATATTAATAAGCTCTTGCTGTTTGTAAGCAAGCGCAATGCCGTTCATCTCCAAAGTCGTCAGCATCACATGAACACCAACGCGCTTATTGCCGTCAACGAAAGCGTGATTTTTTACTAAACCAAAGCCAAGTCGCACCGCCTTTTGCTGAACGGATTTCAGGACTTCTTGACCGCCAAAGGAATGAAACGGCGCGGCAAGAGCGGAATCCAGTAAGCCTTCATCACGCAAACCTTCCGCGCCGCCGAACATTTCCAACAGAGCTTTATGGAGCAATAGCACTTGAGATTTTGTCAGCGTTTTCATTTGGCAAGAACCGAATACGCCTCTTTATTCTTGGCGATCAAGCGTCGCGAAATGATCAAAACATCCTCGTCCGACATAGTTTGCTCCTGCTCCATCTGTGAAAATTCAATTAAGACGTAGCGTGGGGCATTGTTCTTTAAAATGATTGCCGAACCGTTTTCATCCACCAAACGCGCCACGCGGGAAAAGTTTTGATTAGCTTCGGTAATCGAAACGATATTGTTTGTGTTAATAGTCATCAGAGACACCTCCAACCATAGTATACACGATTTATAGGAGAAATGCAACCTATTTTTTAATCCGGTGAACTTTCACAACGAATTACAGCGAATTACACAACGAATTAGACTATTTTTTCAGTACCGTCTACAGGTCGCTTGCCGGTATGGCCAAGGCGCAAAGAGGCGCCGGCATTATCACCGGCGCCTCCGCTATGCTATGCTATGCTATGCTATGCTATGCTATGCTGTTGTGTACACGTTATGCCATGCTATGCACGCGAGGAATGGTGAAGACCCGTAGACCCGTAGACCCGTAGGTCCCGTAGACCCGTAGGTCCCGTAGACCCCGTAGGCCCGTAGCCCGTAGGCTCGTTAGCTGGTGATGTTGATCGTGACGGTAAAGTATGCCTGCGCGAGGACGTCAATGACCGTGATGACAGCGCTGCCGGTCTTTACGGCGGTCACAAGGCCCGTGGCGGAGACAGTGGCGTTGGCGTTGGAGGAGATATAGACCACTGTGGTCGGGCTGTTGGAGTTAATGTTCAGCTGGTAAGTCATGCCCTTCCGCAGGACGACGGAAGGTTGCTGGCCGCCGATGGTGAAGACGAGGGGGATGAGGTCGTCGATGGCGCCGAGCAGGGCATCTTTCGCGTCGTCGATCTCTTCCTGCGTGGCGTCGCCGTCCGCAAAGACCAGGACGGCCTCGTCATAGGCGGCTTTGGCGATTGCCCAGGAAGCAGGGGTCCAGTCGTTCACTACCAAGCCCTCGAAAGCGAGGATGGCGTCCCGCAGGGCGGCCTTGTCGATCCATTTCGCGTAGAGGACGTCGCTGTACGCGAGCGGGCCGACGATCGTGGCGTTGGTGACTTGGGTGGCCGGCTCGAAGGTCGCGCTGCGGAACCAGCCGTCAAATTTGGCGTAGGTCTTGGTCGGCGTGGGCAGCGTGCCGCCGGCGCCATTGTAGGTCATGCCTTTGACAAGCAGGATCTCCACGGTGCTGTTGCCGCCGGTCGCGCCGTTGTAGTTGAAGGGCGTCCTTCTCGCGATGAGTACCCGCGAGGAGGCGTTGCCGTACTTGTCCGTGGTAGAAACGGACAGCGCGACTTGGGTGCTCGCTATGGCCGCCAGGTTGTTGACCTTCGCCAAGCTGCCGTCTTGCCAGGTCCCGCGGATCCGATATGTGGTCGGGGTCGGGTTGGGGCTTGCGGCCGTTTCCCTGTACAGGAGGAGCTGGTTGCGGTCCGCGTTCGACGGCTGCGTGAGGTAGAAGGTACCCGTCCCGTTGACCGTGCCCGAAGCCCAACGCAACACGCCGTCATAGGGTTCGCAGAGGTTGTCCGCCAACACGCCGAAGAATTTAGCGGGCTGGTTTTCCGAGCCGTCGGCGTTGATGGTGGTGACTGTCAGGATATACTTGAAGCCGTCTTCCACCGGGACGGGGAACTCGGCTGTCTTGACGCCTTTGGCCAGCGTGACCGGCGCCGGGTCTGTCTTCTTGCTGTACCAATAGTTCATTTCCACTTTGACCGACTCGAAATCGCCGGCGGGCTCGTCCCAGGTGACGGTCAGCTTGTTGCCGGCGTTGCCGGCCCTGATGTTGGAGGCCGACTTGCTCGTGTCTAGGGGTATCGTGACGCCCGCGCTCTCGGAGCCGTCGGCGCCCACGGCGACCAGTTTCAGGTCGACGACATTGGCGCGGTCTTCCAGGCTCCTGATGTAGAAGTTGGGCGCGTATACGCCGCTGACATAACGCTCGCTGCCGTTCGCGTACACCGCGTACACGTTGTACAGCTTCACGTCGCTATAGTCGGCGAGGTCCCAGCTCAGCTGCAGTTCGCCGGTGCTGTCGAAGCATCTGTCGATCTGGAAGCCGGTCGGGGCGTCGGGGGTGTAGCTGGTCCCGTCGGAGATCTTGAGCTGGCCGAGGTTCACCTGATAGTTGGCGATGGCGCTTGCCGTGCCGGAGGCGATTTCCAGCCCGATCGCCGCGATGCTCCTGCCCGCGTAAGCGCCGAGGTCGAACTCCGAAGTGACCCATCCGGTAGTCCGGTCGCCGCCGTTCGGGATAGAGAGGTATTCCTTCACGGTCGGGGCGTCTTTGAAGATCAGGCCCAGGCGCAGCGTGGAGGCGTCGTTCGCGGAGGGCTTTCTGTACGTCAGGGAGATCTTGGAGGCGGCCTTGACGGCCAAGTCGGTCTTGAACAGGTTGATAAAGTTAGTCCCCCTCTGGGAGCCGTAAACGACCAGCGAGGAGCCGCCGTTATAGGCGCCGACCAGCGAGAAGTTGAAGGCGGTCAAGGTGCCCGTGCCGGATCCGGTCATCCTGGTGTAGTTCGGGCCGTAGTCCCAATCCATGTTCAGATTGGTGTGGTATGTGCCCGTCTTCCACCACTGCCAGGTGGGCATGATGTCCTGGATGTTGATGTTGGTCCATTCCTTGTTGCGGATGATCTCGCCGTTCTTCCAATACTGCAGGCCGTGCCCGGTGCCGAAGTTGGTGGTGAACACCGAGCCGCCGATGACCGAACGCTCCGCGATAAAGGAGGCGAAGCCCTGGTATATCCTGCCGGTGTTCGTGTTCGTGACTTGCACGTCGGTGCGGCTAATCGTGCCAAAGGTGGTGGCGTCCGCGTTCATGGTCGGCGTGGTATAGTACATGCGCTCACGCTCTTCGACCTGCCACTGGTAGGGGGTCTTGTATTTGTTCCACTGCCCGGCGCTGGAGGTGGAGCTGTACCATTCCGAGTTGAAGTCGCCGCCCCATATGGCGAGGCTGGCGCGGGGGAGCCCGTCGCTGCCCTTGATGAAGGGGTATTGATAGGCGGATTGGTAGCCGTTATCGGATGTCCCATTGCCGAATCTCCCGTTTCCGCCTTCCACGCCGAAGAAAACGGTCTCAAACGGATCCAGGCCCTTGCTGATGGCGTGGTTGATCCCGTTGTTCACGCCCGCTTGGGTGTATTTGTAGTCGATGAACATGGAATTGCTGACGCGCCCGAGGTTGGTGCTGGCGTTGGTGTCATACACATAGTTGCTGTTGGTGGCGTTGAAGGTCTGCTGGTAGCTTGTGCCGGAACCTGAGTCGGTAATTCCATCATACATCTGGACATAGCAGCCCTGGTTCATCATATACTGAATCTGCCTCTTGTACAGCGAGACAAAGGCACTGCTGAAAGCATCTTCCTGGTTGAAGAAATAGCCGTCGAAGCCGTAGTATTTCATGACATCGACCAGTTTTTGCGCATACGGGAATACGGTATTGCCTTCTTCATCCTTCGTTTCGTACAGCCACTCATTGGCGAACTGCGGGGCCCTGGGGAAGAAGATCTCGCCGATGATCTTCACGCCGTTTTTATGGGCGGCGTTGATATAGGGGGCGGCCGGGATGGCGACGATGCCGTAGTTGCCGCCATACTGCATGAACCATGAGCTCGAGTTGTTGTACGCGACGCCCGGGGTGAATAATGCCGGATCCATGTCCGGGCCGGGCTTCCCGCCCGAGCCGATCATATCGGTGTACTGCCAGAATTTGTAAACCTGATAGGGGAATTCGTCGTAGTAATGGTTGCCGTTGAACGGGCCGCGCTCGGTGTCGGTGGAGCGGTAGTTGCCCACCGAGATGTTGAGCAGCTGGGCCTTCGAGTGCAGGTTCGGGTGGGCTTGCGTGGCCTGCAGGGGATCGATGCGCTCCTGCAAGGGGACGTACCCGATCATTTCATCCTGGTAGATGTCGGTCTCGGGATCCCAAGTCAGGATGTCCACAAAACGGTAGCCATGCGACCATGGCTCAAAGGACTTGCTGCCGGCGACGGCGCCCCCCGCGGCTTGGGCATCTTGGATCGGCAGCGCTGAGGAAACCAATGCCAGGACCATAGCCAATAGGAGTATGGTTGACAATGATTTCTTCTTGAAGCTGGACATGGTTGTTCTCCTCCTTGATAAATGATAGATTTATGGTTAATGATGCCGTAAAGCATCGATTACCATCTAACAAACAAGGCCATCGATCCCCACCAGGAAAACCTTATTCTTTGTGAATACTAACCCAAATTCCCTTCCCAAGCCTGTATATGATCTCGCTTTTCCACCATCATAACACGTCATGGCATAATTGTCAAGCGAGGTAAACGGAAAGAGTTCATATTTTGTTCAGACAGACGTAAATCCTTGTTCATCTTTTTATTGTATAATTTTCATATGATATGATCAAATATCAACGGGAAGAGGAAAGAGAAGAAATGGAAAAGAAACAATTGGCGCCCCTGTGCCGCGCGCTCCCTGTGCTGCTTGCCACGCTTGTCACGCTTGCCATGCTCGTCACGCTTGCCGGCTGCGGCAGCGGCACCTCGGCTGGCGGCGGCCTCACCATCGCGGACGAAACCGCTTTTTCCTACAGCGAGAGCCTCGACGAGAACGGCCATTGGGTAGGGATCAGGGCGCTCGACTATGTCGATGCATTTTCCTACCTGGGGTTGACCATTCCCAGCGAAGTGCATCAGATTACAGAGGATGACGTAAAAAGCGAGATCGATATGAACATCCTCACCTACTATGAGATCTCCGAGCAGGTCACCGACCGCGCGGTGGCGGATGGCGACACGATCAACATCGATTACGTAGGAACCGTAGGGGGCGCCGCGTTCGAAGGGGGCGACTCCAACGAAGAGGGGAAGCAGGTAGTCGTCGGCGATACGGAACTGTTCGCCGAAGATTTCCTGGAGCAGTTGATAGGGGCTATGCCGGGGGACAAGGTCAATGTGAAGGTGACCCTCCCGGATAGCTATGTGGATGAGTCGGTACAAAGCAAAGAGGCTGTGTTCGCCACGACCGTCCATTATATTGTGGATTACGATGTGGAGCTGACCGACGAATATGTCGAGGAAAACATGTTGGACAGCTACGGCTGGTCGACCATCGCCGAAATGGAGGAGGACGTGCGTGCCACGCTGGAAGCAAACGCCATACAGAGTTATATCACGAACTACTTCACCACCGAGGCGCCCGTCAAGTCGGTGCCCGCCAGGTTGATAAACTATCAGGAACGCTATATGGTGCAATACTTTGAGGAATACGCGGCGTATTATGGCTTTGAATCGATCGAGCCTTTTATCGCGGAATATGAGAGCGTCTCCAGCATAGAAGAGCTGGCGGATAAGTATTATGACAACAACCTGTCCAGCGCGACATATTACCTTGTTGTGCAGGCAGTGGCCGAGGACGCGGGCATTACGGTAAGCGACGAGGATTTGGAGCACTACCTGGGAAGCGACTACGCCTCCTATGAGGAAGACTACGGTATGCCCTTTATGATGCAATCCGCCCTGTCCTCGAAGGTGATGGAGTATGTGAAGGGCAGTGCGGTGCTGGCCTGATGGGTTGAGGCGGAACCTTTACAGCACCTCTCGAAAGAAACACGATGCCGCGCCGGTGTGGCAGGTAGGCCCGTCCGGATGGCAGAGGTAGAGAAGGGCGTCCTCGTCGCAATCGGCGCGGACCCCTTCGACATGCAGGAAGTTGCCGGAGGTCTCCCCCTTGTTCCAGAGCTTTTCCCGGCTGCGGCTCCAGAACCACGCCGTGCCAGTGGCGAGCGTCAGGTCGAGTGCCTCCCGGTTGACATAGCCCAGCATCAGCACCTGCCCGGTGCCGATGTCTTGCGCGATGGCCGGAAGAAGCGGCGCCTTGGCAAACAGCCGGTTGCGGTCGGAGGTTGTCAAGACGGTCATTTCGATCATCTCGGTCGTCTCCATCGTCTCCGTCGTGACGGCCTTCTCGGTTGTCTCCGTCATCCCCGTCATCTCACGGGGACGCCGCGGCTTTTGAGATAGGCCCTGGTCTGCGGGATCGTCAGCTCCCCAAAGTGGAACAGCGAGGCGGCCAACGCGCCGTCCGCGCCGCCCTCTGTCAGCGCCTTGTAAAAGTCCTCCAGGCAGCCGCAGCCGCCCGAGGCGACCACCGGGATGGCCACGGCGTCGGCTACGGCGCGGGTCATCTCGATATCGTAGCCGTCCTTCGTGCCGTCGGCGTCCTTGGAGGTCAGCAGGATCTCCCCCGCGCCCAGGGCTTCGACCTCTTTCGCCCAGGCCACGGCGTCCAGCCCCGCGCCCACCTGGCCGCCCCGCACGAGCACTTCGTAGCCGCCCGTCGGCGTCCGGCGGGCATCCACGGCCACGACCAGCCGCTCTGCGCCGAAGGCGCGGGCGGCTTCTCGAATCAGCATCTTATTCGCGACGGCGGCCGAGTTGACGGACAACCTGTCGGCGCCGGCGGCAAACAGCCGCTCCATGTCTTGGAGCGTCCGGATGCCCCCGCCCACCGTGAGGGGGACCGATACCGCGCCGGCGGTGCGTTCCACGACTTGGATCAGGGTATCCCGGTTTTCCACCGTGGCGGTGATGTCCAGGACGACCACCCCGTCGGCGCCCTGCTCGCTGTACAGCCGCGCCAATTCGGCCGGATCCCCGGCCTGCCGCATGTTTTCGAATTTGACGCCCTTCACAACGCGGCCGTCGATCGTGTCCAAACAGGGGATGATTCGCTTGCAAACCATGATCACTCGTTCCTTTCTCTTTCCATATCATGTAGGAGGCGCGCCAGATCGATATGGCCCGCGTATAACGCTTTGCCGATGATGGCGCCGTCCATGCCCGCGTCGCGGAGGGCCATCACATCCTCGGCGGACTGTACGCCGCCGCTGGCCACCAGCGCGCAGCGCACCGCCGCGCGCATGGCGCGCAGGCGTTTGAGATTTGGCCCGGTGAGCATGCCGTCGGTGTCGATATCGGTGTAGATGATGGTCTGCACGCCGAGGGCTTCCATCTCCCGCGCAAAGGCCTCGTCCGCGAGGGCGCCCCCCTCCAGCCAGCCATGGGTCCGTACCAGGCCATCCTTGGCATCCACGCCAACGGCGATCCGCCCCCCGTACGCGGCGACGGCTTCCCCGACAAAGGCCGAGTCCTCCACAGCCGACGAACCGAGGATGAACCGCCAGACCCCCAGCCGGCCGGCCTCCCGGAGATCCTCCATGCTTCGCAGGCCGCCACCCAGTTCCACCTTGGCCGGCGCGGCGGCGCGGGCAATGGCCTCCACCAGGGGAGCGTTCACGCGGCGGCCCTCCCGCGCGCCATCCAGATCGACCACATGGATGAGCTGGGCGCCGGCGTCACGATAGGCGCGCGCCACGGCCACGGGATCGCCCGCCACCTCATGCGACGTGTGAAAATCGCCGCGTAGCAAGCGGACGCAACGGCCGCCCTGCAGGTCGATCGCGGGAATAACCCGGAAGGGCGGGGCGCCGGGGGCGGATATGGCGGATACGGCGGATTTTTCGGCGGATGGGGCCAATGGTTCGCCGATCATCTCAGAGGACCCCCTTCGTGGACGGTATGCCGGCGCCCTCCATCCTGACAGCCTGCCGCAACGCCCGGGCGCATGCCTTGAACACGGCCTCGGCGATATGATGGGCATTGCTGCCATAGGCGGCGATGTGCAATGTCAAGCCGGCGCCCTGGCAGGCCGCCCGCCAGAATTCCTCAGTCAGGCAGGCGTCGTAGGCGCCGATCTTCACCTGCGCATGCGCGTCGGGGACGTCGTAGCGCAGATAGGGCCGGCCGCTCACATCCAGCGCGGCATCCGCCAACGCCTCGTCCATGGGGACCCTGGCCTGCCCGAAGCGGGCGATCCCCGCCCGGTCGCCCAAGATGCGCCCCAAGGCCTGCCCCCAGACGATGCCCACATCCTCCACCGTGTGGTGCCCGTCCACGCGCAGGTCGCCCTTGGCCGAAACAACCAAGCCGAATCCGGCGTGATAGGCCAGGGCGCACAGCATATGGTCAAAAAACCCGATGCCGGTGTCCACGTTGATCTCGCCGCATTCCAGCGACAAGATTAGCTCGATTTCCGTTTCCTTAGTATGGCGCCGAACCGTTGCGATTCTGGTCTTCATGTAGGAAACCCCCTTGAAATTCGACCACGATTTCCTCCAACGCTTGAAGTAGCGCGGCCTGCTCGGATATGCTGCCCGCCGTGACGCGCAACAGCGTTGGGCCGAGCTTTCGAATCAGGATGCCGCGCCGGCAGAGGGAGGAAAAGATCGACCCGGCTTCCGGCGTTTGCAGCAAGACAAAGTTGGTTTCGGTGGGCAGGACGCCCAACCAGCCGCCCGTTTGCGCCGCCAGCGCGCGCAGGCTGCCTTGCAGGGAAAGCGTGGCCGATTTGATACGCGCCGCGCAATTGCGCAGATAGACCGGGTGGGACAGCACCACCTCGCCGGCGGCCTGGGTCAGCGCATTGACGTTGTAGGGCGATTTTATTTTCAGCAAGGCACCGGCAATGCCCCGTTGGGCAATGGCGAAGCCCAGGCGGAGCCCGGCCAGCCCCACAGCCTTGGAACAGGTCTTGAGGACAATCAGATTCCCATATTGGGGAATACAATCGATGACGCTCTGATCCCAGAAATCCATGTAGGCTTCGTCCACCACCACGGGGCAGGAAACGGCGTCCAACAGCCGGAGGACCTCTTGGCGCGGGGCGCCCAAACCGGCGGGGTTGCATGGGTTGGAAAATATGACCAAATCCGGTGGTTCTTCCTCGGCCGAGCGCAGGACGGCGTCGATGTCCGGGCGCCTATCCGGTTTGCCGATGGCGCGGCAGCCTAGCTCATAGAGATCGGCGTAGAAGCGGTACATGGAAAAATCCGGGTCGGTCAACAGCACGCGGCCTTTGCGGGGCGTGAACGTGGACATGATCAGGGCAATGAGCTCGTCGGACCCGTTTCCCGCCACGACCTGGTCGGCGTCCACGCCGTACAGCGACGCCGCCCGTTGCCGTACCGCGGTGGCGAGTGGGTCGGGGTATCGATGTAGCGGCAACCGCGCCCAGGTGCCGTGGATCTCCCGCAAGAGCCAATCCGGCAGGGGCAGGAAGCTCTCGTTGGCGTCCAAGCGGACGGCATAATCGCCGGTAACCGGCGTATAGGGCGTTATGGCGGCAAATTTATCGGGCAGTTTCATGGCGTAAACCTCATTGTAACAGATGTGGCGTGGGCTTGCAAGCCTTCGTTTTGTGCCAAGGCTTCAATGTCCCGCGCCAGGGGTTCCAAGTGGGAGGGGCCGTATTCGATCAAGCTGGTTTTCTTGAGGAAGGACTCGCAGGAGAGCGGCGATTGGAACCGCGCCGTACCGGAGGTGGGCAGCACATGGCTCGGACCGGCTATGTAGTCGCCCAAGGGTTCCGGGCTGTACAACCCCAAAAAGACGGCGCCGGCGTTTTGGATGAGGGGCAGGAGGCCGCGCGGGTTCTCTGTCATGATCTCCAGATGCTCGGGGGCGATGCGGTTGACGATCCGCGCCCCTTGCCGCCAGCTTTCGCAAACGACAACCGCGCCATACTGCGAGAGCGACGCCCGCGCGATATGCCCGCGCGGCAGCAACGCGACTTGCCGGGCAAGCTCGGACGCCACCTCTTGCGCCAGCTTTTCGCTGACAGTCACCAAAACCGACGCGGCCAGCTCGTCATGCTCCGCTTGCGAGAGCAGGTCGGCGGCCACATAGGAGGCCGGCGCGCTGTCATCCGCCATGACCAGCACCTCGGAGGGTCCGGCGACCATATCGATATCGACCTGCCCGTAAAGCTGGCGTTTGGCCTCGGCGACGAAGGCATTGCCCGGGCCGACGATTTTGTCGACCTGCGGGATGGGAGAGGCGCCAAGGGCCAACGCCGCGATGGCCTGGGCCCCGCCCACCGCGAAGACCCGATGCACCCCCGCGATGTCCGCGGCGGCCAAGACAGCGGGACTGAGGAAGGCGCCCGGCGGGGTGACCATGATGAGTTCCCCCACACCGGCGACCGTGGCCGGGACCGCGTTCATCAGGACGCTGGAAGGATAAGCCGCCGTGCCGCCCGGCACGTACAACCCCACGCGCGCCATGCCGCGCACCAACACGCCGGCTCGCCCGCCCCCCGGGCATTCCCATTCTTGGGAATGGGTTAGGAGCCGCATCTGATAGTCCCGTATCCGCGCGGCGGCCCGCCGTAGCGCGTCGCGCACGGCGGGATCGCAACGGGCGGCCGCCTCGGCGCGTTGTTCCGAAGAGACCTCGTAGGGCTCTTGGCCGTCGAATTGGAGGGAAAAACGCCGCACGGCCTCCCAGCCGCCCACCCGCACCTCGGCGACAATCCCTTCCACGCTGTGGCGCACCGCTTCGTTATGCGCGCCGCGACGCGCCAGCTGCCGGGCAAACAGCGCGTCGGCCGGCGCCGTATCGGCTCGTACGATCGGGATCATGGGCAACCCTCCCCCTCCAGGCGCCGCCGGCACAGCGCGACAAAATCCTGCACGGCGGCTTTTTTCATTTTCATGGCGGCTACGTTGACAATCAGCCTGGCGCTGATGGGACAGATGTCCTCGATGGGCGCCAAGCCGTTGGCGCTCAGCGTGGCGCCGGTTTCCACGATGTCCACGATGGCGTCGGCCAGCCCCAAAATAGGCGCCAGCTCCACCGAACCCTCGATCTTGATGATCTCGGCGTCCATGCCCCGGCCCGCAAAGTAGGCGGCCGTTACCTTGGGATACTTGGAAGCCACGCGGCGGTGGCGGGTGGATCCAAAGAAGTCGTCCCCCTCCCGCGCGGCCAAAGCGAACCGGCACGCGCCGAAGCCTAGGTCCAGCACCTCGTAAAAGGAACTCCCCAACTCCAGGATGGTATCCTTTCCCACGACGCCCAGCTCGCAAACGCCATGCTCGATATACGTGATGACGTCGGGCGCCTTGGCCAGCACCACCTCGATGCCGGCGTCGGGCAGGCGGTGGATCAGGCGCCGCCCCGTGTCGAGCAGCGGCGAGATATCCACGCCGGCGGCGGCCAACAGCTGCCGCATGTCGGATTCCAGCCGGCCCTTGGTCAACGCCAGCCGAAGCAACGTACTCATAGGCTCACCTCCCGCGTGTCATCATCGACGACGATGAGTGTCTTGATCCCCCGCGCGGCGGCCATGGCAAGGCTTGCCTCCAAGGTTTGGCAGGGGGAAAGCACGCATCGGCCGGACGGCCGGTTGCCCAGCTCGCGTAGCGCGCCGGCCAGCTTTTCGACCGAGAAATGGATGAGCGTGTCAGGCGGCGGCGCGTCGGGTACGGATTCACGCTCGCAGAGGGCGTCCAGATCGATGGCGAAACCTGTGGCCGGCAGGGGGGCGCCCAGCGTACCCATCAGGTTGTCGTACCGCCCGCCGGTCAAAACAGCATGGCCGACGCCGGACACATAGCCCCGAAATACCAAACCGGTATAGTACTCCATCTGGTGTACCAACCCAAAATCCAGATGGATGCGGCCGCCCAACCCGGCGTTTTCCAACGCGCCGTATATTTCCCGCAAATAGGAAACCCCTTGGTCGGCGTCCTCCACGCCCAGGGTCCCGACATCGGAAAACACCTCCCAGCCTCCAAAGAGCGTACACAAACGCTCGATAGCTTCCCCGACCGGGCGATTGGGGAAAGCCGGGAGCCTGTCTCCCAGCGCGGCGAAATTCTTCTGCCCGATGAGGGCCCGCAGTTCTTCCCTCTCTTCGGGCGTGGCGCCCAGCTTGTCGGCCAGCGCGCGGAACAACGCGGCATGACCCAACTCGATGCGGAAATCCGGTGCGCCAAGCGCCGCCATGGCCTCAGAGGCCAGCGACAGGATCTCCAGGTCGGCCTTGATGCCCGAAGACCCGATCAGCTCCACGCCGGCCTGGCGCGTCTCCAGGGGACGCCCGGTGTGCCGCCCGTCCGTGCGGAAGATGTCCTGTATGTAGTGCAGGCGCAGGGGCGCCGCGAGGGCGCCCGCGCGGGCTTGCGCCACGCGGGCGATGGGCGCGGTGGAGTCGGGCCGCATGGCCAGGATGCGCCCGTCGCGGCCGATGAGCTTGCACATGGATTCGGGCGGCAGCGGCAGCCCTGTGTTGACAAACAGCTCGTAGCGTTCCAGCACCGGCGTCATGACCTCGCCGTACCCAAAACGAGCAAACAACGCGCGGGCGCGGTCTTCCAGCCCCCGGCGCGCCGCGCAGGCGGCAAATAGCCGATCGCGGGCGCCTTCGGGCGATCCCACTCGATTGTTCGGCATGAATTATCACTCCTTTGCCATGGCGTAATTAAATGTTACCGTAGGGGCGGCATCCTGCCGCCCGTGGCATCCCGGACGCGCCGGGTAGGGCGGCGGGCCGCGCGGGGGCGCGGCCCCTACGACGCGCAGGATGACGGGGGGGGGCGGCATCCTGCCGCTCGCGGCCTCACGGACGCGCCGTCGCATACGATACGATTCAATTATTTACTATGATAGCATAGTAAATTATCCTTGTCAAGCCTGAAAATTGAAAATTGTTTTTAAGTTGCGAATTGTGGGCGGTTGGTGTATAATGCTAGCGAAGAGCGATTTCCCATCACACAACAAGGAAGGGAAGGGGCGCGGTTGGATTACGGCGGAAAGGCCCAGGTGGAAGGCCGCCGCGCGGTGGCCGAAGCCTTGCGGGC
>WRCJ01000004.1 GCA_009784085.1 Oscillospiraceae bacterium | reverse complement strand
TCCGCGACCGGCAGCGCCCTGTGCCCCAGCAACAACAAAGGAAAATAATAACCCACAGCGAATGGTGGACTGCGGATTGCGGAATGCGGACTGTGGACTGCGGACTGCGAATGGTGGACTGCGAACTGCGGACACGGAGGTTAACATGAAGGAGATATTTGTCATCATTGTGAGCGCGATACTGGTCAACAACTTTGTCCTGGCCAGGTTCCTCGGTATCTGCCCTTTCCTGGGCGTCAGCCAAAAGCTGGACAGCGCCATCGGCATGAGCGTCGCCGTAACCTTTGTCATGCTGATGGCCACAGCGGCCACTTGGCCCATCAACAATTTGATCCTCCTGCCCGATTACGGGTATTTGCAAACGGTTGTGTTTATCCTCGTCATCGCGGCTTTGGTGCAGCTTGTTGAGATTGTGCTGAAAAAGTATGTCCCGGCCCTATACCGCGCGTTGGGCGTATACCTGCCCCTGATTACCACCAATTGCGCCGTGCTGGGCGTGACAATCCTCAATATTGACGAAGGTTATTCCTTCCCGCAGGCCATGGTCAACGCCTTTGGCGTCGGCATCGGCTTTCTCGTGGCCATGGTCCTGTTTTGCGGTGTCCGAACCAGAATGGCAAGCGGCGCCAAGCATATTCCCAAGAGCTTTGCCGACATCCCCATTACCCTGGTGGCCGCCTCCATTGTGGCGTTGGCCTTTATGGGCTTTGGCGGAATCATATAAGAATTGAGGGTGTGGATATATGGCCATTATAACGCCGATGCTGATTGTGGCGTCGATTGGAATTGTGGCGGGCGTGATGTTAGCTTTGGCCGCGAAGTTTATGGCGATTACGGAGGACGAAACGTTTACCGGCGTCAGGGAGCTCTTGCCCGGCGTCAACTGCGGCGCCTGCGGGCACTCAGGCTGTGACGGCTATGCCCGGCAGATCGTCGACGCGGACGCGCCCCTCAATCTCTGCCCGCCCGGTGGGAATCAAACCGCCCGCGCCATTGGCAAACTCTTGGGCAGGGACGCCGGGGACGTCATGGAGACGCAAGCGATTGTCCGATGTTCCCGGGACTGCGGGCGCGCGAACGATATCATGGAATATCAGGGCACGATGAGCTGTGAAAGCAACAATTATTTTTACCAGGGCAGGCGAAGCTGTTCCCATGCTTGCCTTGGGTTTGGCGATTGCGTCAATGCCTGCCAATATGGCGCGCTCCGAATCAGGGACGGTATCGCCGTGGTCGATCCCTGGGCTTGTTCGGGTTGCGGCATGTGCGTCGCGCGTTGCCCGAACGCCCTGATCAAAATGGTTCCCAAGGCCAGCAGGGTTTTTGTGGGTTGCCACTCCCACGACACCGGCGCGTTCGTGCGAAGGCTCTGCCCGACGGGTTGTATCGGCTGTAAGCGATGCGAGAAAGAATGCCGGTTCGGGGCGATTATCGTCGACCGGTATTTGGCTTCGGTGGATCCGGAAAAGTGTACGAATTGCGGCGATTGCGTGGCGGTCTGCCCGACGAAGTGCATCCGCACGGCCGGGAATTTGTCAGAAGGCAACATGTCAGAAGGCAACAAGATTTCATAACGGGCAACGGGCGGTTGCCGCCGCCCGTTGCCCGTTGCCGTGATTTGCGTGTTACCTCCCGGTGGCAAGTGCCAACATCTCCCGCTCTCCCGCGATCTCTCCGGCAAAAGGCGTGTGGGAGGCTGCCTTTTCAAAATCCGCTAAGGATTTTTGGGCTTTGGCATCGTCCCTGAGATAAAACTTATTGTAAGCGTACATGAGCCTTTGCCGGGACATGTACGTCAAGGTTGCCTTGACGTACTTTTGGAGCTTATCATTGTACAGCTCCTCGATTTCTATCATTCGGCATACACCCACAAGCTCAAAAAACATAAGCTCACAGCGAAGCTCGTTTTTCTGCACTTCGAGCAGTTTCTCGCCGTTATCAAGCAGATACCGTGCATACTCGCACGCCTCTGCGTATGTGCCAATATCGGTCAAATAGCAGTATCGCATAAAAGCGGCCATGGCAGATAGAGGGCAACTTATGTTATTCGCATCAATTGTAGCAAACCAATCCTCCGGCATATCGCGAACCCGCACTCCCTGTGACAACAAAACGATATAGCGCAAGTGCACCCACAAGGCAAGGCGGCTCCCTTCGTTTTTCACACACAGCATAGTGTTGTAGCCATCATTGGGCATTCCGCCGATTTTCATGGGTATGATGTTCATGGCGGCGATTACGGCGCCGACCAATCCGAGACCGGCAAATGCTGTAGCCGCATAGCCGGATGTTACGCTCATCAGCACAAAAAAGATTGCGCCTAAGGCAAAGTTCATGAGCGAGCCGCCCAGATTGTAGAAAACAAATGGATAGTTGTTGTCTTTATAATCAGGTGGCGACATCAGGCACTGCCCACCAGTTCCTGCAACGGTATATTTTTTTCGTTGCATTTTGCCGTCCTTTTTCACGAAGACGATTTTGAATATCCGAAAAGACAAAAAGTCATACCCGCTAAGCTTTCCTGCAACCAAATGTCCCGCTTCATGGACTATCGCATGCACGACGAACCCCACATACAATGCGGCGACCATGACGAGGATAGACAAAATGACTTCAAGCGGAAACGCTTCGCTCTCTGAAGCGGCGGCCAAAAACAGGATGTTGCTGTCAAGCATTACCGTCATTGCGTTCCTCCCACATCTTGCTGCTGTTATGCATTACCGTCATTGCATTCCTCCCACATCTGCTGGCGCACCTGTCTGACCAGCTCAACAACATCCAAAATACCCATAACGCCCATAACGCCCATAACGCCCATGTGGAAGCCTCCGAACTGAATTATTTGCTTTCCTTGCTTCATTATACGCGCACCCGAGGGAGAATTCAAGGGTGCTATTTATTATCATTGTACCATTCTGTTAATAACCGCAATGACGAGATAACGTCCGCAAACTCAACGCCGGCGGCATACTTATACGCCGTTTGGTATCGCCTCCACAATTCAGCCGTCGCGGAGCTTCCCTCCACCGTGTCAAGGATATGCCCCGCTTGCGGGAGAAGCCGGCTCATACTCCGTTGGTTCGCGGTATTGGTCACAGCGTCCGCGAATATCCCCGGGCTGATTGCGTCCCGCTGTTCGGTCAGGAGCATATATATATATCGTAGAAATCTTTCATCCGGGTGTTGGAAACGTCAAGCGACAGCGCGGCGGTAAACTTTTCGGCGAGGACAGTTTCAAGGTTATACGCGAGGACGCGGATTTCCCTCTCCTCGAACATCAGCCTGTACCCGTACTCGACCGGTTTCGGGGTGATCACGTCGCCGGCTGTGAAGTCCAATTTTACAGTATCACGTAGCTTGTCCAGCGTCACGTTCAGGGTAACGCGGAAACCGGGGTATTCTGCCTCTACCCTCGTTTCTTCCATTTCAGTCAGCGTGAAAACCACATTGTCGTCTATTCCGGTTCGCAGGACTTCGCCGACGATTTCCGCTATTTCCTCTGCGGTCAGCGTCCGCGCCCGCACGGTAGCGTCCAAATCCACCGTCGCCCGCGCCTCTATGCCGAGCAGGGACGTGATGAGTGCGCCGCCTTTTAGTACGATACTGTCCCTGTGCCCCGATAATGATACCCTTTCGAGGAAGCGTTCAAGGAAATAATTGCGCTGAATGATATGCGGCGGCGTGTTTGTTTTCGTGGAAAGGTTCCGCGCTTTCGCCTTTAACTGCATTGACGTTTTCACAGTAACACCTCCATATAAGTACGCATGATTTTTTGTACGCCGAACATAGCCGCCGTTTCCATCAACGTGTGAACGTCCCGGTCTTTGCTCCGTGCGTACCGCTTGACGGCTTCGGTCACGATCTCCGCGTCCATACGGCTCCGGCTACGGACACAATCGCAGATTGTACGCTCCAGGTTATATGCTGTGACTTCGTTATCATACTTGGTTTTGATTTTGGTTGCACCGTTGCTATACAAATCTTTTTTTACTGAAAAAACGGTAAACCCCTCCGAAACAAGCTGCTTTGTGTTATACCCAGTCGGGACGGTGACAGAAAGGTTAAGCGGGTCGCGGTCGGACAGGTCATGCAAATACAACGCCGTACCGTGAGAGTAAATCATCTTCGGCCGACGTAGTTGGCTTGCGTATAAAACATCGTCAAACTTATCGGCGGCTTCATAGACGCCGTGAGCGACACGCTCGATATGGCCGGCTTTTGTCGCCCGCAAAATACTTGTGTGCGACAAACCGGCTTTTTTGCCCTGAGCGACGGTAATAAACCCGCCGTTTTCCCGCAGGGCATCTTGGAGCCTGTTATCCATACCGTTCGCCTCCTTGTTCTTTTTATGCTAATATTATATCACATATCAGCGAAATGTAAACAATAGAATTTCTGGGCAAAGAGTTATTGGAAATGCCCTTCACATGACCCATACAGGGGCGCCGATTTTTATCGGCGCCATTAAAAAGCACATGCTCTCTTGCTAAAAATATATGCTCTCTTGCCAACGATGCGGTTGTGTGGTAGAATTGATGCGAGATTGCATCGAGAGAGGGAGTAAGCCGTGCGCTGCGACATTTTGGGCGTCCCCTTCGACTGCCTGACCCTCCCCCAAGCCGTGGAGCGCGCGCTTTCCTTCCTGGGCGGGGAGAATGCCCACACGGTGGTCACGCCCAACGCAGAGATCGTATGGCTGGCGTGCCGGGACGCCGCCTTGCTCCGGGCGTTGCGCGCCGCCGACATGGTGCTCCCGGACGGCGTGGGCGTGGTAAGGGCGGCGCGCAAGCTGGGGCACCCTATCACGCAACGGGTGTCCGGCATCGACTTTGCGGAGGCATTGTTGCCGACGCTGGCCGAGCGGGGGATCCCTGTCTTCTTCTATGGCGGGAAGCCCGGCGTGGCCGAGGAAGCCGCGAAACGCATGGAAGCCGCCCATCCGGGCCTTCCGATTTGCGGGACGCTGGACGGCTATTCATACGCCGACGCGCCGGAAGACGTCGCCGAAGCCGTCAGGGAGAGCGGCGCCCATGCGTTGTTTGTCTGCTTGGGGGCGCCAAAGCAGGAGCTTTTCATGCGACGTTACGGCGTTATGACCGGTGCGCGGTTGCTGGTCGGCCTGGGTGGCGCCTTGGACGTATGGGCCGGCAACGTGAAACGGGCGCCGAAGCTGTTTATCAGGTTGGGGCTGGAGTGGCTGTATCGCATACTTCGCCAGCCCAAGCGCATTGTCCGGGTCTTCCGGTTGCCCGCCTTTATGCTGAAGGTAAGAAAATATAAAACCAAGGGGATCAAATGCTGAAGTTTGAAGACATCGACATCCATCACAAACCATTGTTTTTCTCCTACAAAGATTTCTTTCGGGAGAAGACCAGCGAAGGTTCTTTTGCGGCGTTGTACATGTGGCGCGACAAATTCAAGGTTTCGCTGTGTGATTGGGGCGACATGCTGTATATACGCAGTGCCATGGGCGCGCACCCCTCCTTTTTACTGCCCTATGGGCCGGGGGACTTGGGCGCCTCCCTGTTGCAACTGGAACGATATACCGAGGAACAACGATACCCCCTAGTATTGCGCGGCCTGACGAAAGCCACGCGGGAAAAGGTGGAAGGCGTGTTGCCCGGCAGATATGCGTTCACCGCTTGCCCGGACATCGCCGACTACTTGTATCTGGCCTCCGATTTGCGAACGTTACCTGGGAAGAAATACCACGCGAAGCGAAATTTCATCGCCCGCTTTGAAAGCACATATGCCAGCCGCTGGTCATATGAAGAGATATCGCCGGATAATATAGGCGACGTATGGGCCTTCCAGGCTATCTGGTGTCGTAAAAACAACTACGCCTCCAATCACTCCCTGCAAGAGGAGTCCGCCGCCATTACGTTGTTGCTGCAGAACCTGGAATCGCTGGGCGCTTACGGCGGCTTGTTGCGCGTCGATGGCCGCGTAGTAGCCTTCACGCTGGGTTCCCCCTGCGGGGCGGATACCATCGACATCCATGTCGAGAAGGCCGATTACGATGTGGTGGGCGCCTATCAGATGATCAACCGCGCCTTTTTGCGCCACCAGGGTTCTTGGGCGACCTATGTCAACCGCGAGGAAGATTTAGGGCTGGAAGGTTTACGCCGCGCCAAGCTATCCTATCACCCGATAGAATTGCTCATGCGCTACACGGCTGTACGCGCCGCAATGCATACGGATACGGATACGGATATCGATATAAATATGAATAGCAATGGATAACAATCAATTGACGATTCGTTACGCCCAGGCTGGGGATTCTCCCGCCGTCATGGCCTTGTGGGAAGCCTGTTTCCCCGGCGAGGATCTCTTTACGGCGTACTTTTTCAAGGCGTTGTACGATCCTTCCCATGCCTTGCTGTGCGAGGCGGGGCATGGGCATGGGCAGGCGCAAGATCATGGGCAGGTCGTGGCCATGTTGCACATGATGCCCTACACGTTTACCTGGTTGGGGCGCGATATGCCACTGTCTTACATCTACGGCGTGGGGACGCATCCCGATTTCCGCCGGCGCGGGCTGGCTGGCGACCTTCTCGACCAAGCACTCTTCGAGATGCATCTGCGCGGCGTAGCCTTTGCCGCACTGATCCCTCAGCAACAATGGCTGTTCGCCTACTACCGATCCTTTGGGTTCGCGCCGGTGTTCACCCAACCGCCCTTGGCTTACGATTTTTCCGGGACGCCTCAGCCGGCCGACGAGGGACACATCCCGCTGCTGGATGCCCTCTACGAAACGTCGCTCGCCGGCAGGCCGCATGTCCGCCGCACGCCCGAACACTGGCGCGGCGCGTTGCGCGAGTGCGCGTTGGGCGGCGGGCGAATCCTTTTGGACGGCGCCCTTGGGTATGCCGTGTTCCCCCGGGGCGACGATGCCCCGCCGATGGAATGCTTCGGCCCCGGCGCGCGGGAAGACGGCCCGGAGAGGCCCACAGGATGCCTGCGGGTGGTAAACGCCGCCCTGGTATCCGGCGTGGCGCGGCAGAACGCCCTGCGCATCCCCCCGCGCAAACTGGACGACCCGCATGCCCCCTGGAACTCAGGCAACACACCTCCACGCACCCCCGGCCCCAGCCACGACCCCGGCCACGACCCCGACCACGACCCCGGCCCCGCCTTCGAGGATACGCTTGATATCGCAAGCTTCACAGAGCTTCTCTTTTCCGATGGCGCCCCCTATATGCAACTCATGCACAACTGACAACAGACAACTGACAACTGACAGAGGAGTGAGCATCCCATGGTATACTTGCTTTTGGCCGACGGATTTGAGGATATTGAGGCTGTTGTGCCCATCGATATCCTGCGCCGCGCCAATATCCCGCTGACCACGGTGGGCGTGACCACCCGCCGCGTCACCTCCAGCCACGGGTTTACGGTGGAAGCGGACGCATCGCTCAAAGAGGTGATCCTGCTGGATTTGGAGATGCTCGTGTTGCCGGGCGGCCCTGGCGTCGCGCATTTCCGATCCAGCCAGGCCGTCACTTCGCTGATAAAAGATGTGTCGAAGTGGGGGAAACCCATCGGCGCCATCTGCGCCGCCCCTGGGTTGCTGGCCGAGCTGGGCTTGCTGTCTGGGCGGCGCGCCGTCTGCTTCCCCTCTTGCGAGGAAACATTGCGCAGTCATGGCGCTGCCTTGGAGCGCGACAGCCAAGTTGTGACAGACCCCCCCTTTGTGACCGCCAAAGCCGCCGGCGCCGCCACCGATTTCGCGTTGGCTTTGGTGTCGCTCCTGCGCGGGCAGCCGGTCGCCGAAGCCATTCGCCGCGAGATATATTACCAAAAGAGTTAGTTAGTTATTAGTTAGTTAGGAGCATCGCTATGGCGAAGCCGAAGCAGTCAAATCGGAGCCAGCTGGCGCGGCAGTCAAATCGGAACCAGCTGGCGCGCAGGGACACCGGCGCCCGGGGCGGCGCGTTGTCCGTGACAAAAGTCGGCCATGGCCGAACGCCTGTCCCGCTTTTCAAACGCAACCGTCTCCAAACCGGCTGTTTGACCGGTATACTGTACTTTCTATTTGTGGTCGGCATTTCGGCTATTCTCGCCAGTTTGGCATGGACTGCCATCGAGGAAGTGATGGGGTTTTCCAAACCGGATGGCGAGGTTACCGTGATCGTCGAAGAGGACGACACAATATCCGACATCGCCAACAAGTTGCTGGAAAAGGATCTGATCGGATACCCTTGGATATTTAAATTGTTCGCCAGCGTCACCGGCGCCGAGGAGAAGATTGTCCCCGGCACATATGTCGTCGCGCTCAACCTGGATTACATGGCCATTGTGAACGCCATGAAAAAGGATTCCCAGTTCCGATCGGAGGTCAAGGTGACTATCCCGGAGGGATTCACGCTCAAAAAGATATTTGCGCGCCTGGATGAAAGGGGCGTATGCACAGAGGAAGAACTGTGGATGGCGGCACGGACGCACGACTTCCAATACAGCTTTCTGGAAGGTCTGCCCAAAACCGTAAACCGCCTGGAAGGCTTCCTCTTCCCGGACACCTATGATTTTTACTTGGGGGACGATCCTGTCAAAGTCCTGCAAAAGATGCTGAGCAACTTTAACAATAAACTGACCGACAAGATGCGGGAGCGGGCGGACGAGATGGGGCTGTCCATCTATCAAGCGGTAACCATTGCCGCCATGATAGAACGCGAGGCGGCCGATGTCAATGACGCCTACCTCGTATCCTCTGTCATCCACAACCGCCTGCACTATCCGGAAAGATTCGTATACCTGGAGATCGACGCCACCCTCCTCTACACGTTGCCTGGTCAAGAAACGTTGACCGAGATAGACAAGCTCATCGACAGCCCCTACAACACCTACCGCAACCCAGGCTTGCCGCCCGGCCCCATCTGTTCCCCCGGCGAATCCTCTTTGACCGCCGCGCTGGATCCGGAGGAAACAGACTTTTACTTCTATGCCTTAAACAAGGATGGCGTGCATCAATACTCGAAGACCTATGAAGAACACCAGATTGTCGTCAACGAGGCAAACGCGGCCAGGCGATCAGGCAACGTCGACCCGCCGGCCGATTAGCCAACGGCGACCCGCCGCCCGACCCGCCGCCCGATTAGCCAACGTCGACCCGCCGCCCGATTAACCGCGATAATATTGAATTCACACAGGAGGGTATCCCCTATGCGATCTATGGGACTCAACGCTATCCGGGAGGAATTCCTATCGTTCTTCGAGGGCAAGGCACACTTGCGCCTGCCCAGTTTCCCCCTCATCCCGCAGGGGGACGCCTCCCTGTTGCTCATCAACTCGGGCATGGCGCCCCTCAAGCCGTATTTTTCAGGGGAACTCACGCCGCCCAGCAAGCGGGCGACGACCTGCCAAAAATGCATCCGCACGCCCGATATCGAGCGGGTGGGCCAGACCTCGCGCCACGCCACCTTCTTCGAAATGCTGGGCAGCTTTTCCTTTGGCGACTACTTCAAGCGGGAGGCGGCGCGCTGGGCTTGGGAGTTTTGCACCGAGACGTTGGGCATGCCCCGGGAGAAACTCTATGTGTCGGTGTACCTGGACGACGACGAGGCGTGGGACATCTGGACGAATGAGGTCGGCGTCGATGCCGCCCACATGACCAGGCTGGGGAAGGCCGACAATTTCTGGGAGATTGGCATAGGACCGTGCGGCCCGTGTTCCGAAATCTATTTCGACCGCGGAGAGGGATACAGTTGCGGCGCCGCCGATTGCAAGGTGGGTTGCGACTGCGATCGCTATGTGGAGTTTTGGAACCTGGTCTTTACCCAGTTCCATGGCGACGGGCAGGGGCAGTACACGCCCCTCAAGCAGAAAAACATCGACACGGGCTTGGGCCTGGAGCGGCTGGCTTGCCTGATGCAGGGCGTGGACAGCATCTTTGAGGTGGACACCTTCCGGAGCATCCGAGAAGAGATCTCGGCGATCACCGGCGTGGCTTACCACCGGGACGAGAAGAGCGACATTTCGTTGCGCATTGTCACCGACCACATCCGATCGACCACGATGATGGTCTGCGACGGCATCCTGCCCTCCAACGAGGGGCGCGGCTACGTGCTGCGGCGGCTGTTGCGCCGGGCGGCGCGGCACGGGCGGCTTTTGGGCGTGGAAAAACCCTTCCTGTTCCAGGTGTGCCGCACGGTCATCCAAAACAGCGAAGCGGCCTATCCGGAACTTCGCGCCCGGGCCGCGCATATCGAACAGGTCATCCGCATGGAGGAAGAACGCTTTGAGAAAACCCTCGACGCGGGCCTCCTGTTGTTGCGTGAATCCATCGCGGCTGCGCGAGCCGCCTCGGGCACAGACCTCCCGGGCACGACGTTGCCGGGCGCGGCTCAACCAGACGCCGACCTGCCGGGCACGACGCTGCCGGGTACGACACTACCGGGCGCCGATGCCTTCCGGCTCTACGACACCTTTGGTTTCCCAGTCGATCTGACGCAGGAGATACTGGCGGAGGAGGGCATGACCCTCGACCGGCAGGCTTTTGACGATCTGATGCAACAGCAACGGGAACGCGCCCGCCAGGCGCGCAAGTCCCAGGGGGATCTAGGCTGGGCCGGCATGGATCTCGGCCTTAATCGCGATCTTGCCACCGTGTTCCTCGGCTATGACAAACTGGCAAGCGAAGGCCGCGTCCTGGCCCTTGTCTCGGGGGATCAGTTGCGCGACAGTGTTTCGGAAGGGGATCCAGTCAATATCGTGCTGGATCAAACGCCCTTCTGGGCCGAGAGCGGCGGCCAAATCTCCGACGCCGGCCGCTTGATCTCGGAGGGCGCCCTGGTGCGCGTGGATGACATGAGGCGCATGAAGGACGGAAAGTTCCTGCATATCGGCTTCGTTGAAGCCGGCGAGCTGTCCCGGGGCGACACCGTGAAGGCCGAGGTGGACGCCGGGCGGCGGGCGGCCATTGCCCGGGCCCATTCGGCGACCCATTTGCTCCACAGCGCGTTGCGTCAAGCTCTAGGCAACCACGTGCAGCAAGCCGGATCCTTGGTCGAGCCGGATCGCCTGCGTTTTGACTTCACCCACCATTCCGCCTGCACCCAAGAACAGCTGGCGATGATCGAGCATTCGGTCAATACCATGGCCCTGACCATGACCGCCGTGGATATCTCGGAGATGGCCATGGACGAGGCCAAGGCGTTGGGCGCCACGGCCCTGTTCGGCGAAAAGTATGGCGATCTCGTTCGCGTGGTCAAGATGGGCGACCTGTCCACTGAGCTTTGCGGCGGCACCCACCTGCCCAACACCTCCGGAATCGGATCCTTTGTGTTGCGCGGCGAGTCGTCGGTGGCCGCCGGCGTGCGCCGCATCGAGGCGCATGTGGGCCTGCGGGCCTTCGAGGACGCGCGGGCCGATGGCCGGACGCTTTCTGATTTGGCGCAGTGCTACAAGGCCAAGCCCGATGACCTTCTCCGCCGCGCCGCGCAAGTGTTGTCCGAACTCAAGGATGCCCGGCGCGAGATGGATAGGCTACGTGCCGCCAACCTCAAGGCCGAGATGGACAGGCTATGTGCCGAAGCACGGGATGTGGCCGGCTGCAAACTCATCACGGTTGTGATGCCGGAAACGGCGCCCGGCGATCTGCGCCAGGCCGGCGACTTCCTGCGGGAGAAAGACCCGGATGTGGTGGCCGTGCTGGCGGGGACACAGCAGAACAACCTCACCTTCCTGGCAGTCTGTGGCAAAAACGCTGTCATGCGGGGGATCCGCGCCGGGGACATTGTCCGGCAGGTCTCCAAGGCCGCGGGCGGGTCGGGCGGGGGCCGCCCGGACAGCGCCATGGGTGGCGGAAAGGACATTTCCAAAGCGGAAGGCGCCTTGGCGCTGGTGAACGGCATCCTGGAAAAAACTGTAGGGAGATAAAGACTGTTGGATCAACGGGGGTGGTGCCCATGCCTTTGAATTTATCCTTCACGGAGGAGAAAAACGGTTACTGCAAGCACCAGGTCGATGCGTATTTGGAGAGGATTTTTGGCGAATACGAAAACATGAACCGCGAATACAAGGCGCTGGAGGAAAAGTACCGGCAACTGGAACTGTTGGCGAAAGTGCTGGAGCACGACAAGAAGGCTGCCGCCGGCCTGGCATCCAATTTTCGGATCAAGGTCAGCCAGCTCGAAAGTGAAATCAGCCGCCAAAAAGAGGGCATGCAGGATCAACTGCCCGACTATACCAGGGAGGTTGCCCGCGTCCTGATGGATGCCGAGGAGTTGGCGCAGAAAATCTTAGCGCGTGCGCGAGAAGAGGAAACCCGGCAGAACGACGCGGCCCGCGAAGAAAACGGGCGTTTGCTGGCTGTCCGGGATCAACTGACCCGAGAACTGGAAAGACATTGGGAGCGTTTACGATATGGCAAGAACATCTGAGGGAAGGGCGCCTGACGCCGCCGAGCTGGAAAGGCAAGCGTCGCAATTGTGGGATGCCGACGAGTATGATGAAGGGATCTATGGGCCAGCGCCGGAGCCAATGCGGGGGACGGATCCGGAGCTTGCGCCGGAACTTGTGCCGGAACTTGTGCCGACTCCCATGCCCGGGCCTGCGCCGGATCTTGTGCCCAGTTCTCCGCCAGGGCCTGTGCCCGAACCTACATCGGGGTCCGAGCCGGGACCTGCGCCGAATCCCATGCCGGGATCTGCGCCGGAGCCTGGCCCCCCTGACGCGCCGCTTTCCGGGCAACCCGACCCGCCGCTGCCCCCAACCGACATCTCCTTGGAGATACCGCCCGAGATCGTCGACTGGTTGAACGGTTGCTATCGGCTAGAACCGGATGGATCGATCACCGAAGCCATGGATCTCACGGGGGATCCCTTCGAAGAAACTCCCCCCTCTCCCACAGACCCCCCCCTTAGCCCCCCACCCTCCCCTCCCCCCAAGAAGCGGTGGCGGCGATGGCGTTTTTCGAGCTATTTCCTCTGTTTTTCCCTTGCTCTTTTTGTCGTCGCCTTTCTGTTTGGCGGCATGGTTTGGACTTCCGCCCAGCCTTTCATGGGGCTGAGCTTTCACCCCACGCCCGGCAATATGCGCGACGCCCTGCCCCTGGGCGCGTTGATCGTCACGCGCCGGACAGATCCGGAGTTCGTCAAGTTGCACGACACCTTGGTTATTGTCGCGCATGACGGCGTACCCTCCCTGGGCAAGGTAGTGGCCATCGACGGCGACGGCGGCATGTATGCCCCCATCAACCGGTTTCGGCTGCGCTCCGACGGGACCGCCTCCGAATTGGCCGCCGCGGGGCAGGTCAATGTGCTGGTGGGGTCCGCGCCGGTTTTGGGCGCCATGCTCGGCTTCGTGCACAGGAACCTTCTCATATCCTTGTACCTCCCCTCGGTACTGCTTATCGCGGCCGTGATCCTGAAGGTGGTTTCCGCCCGCAGGACGCGACGCCAAGAAACCTGAGCAATGGATAAGGAAAATCGTATGCCGTATCGTGTCTGCCTTGTCGGGCTGGGATTGATGGGCGGCTCCATGGCTTACGCGCTGAAGGGGTTTCGGGACTGTGAGATTGTCGGGGCGGATAGCGATCCGGATGTATGCACCCGGGTCCTGCGCGCCGGCGCGGTGTCACGCGCCTATGGCGACGCCGCCGAGGCTGTGTCTGGCGCCTCGCTGGTCATCTTTTGCGTCTACCCCCACCACATCCCCCCGCTGATACGCGCCTGCGCGTCCCATTTCCAGCAAGGCGCGGTGGTATCGGACATCTGCGGGGTGAAAACCGGCCTATACCAAACGTTGGCGCCGCTTATCCCGGATACCATCGACTATGTGGGCGCGCACCCCATGGCCGGCCGCGAACGGGACGGTTTTGAGAACGCCTGCCCCACCCTCTACCGGGGTTCCGGCTTCCTCATCACGCCGCTGCCCAAAAGCAAACCCTCGGGCATTGCGTTGCTGCGCGAACTGGCGGATCACATCGGGGCGGCTCGGATCGAGGTGATCGATCCCGCGCACCATGATCGGATCATCGCCTACACCAGCGATCTCATGCACATCGCGGCAGCCGGGCTCTGTCTGGACTTCCACCCGGACATGACCTTGGCCTACACGGCCGGCGCCTTCCGGGACTGCACCCGCATCGCCGACATCAACCCGGACGCTTGGCGCGAGCTGTTGCTGGCCAACAGGGACAACACACTGGAGGCGCTGGATGCATACATCGAAGATTTGCGCCGGATGCGCGGCGCCATCGCGCGGCGTGACGGGGCGACGCTTGCCGGCCTACTGGCGCAGGCGGGCGACAACAAGAGGGAGATGCAGGGACGATGATCGCGCAACGGGTGAACTTGGGCAACGACAGTTACGAGATAATCATCGACGCCATGGCCACCTTCGGCAGAAGGATCGCGGACGCCTGCCAGCCTAAGGGGCAGATAGCCGTTGTGGCCGACGCGGCGGCCTATGGCTTTCACGGCGAGGCCATGGCGGGCGCCCTGCGGGCAGCCGGCCTTTCCCATGCGTTGCTGGCTTTGCCGCCCGGGGAGCATAACAAAACGATAGACGGTCTCGGGACAGTCTATCGTTTTTTCGCCGAGGCCGGGTTGCGGCGCGACGGCTTGGTCATCGCTTTCGGAGGCGGCGTCATCGGCGACTTGGCCGGTTTTGCGGCGGCCACTTGGATGCGCGGCGTGCCGTATGTGCAGGTGCCCACCACGTTGCTGGCCCAGGTTGACGCCGGTGTGGGCGGCAAGACGGCCGTCAACCTGCCAGAGGGGAAAAACCTGGTGGGCGCCTTCTACCAGCCCAAATTGGTGCTCATCGACACCACAGCCTTAGACACCCTCGCCCCCCGCGATTTTCGCTGTGGCATGGCCGAGGTCATTAAATACGGCGCGATTTTCTCCCGGAAACTGTTCGAATCACTGGCCGTCCCGCCCGGGCGGGACAGGTGGCCGGGCATTGTGGCCGAATGTTGCCGATACAAAGCCGACGTGGTCGGGCGGGACGAAAAGGAGAGCGGGGAGCGCAAACTGCTCAACTTCGGGCACACGCTGGGCCATGCCATCGAGAAACTGGGCGGCTACGAACGACACACCCACGGCGAGGCGGTGTCCGCCGGCATGGTGATAGCCGCCCAAATCGGCGAGAAGCTGGGCCTGACCCGTGCGGGATGCGCCGTCGCATTGCGCCATACCTTGTCGGCAAACGGGTTGCCCTGCGACAGCCCCTACAAACCGTCCGACCTGCTGGCATGTGCGGAGATGGACAAAAAATCCGGCGTGGGCGGCATCGCGTTTGTGCTACTGCGCGACATTGGCACAGCCTTCACGCATGTCCTCGACATGCCCGCCCTGCGCGAATTATTGTAGGGACGGCGTATGGATCCTGGATCCTGCGACTGCGCGCAGGATGACGGGGGGTGGTGCGGCATCCCAATCGCATCGCCGTTGGTTGGCGGGACGCGCGGGGGCGCGTCCCCTACATCGCATCGCCGTTGGACGGCGGGACGCACCGGGTGGATCGCCGTTGGTTGGCGGGACGCGCGGGGGCGCGTCCCCTACAACGCACCGCCGTGGGACGGCGGGACGCACCGGGTGGATCGCCGTTGGTCGGCGGGACGCGCGGGGGCGCGTCCCCTACAACGCGCCGCAACCACCGCCGTAGGGTGCGGCGACGGGACGCGCGGGGGCGCGTCCCCTACAACGCACCGCCGTGGGACGGCGGGACGCGCCGGATGGGACGCCGTTGGTCGGCGGGACGCGCCGGATGGGACGCCGTAGGGTGCGGCGACGGGACGCGCGGGGGCGCGTCCCCTACAACGCACCGAAATCCCTATGATATGATAAACGGAGAAACGTACAGGATATGAAAACCTTTCTAATTGACCGCTTCCCCGCCGGCTTGGTCCGGCCGCCATCCTCCAAAAGCATGGGCCATCGGGCCGTGATCTGCGCGGCGTTGGCCGAAGAGGATAGTGTCATCAGCCGCATCAGCTTGTCGGAGGATATTCAGGCCACGCTGGACGGCGTGGCCGCTTTGGGCGCCAGTTGGCGCCTATCCGGGGATACCCTGCATATCACGGGGCGATCACAGAACGCGGACAGGCGCCGGTACGACGCCATCGATTGCGGCGAATCGGGTTCCACCTTGCGCTTCTTGATCCCCATCGCGGCCCTCGACGCCCGCCAAACGACCTTCACGGGGCGGAGGCGTCTCTTTCGACGCCCCTTGGAGGCGTACGCGCGGGTGTTTGCCGAGCGAAACCTCCTCTTTCAGCCCATACAGGAGGGACTCCGCGTGGCCGGGCCGCTCGTCGGGGGGCCTATCGCCTTGCCGGGGGACGTGAGCTCGCAGTTTGTGTCGGGCTTGCTCTTCGCACTGCCCCTATGCCGGGAAGCAAGCGATCTGCGGCTGACCACCCCGTTGGAGTCGGCGCCCTATGTGACCCTCACGCTGGATGCCATGCGCCGGTTTGGCGTTGCGGTGGAAGAAGTACGGGAAGGCGGCAGACATCATTACCATATCCCCGGCGGGCAATGCTATCGCGCCTGCGCGCTCACGCTGGAGGCCGACTATTCCCAGGCCGCCTTCTTCCTGGCGGCGGCGGCGTTGGGTTGCTCTGTGCGTTGCGCCGGCCTGTCGCCGGACAGCCACCAAGGTGACCGGGCTATGCTGGATATCCTGCGGGATATGGGCGCGGAGGTCATCTGGGAAGGCGGGCTTGTCTCTGTGCGGGCAGACCGGTTACGCCCGGTCACCGTGGATGTCCGGGCGATCCCCGACTTGACGCCGCCCATCGCCACGCTATGCTGTTTTTGCGAGGGGACGAGCAGGATCGTCAACGCAGGCCGCCTGCGGCTCAAGGAGAGCGACCGCCTTGGCGCCTTGGCGGCGGAGCTGGGCAAATTGGGCGCCGACATCCAAGAAGGCCCCGACAGCCTGACCATCCGCGGGAAGCCGTCCCTGCCCGGCGGGGAAGCCGACGCCCAAGGCGACCACCGCATCGCCATGGCGGTGGCGGTGGCGGCCATCCGTTGCCAAGGCCCGGTGACGCTGACCGGCGCCGATAGCGTGAACAAATCCTATCCCCGCTTCTGGGATGATTTCCTCGTAGCCCCGACCGCGCCGTCGTAGGGGAAGACCTGGGTAACCGGGTGGCCGGGTGGCCAAGTCCATGCCCACCCGCGCCGTCGTAGGGGCGGCATTCATTCCGCCCGCGGCATCCGTGACGCGCCGCCCGCGACCGCCGTTGGGCGCGGGGCCGCGCCCCCTACAACGCGCCGCGCCGCGCTAGGCGAAGGGGTTCTCCCCGCAGTACAGCGTGCCGGCTGGGCGGTTGTAGGCGATATCGCCGACGCCCAGCAGTTTCATCGCGTCGAAAAGGGCGCGCCCGACATGGGCGAAGGCGACGCCCGCGTGGTGCGGGTAGCGTTTGGCAATCAGCACGTGGCGGTAGAAACGTCCCATCTCGGGTACGGCAAACACGGAGATGGCGCCGAAGCTCTTGGGATCGACGGGCAGGATCTCGCCCTCGGCCATATAGCTCGTCAACGCGCAATCCGCCGTGCCTTGCAGGCGGAACAGCGTGATGTCGCCGGCCCTGATGGTGCCTTCCAGCGTCCCGCGGGTAATATCGGGTTCCCCGTCCGGTTCCAGCGCGCGGCGCATGATGCGCTGGAAACTCATCTTGGGGTTGTTGAGGAGGCAAGCCGCCGTATTGCCGCAATGGAACCCCATGAACAAGTCCGTGGGCTTGTAGGGGCCAAAGGCGGCGTTCCCTTGCGCCATGTCGCGGGGGACGGTGTTGTTGATGTCCAGCAAGGTGGCCGGCGACAGCGTCGCCAGTTGGATGATATATTCGCTCAACGCCCCGTAAATGTCTGTTTCACAGGCCACGGGGATGCCGCGAGCCGCCATGCGGGCGTTGACATAGCAAGGGACGAAGCCAAACTGGGTTTGGAAGGCCGGCCAGCACTTGTTGGCAAAGACGCCGAACCGGGAGGCGCCCAGGTTCTGCGCCATCCAGTCGAGTAGCGTGATTTCGTACTGGGCCAGCCGCGGCAAGATCCCCGCGTAACGGTTGCCGGCGCCCAGCTCGGCGGCCATGTCCGCCTGCACTTCCGGGATGCGCTTATCGCCCTTGTGGGCATGGTAAGCGGCATACAAATCGAGTTCGGAGTTTTCCTGGATCTCTACGCCCAAATCGAACAACGGCTTGATGGGGGCGTTGCAGGCCAAGAAGTCGTAGGGGCGCGGCCCGAACCCGAAGATCTTCAGCCCCGCCAACCCCAGCTGGATGCGGGCGACGGGGAGAAACGCGGCGATCATGCCCGCCACCTCGCGGGCGTCGCCCACGGGGTAATCCGGGATATAGGCCCCAACGCCGCGAAGCCCCAAGTTGTACGAGGCGTTGAGCATCCCGCAGAAGGCATCGCCGCGCCCGTCAAATAAATCGTCCCCTGTTTCCTCGGCGGCGCCGACAAACATGACGGGGCCTCCGAATTTTTGCGCCAGTAAGGTCTCGGGGCCTTCCGGGCCAAAGTTGCCCAGATAGACGACCAAAGCGTTGACATCGGCTTTCCTGAGTTCATCCAGCGCGGCCAAGGCATCCTTCTCGTTTTCCAAGATAGTTTGGGCTTCGAATAAATCGAAATCCATGCCGGCGCATGCGCTGACCACGGCGGCGCGGCGGCGCACGGACAGCGCGGCCGGAAAACAATCGCGGCTGACAGCCACGAGCCCCAGATTGACCTTCGGTGTGTTATGCATGGTGATATCCCCCTTCGCACTTATAGATTTATAGACTTATTGACTTACTCTTATGATTTGATTTCTCTCCGCTTGTATGGTATAGTGTGATTGAAGAATTTGATAAACTTAGGAGGGGTATTGTATGAGTACTGTCCACGGCGTCATCGTCTCACGGCGTTCGAAAGCGATATTTGTCGATGTCATCCGCGGGCACTTTGCCACCGGGCATTCCCATGTCAACTATTTCATCGACCTCAACCAAGCGAAAGACCGGCTCAAAATGGCCCGGGAAATCGCCACGGAGCTGTCCGGGCGGTACACCGCGATCGACATCGACACCATCCTCTGCATGGATGGCACCAAAATGATCGGCACGTTCATCGCCGACGCGCTCACCCAGCCGGGCATGATACTCAATTCGGGGAAAGACATGGGCGTCATCCGCCCGGAGCAAAACACAAGGGGGCACCTGATATTCCGTGACAGCAACCTGAACATGGTGCGCGGCAAGAATGTCCTGATGATTGTCTCTTCGATATCCACGGGCATCACGGTCCACCGCGCCATGGAATGCCTCCATTATTACGGGGGGCACCCGGCGGGAGTCTGCGCTTTGTTCAGCATTCTTCCGGAAATCGAGGGGCATACGATCAACACGATCTTCACCAACGCTGATATCCCCGATTATCGCAGTTACCAAGTGGAAAGTTGCTCACTGTGCGCGGGGAAGCACAAGCTCGACGGCGTGGTCAACGCTTTCGGCTATTCCCACCTGTAATATTCCCGCCAATCATAACCCCGCCTATACATTCCCGCCTGTAAGGGTCTGTTGCCTGTACCCGCCTATAATAACCTGTGGCCTGACTATCCCCTCAACGCCCGGATGTACGCATCCATCGCGCCGGCTACCTGGCGCGATCGCCGCACGGCCTCCACCACAGTCCTCGCCCCGGTCACCACGTCGCCGGAGGCGAATACGCCTTGCCGGGTCGTGCGGCCGGAATCGTCGGCGACGACCAAGCCGGACGCGCCCACTTCGATGCCCTTTGTGGAGGATACGATGACGGCCCTGGGGCCTTGGCCGATGGCGACAATGATGGAATCCGCCGGGTAGAGTTGCTGGGACCCGGGGACAAGCTCGAAGGCGCCGACGCCGTCCGCTGTGGCGCGGGTGTCGTCCGCAGTGGCGCCGGTGCCATCCGCTACAGCGCCGGTGCCATCCGCTACAGCGCCAACGCCATCCGCTACAGCGCGGGTGCCGTCCGCTACAGCGCGGGTGTCGGCTAGCAGGGCGCCCTCCTCGGTAAACGCGAGGGCGGCTTTGTTGAAGATGAACCGGACGCCGTCGATCTTTGCGTACTCCATTTCGACAGGCTGCGCCGTGACAGCCGACTCCTCCCCATAGCAGGCGACGCAGACCTCGCTACTACCATGCCGGAGGGCCGTCCGGGCTACGTCCATCGCCACGTTGCCGGCGCCCACGACGAGCACGCGCCCGCCCAAGTTGTAGACATCCGGGTTGCGCAGGTACTCAATGGCAAAATGCACATGCCCTAAGCTCTCGCCTTGGATGCCCAGCTTCTTGGGGCGCCACACGCCGGTGCCCATGAAGACCGCGTCGAAACCATCCCGAAAGAGTTCGTCCAAATTCAGGCTCGCGCCGATTGTGGTGTTGGGCCTGATTTTTACGCCCAAACCGGCCAACGCATGCCCCAGCCTGTCCAAGATGCCCTTGGGTAGGCGGAACTCCGGGATCCCGTAGCGCAAAATGCCGCCAATCCGCTCATTCCCGTCATAGATCGTGACCCGATGCCCTTTTTGCGCCAAATAAAACGCGATCGTGATGCCGGCGGGGCCGGATCCGATGATAGCGGCTTTCCCCTGCTCCTGCCCCTGCGCCGGGGCCGTCGGCTTATAAAGGCTCAGATAGTAGTCGGAAATATATTGCTCAATGGCGCTGATATGCACAGGCACGCCCTTTTTCCCCAAGATACAATGGCCTTCGCATTGGTTTTCCTGGGGGCAAATCAAGGAACAGACGATAGACAGCGGATTGTTGTCAAACAGCAGGCGGCCGGCTTGCTGGATGCCGTCGCTCAGGAGCAAGTGGATGGCATCCTTGATGGGCGTTTCCACGGGGCATCCTTGTATGCACAGCGGGTTCTTGCACTGGAGGCATCGGCGGGCGTCGTCTACAATATGCTTATTCACATTGTCCTCCTTGGTTCTTTGTCTCCCGATGGGGAGATTATAACATGGATGGACGAACCTTGTAAATAAAATAATGTATATTCTTTCATGATATATCGTATTAAATAGCATTTATCACAGTGGTTTCATTACCTATAGTGTAATTTAAGTAGCTCTTGACAATATATTTCAACATATTGTATTGACAGCCGAAAGAATGTTCGCTATAATGGTTCATAGAGGTGAAGGTTTGGGCGCAAAACAGGCGCGAGACGCAACGAGACGCAACAACGAGACGCAACGAGACACAATCCGATAGGAAAGCGACAATGCAAGCGACAACTCAATATTTTGACATCTTTGTGTTGTGATTTTTCATCAGCTGGTTCGATAATGGCGAACCCGCGTTATTGTTGCGCACTTTTTCGGATGGGTATTTTCAAATAAGGTTTGCCAGATGGGGTTACCTTTTGAAATGGGCGCCGCCCACGGTTCCCCAACACTTGAAGAATGTGAGAGGAAGAACATGAGAATCAGACTGGCCATACTCGACGCGGACGCAAACTTCTTGCAACGCATTTCCCATGCCTTTACGAGCAAATACCCGGAAAAGCTGGAGATCTATTCCTTTTCCGATTGGGACGCCGCACTCTCCGGCATGGCGGGCGCGAGGATCAACGTGTTCCTCGCAGCCGACAGCTTTGCCATCGATATATCGAAACTGCCCCGGTACTGCGGTTTTGCCTACTTGGTGGAATCGCCTGATATCGAGGCTTTTCGCGGTTGCCCGGCCGTCTGCAAGTACCAGCGGGCCGAGTCCCTCTACAAAGCCATTCTGGAACTCTATGCCGACAGCGTCTCCGATGCCGTCGGGCTGAGGATGGACTCCGACACCGCGGTGCGGACCATCACATTTGTGTCCGCGAGCGGTGGCTGCGGCAGCTCGGTTTCCGCCGCCGCATGCGCCAAAACCCTCGCGGCCATGGGGCAACGGACGCTGTACCTCAACTTGGAGACCTTTGGCGGCGCGGAATCCTTCTTTGCCGGCGAGGGGCAGTCCGACTTCGGCGATATCCTCTTCGCGATCAAGAGCAAGAAACCCAACCTGTCCCTGAAACTGGAAAGCGGCGTCAGGCAGGACGAATCCGGCGTGTTCTTCTATGCGTCCCCCCCCACCGCGCTGGATATGATGGCGATAAAAATCGAGGATACAAAGAAACTGCTGGCCGATATCAGGTTGACGGGCCGCTACAACGCCATCGTCATCGATATCGACTTTTCCATGGGCGAGTACGCCATGGAGATCTTCCGCCAGTCGGCCGCCATCGTTTTTGTCTGCGACGGGGAGGCGCTGGGAAACGCCAAGTTTGCCCGCGTCTACCGGGCCATGGAGATTGTCGAGCAGCAAACCGGCATGGCCTTGCTGCCGCGCATCTGCGTGTTCTACAACAAATTCAGCAACAAAACCGGGAAAACCCTGGGCGACGATATCCGATCCATCGGCGGGGCGCCCCGGTACGAACACGCGGCGGCCAAAGATGTCGTGGCGCAGCTGGCAGGGATGGGCGTATTTCAGAAACTGACAGAGGTCCTATAATTGAGGGGGAGCGTCATGCACGAAGGTAAATGGGAAGAGACCGTCGCCCATGTCAAGGCATATATCACGGAAACCCTTCCGTTGAGCACGCTCAGCGACGAGGAACTCCAAGAAAAGATCGAAGAGCTGGTAAAGTGCCGGGTCGGGGACGAGTATTGCCCCATCGATACGATGGTGTCGATGGTACGGCAGGTATTCAGCGGCATCAGGGGCCTCGGCCTGTTGGACAGCATCATCTTGGACGATTCCATCACCGAGGTGATGATCAACGGCTTTGAAAACGTCTTTATCGAAAAAAACGGGGAACTGAGCAAACTGGACAAGCAGTTCGAAAGCCAACGGAGGCTGGAGGATGTCATCCAGCGCGTCGTCGGCCTGGCGGGGCGCGAGGTCAACCAAGCCAACCCCATCGTGGACACGCGCCTGCCCGACGGTTCCCGTGTCAACGTGGTCTTGCCTCCCATCGCCCTATGCGGCCCCACCATGACCATCCGAAAATTCTCGAAGACGCCGATGACCATAGAAAAGCTGATCGAATACGGATCCATCACCCGGGAAATCGCCGATAAGCTGGAGGTGCTCGTCCGCGCCAAGTTCAATATCTTCATCAGCGGCGGCACGGGATCCGGCAAGACCACATTCCTCAACGCCCTGTCCAACTATATCCCGAAGGACGAGCGCGTCATCACCATCGAGGATTCGGCCGAGCTGCAGATCAAGGGCATCGACAACCTGATAGGCATGGAAACAAGGAACGCCAACTCGGCCGGCGCCGGGCGGATCACGATACGCGATCTCATCAAGACCTCGCTGCGCATGAGGCCGGAGCGCATCGTGGTCGGCGAGGTGCGCGGCGGGGAAGCCTTGGACATGTTGCAGGCGATGAACACGGGGCATGACGGATCGCTGTCCACGGGACATGCCAATTCGACGCGGGACATGCTCAGCCGCATGGAAACCATGGTCTTGCAGGGGGCGAACGGGTTGCCCCTCGAGGCCATACGGCAGCAAATCGCGTCGGCGGTGGATATCATCATCCATCTGTCCCGGTTGCGAGATCGTTCCCGGAAGACCATGGAGATCACGGAGATCCTGGGATACGAGAACGGCGAAATACGGCTCAATCCGCTCTTTGTTTTCCAGGAAGATGAGAAATCGACGCTAGATCGGGTGTCGGGTAGCCTCACGCGCACGGACAATCCCCTGCAAAACGTCCTGAAGCTGCAATTGGCCGGCGCCAAAATAACCATTTGAAATCAGAGGTGTAACGATGGGGTTATTTACCAAGGGACCTAAACCGGAGAAACAGCCGCAGTATTACCAATCCGCGACCAATATGCGCACGCTCAACTACAAGGTCTACTACATGTCGCTGCCGCAGAAGATCCTATATTTCCTCATCGGGTTTGGCGTAGGCGGGGCCGTGGGCTACCTCTTCTACGGGGGCATCGGGCTGGACGAATTTGGCAATCCGACGATGACGACGTACGTCCTGAATACGTTTTTCGTCGGGGTGACGGGTCTGATCGCGGGCATTAAATTCCTCCCGATCCGGGTGTCGCAGATCATCCAGAAACGAAAAAGGAAGTTGAATTCGCAATTCCGCGATATGCTGGAGGCCCTGAATACCTCGCTGGGCGCCGGGAAGAATGTGCCGGACTCCTTCAAAGCGGTGCATGGCGACCTCAAAGTGCAATATGAGGAAGACGCGTTCATCCTCAACGAATTGGAAGTGATCCTGTCCGGTGTGGCGAACAACGTGGCCATCGAGGACTTGCTGGAGGATTTCGGGCACAGGAGCGGCATCGACGACATCGTCAGCTTCGCCAATGTGTTCCAGATCTGCTTTCGGATGGGCGGGAACATCAAGGATGTCATCCGCGCCACGCATGAGATACTCACCGACAAAATGGAGATACGGGAAGAGATCGACACGGTCGTCACCGCCAGCAAGACCGAGCAGAACATCATGGTCATGATGCCCATCGCGATTGTCGGCATGCTCAAGATGTTGAGCCCCGAACTCTCGGCCAACTTCACGACAGTGACGGGCATCGCGTCGACCACGGTGGCAATTGTGCTGTTCATCGTTGCGCATTATGTGGGCAAGATGGTATTGAATATCAAGGTATAGGGGGCCAATGCGGTGTTTACGGTTACCAATCTGATTATTTTTGGCATCGGCGCGTTCTTCCTGACTTGCTGGCTGGGCTTGTTCGTCGTGGGGTACAGGCGCGCCGGGCTGTTCGCGACGCTCGACGGGAAGGGGTTCCCGCTGCGGGAGATCTACTTCGTCGGCTACGCGCTGGTGGAAATGCTCAAGTACCCGTACAAATCCAAGGGCGACCGCAAATTGCGCCGCGAAGTCTCCATACTCTACGGGGACCGGTTCGCGGACTACTACATCCGCGTCGTATACGCGCAGAAGATCACCATCGCGATGACCTTGGTCGTCATGTCCTTCGTGGTGTACGGATTGGCCAACGATGTGACGGCCTTGGCCGTGATGCTCGCTTTCTCGGGGGCTTCCTACTATTATTTCGGCACGGCTGTCGGCAAGAGGATGCGCAAGCGATCCGAAGAGATGCTGCGGGATTTCTCCGAGGTCATCTCCAAGCTGGCGTTGCTGACCAACGCGGGCATGATTCTGCGCGAGGCGTGGGAAACGGTGGCGTATACGGGGCAATCCGTGCTGTACGCCGAGATGCAAAAATGCGTCGACGAGATGAAAAACGGCGTCTCCGAAGTGGACGCGCTGTTCGGGTTCGGCACGCGATGCGTCATTCCCGAGATCAAAAAGTTCACCTCCACGTTGGTGCAAGGCCTTATCAAAGGCAACAGCGAACTGGCCTTTTTCCTCAAAGAACAGAGCAAAGAGGTCTGGGGCATGAAGAAGCATGTCATCAAGAGGCAGGGGGAAAAAGCGGCCAGCAAGTTGCTCATCCCCATCTGCATCATGTTTGTCGGGATATTGATCATGATCATCGTGCCGATCTTCGGGAACATGGGCGGGTAGATCATCATTGATATATATTTTATAAGAGAAGGAGGTGAAGAAAAATGCTCGGAAGCCTCAGGGTGTGCGCCACCCTCGCGCGCGCGAAGATGCAGTCGTTTTTCACAAAGGAAAACGGAGAGGTCAACATCGTCGCCATCGTCGTTTTATGCGGCATTGCAATTCTGCTGGCAGTTTTTTTTAGAAAAGAGATCGAGAAAGTACTCGCTTCGCTGTTCGGCACAATCCAGACTAGCGCCAATAATGCCATCAAGGAAGGCTGAGATCAGCCGCTCGGCCAACATGGCGCTTGCGCCGCCGCCTGCGAGCGGCGCAAGCGCCCACGCCGCAATCGCTACGCAGTTACTACGCCGATACCGTATAGAGTTAGTTTATCATGAACGATGCGCGTTTGCGATGCGCGTCGAGAGGAGAGAGGGGAGGGGCAGGCCGTGCGTGTACACAAGCGCGAGGGCGGCATGGTGATTATCGAGGCCACCATTGTGTTCCCGGTCATGTTTTTAGTTATCTTTTTTATGATCTTCATGGGCAACGCCTATTATCAGAAATGCAAGATCGAAGCCATTGTCACCGAGCTGACGCTGGATGGCGCCGCTTATTGCGCCAGCCCACTGCTGCGAGACGTGGATAAAACCGGCAAGGCGCCGACGTTTGGGAAAAGCACCGACCCATGGCGGTACTACAGGTACTTTACCAAAATGGGCAACACCCAGCAGGCCATTGAACAAGAGTTGGAAACACAGGTGGGGGGCGTCGGTACGGGGCTGTTTTCCTGCATGAAGCCCAACCGCCCCTCGGCCAAGGTGCAGCCCAACAACTACGTGGTGTACTCCACCTTTAGCATCGACTTGGACTATATGGTTCCGCTTCCCATCAAACTGTTGGGGGAACAATACTTTTCCAGCTTCAGGGTAGAGACCCATGCCGAATCCGCCGTGACAGACGCGCCGGAATTCATCCGGAATGTGAATATGGTCGAGGACTATCTGAAGCAAACCGGGGTAGACGAAAAAATCAAAGAGGCCATCGACAAAGCCAAAGGGTTCTTTAAGAAAAAGTAAGCCTATCGTAAGCCTATAATGAGCCTATAATAAGCCTATAGTAAGCTTTAGCAAGCCTTTTGAATGGGAGAGTTTGGAATGAAGAAGAAACGGAATTCGTCTCATGGCGCCATATCGGTTTTCTTGGCGCTGGTGCTCGTCCCCTGCATCGTCGTCACGTCGGTCTTTGTGGATGTGGGCCGCGTGAAGCTGGGCCAAAACCTTGTGGAGGCGTCCGGCGATCTGGCGCTCAACTCCCTGCTGACCCACTATGACTACGACCTAAACGACTACTACGGCATGGTCGCGTCATGCCAAAACATCAACGATTTCTATAGCACCTCCGCCGACTACTTTCTGCGCCTGCTATCCTCGAAGGGGTTGAGCGCCGAGGAAACCAAGACCCTATGGACGCAGATCGAAGGCATGGTGAAGAGCGAGGACATTTCCAACCTGCTTCAGATGGAGCTGTTGTCGGATCAGTCGTCGATGATCGCGCCGGTCGAGGGCGCGAACATGGAAAACGCCGCCATCATCAAAGAGCAGATCGTGGAGTTCATGAAATACCGCGCGCCGATTAACATCGTCGCCGGGTTCGTCAGCTCCTTGACGGGCGCCGGCAAGGAAGTGGAGGATCAACAGAAGGACAAGGAACTGTCCGACACCAAGCGAAAGTCCTATGAGGCGGAAAACGAGCTGATGGAGGAAGCATTCTCCGTCTATGAGAAGCTATATAAGTACCAGAAGATCGATCCGCAGGAAGCCGGGAAGGTGGATAGGATCAACCAGATCGTGGCGCGGCTCAACGGCTATCGCGGCATCTACCGGGAGATCCACGAGGCGTTGGTCTATGATCTCTACAACACGGAAAACCTGAAGGAAGTCAGAAAAACCGTCTACAAAAAATCCAACCACGACCCCTCGTCGCCTTACAGCGATGAGAAAAACGCGAAACTGAGCAACGTCAGGTCCATCATGCAAAGTTTGGCAAAGGCCATCACCGCTTACAAGAAAGCGAAAACCGCCTTGGAGGACGTATTCCCAACCTATGACAGGAACACCGTATACGACATCCAGTATTGGGCGCAACACGCCGCGACAATCACCAACAAAATAACGACGATGGATAATGAGTCCAAGAATATCATGGACAATTGGTGCAAACTCGAAAACGCATATGCGTATTTGGATCCCGAAGAGGACACGGGCCGGATGCTTCTCTTTAGCGGCACGCAATATAATGGATATGACGGATGCACGTATGAAGATACGTATTCCTGGCACTACGACAAATTATGCAGCCAAGCCCAGGGGATATTCAACAGGGTGCTCAGCGTGGAGGCGAACAACGAATCTTCGGGCGACAAATACATCAAATACATGTCCATCTTCCAGCGCATCTCCACCTTGCCGGCCAACAAAGATAAGATCAAGCCGGATAAACGCATAGTCCCGTCGGTAAACAAGAGCGTGGAAGCCACGATCTCGGACATCTATACGCAAATTACAGCCGACAAGGCGAAAATGAAGGAATGCAGCGACGCCTTAAAAGATGTCCCCGGCAAACTGAACAAGCTCAAGACGCTTGTGAAAAAATACAAGGAAGCCTTTAACAAATGGGACGACAAGGCCAAGGGCACCGATACGGATATGGGAAAGACAGACAGGGACGAGGTGGCGAATGAGAAGCTGATGAAAGACCTCGCGAACCTCACGGACGAGAGCATCGACGCGCTGAAGGGCCGTGTGGAACAGATGAAGGAATTGTACGACAGCATGATCAAATCCATCGACGCCGTGAAATATGGCAACAAAAAGCTACTCGACATCAAGACCTTTAAGAATGCGAAGGATGCCTCCGGCATCGCTAGTAACAAGATCAAAACAACGAAAAGCGAGCTGAAAGATTATTTCGAGACATCGTTTTCTTTCACGCCCGCCGAAGGCAACGCCGCTGACGCCAACATCTCGCAGTCCAACCATCCCAACCTCAAGAACCCGCCCGCGCCCGCGCTTTGGGTGTGGATGAACGACAACTTTGAGTCCGTGATGGAAGGGGAGGAAGCGGACAAGAAAAATGATATGAACGATAAGTTCAAGAAACTTCAAGAAGAGAGCGGCACAAAAGGTGGCGGGGATGGCAAAGATAAAGAAAGCCAAGAGGCGGAAAGTGACAGCGTGACAGAAAATTCCATAAAAGGCCATGGGGATGCCTTCGGCGTATTGGACGCCTTTAGTAGCGTCGCGAAGTTGTTTACCGACCTTGCCAGCGGCATTGGCGAAGGAGACTTGTCGGGCGCGTTGAGCCAACGCATGGAAACCCTATACGCCACAGAGTACGTGGCCGGCATGTTTAGCAGCTATACGTCCGAAAAAGAAGCCCTATACAAGCTTGCCGATGAGAAAGGCGACGGGAAATACAAAGGGTCACTCATCACGATCGATACGATGAAGGAGATCGGTAAAAATAGCGATTTTACAAAACTCTTTGAAAAAGATAACAAGGATTGGACAAGCGTCAAGCCCAAAGACGCCAAAAACAGGTCGCTGACCACCAAGCCTATCAACAAACACAACAACTGGGCGCACGGCGCCGAGTGGGAATACATCCTCTTTGGGAAAGATACAAGCCAGGATAATGTGAACACCGCCCTGACCGGCATGTACGCGATCCGCTTCATCTTAAATGTCCCCAGCGCCTTCATGTTCTACTGGAGCGGCGACAATCTCACGGCCACCGTGATCGCGGCCGTGGCCAACGCCATACAATCCGCGACATGCGGGATTGTGCCCGCCCCGCTGATCAAGGCGATCCTCATCTTGATTTTGGCCGCCGTCGAAACCGTCAACGATGTGAGCATGCTCAAAGCGGGCATACCCGTGAAGTTCATCAAGACAAAAAAAGACGGCAAGCCGGATCCCGAATGGGTGACGGACATTGAAGCCATTGGGGATGATTTGGTAAAAAAGCTCGCCAGCGAGGCAAGCGACTCTTCCGGCACCCAAAGAAACGAGCGTAGCGGCTTGCATCTGTCCTACAACAACTATATGTATATATTCCTGCTGTTGGGTTTCGACAGCACCGATCGAGGGCCGCAGATGTACGAGCGCACCGCCCGCGTCATGCAGGCAAACCTGAACTATCTCATCGATGGGAACGGGAAGGGCGACAGTTTCCAACTCACCAAGGCCTTCGTCCACTTCAACATCAACGCGAAAGTCCGGATCAAACCGCTCATGCTGGCGCTTCCCTACTATACCATCGACGTGGAAGGGAACCCCTATGAGGAAACGGACTGGTGTACCTTCTCCTATAAGGCCACCAGGGGGTACTCCTAATGCGAGGCGCGGGGACGCGAGGCGCGGGGATGCGCACTGCGGGAATGCGCACCGCAGGGATGCGCGGCGCGGGGATGCGAGGGTTGTTTTTCCGAGGCACCAAAAAGGAAGGCGGCGCCGTCGTCGTCGAGGCGACCATCGCGTTGAGCGTCTTTATCTTCGCCATATTCATCGTACTGTCTATCGTAAACATTTGTTTCATCCAAGCTAAAATCGGGACGTCCCTCGCGTCTTCCACGAAGGAAATATCGCAATACGTCTACCTCTACTACAAATTCAGCCTGGATGAAAAACAAGCCAGCCTACATGGGAAGACCGCACAGTCCAGGGAAACGGCAGACATCACGGTGTCGGGCATATCGACGATGATGGACGCCCTGTCCGACGGGCAGAAGAGCTGGGATAGCGGCGACTACAACGGGCTGATCACGGCCGTGAACTCCGGGAGCGACAGTTTCAAGAGCATTATAAACAGGTACAAAGAGGAACTGAGCGACCCCAAGGCGTTTATCAAAGGCATGGCCATGCTGGCCGGCGAGGAATTGCTCGAAGAAGGCAAGGGCATGTTGGGGGGCCTGATCTGCCGTTCCTTCATGCAAAAGAACCTGAAGGAATCGCCGAGCGACAACGCCGAGGCATACCTGCGCCGCTACAAGGTGAAAGACGGGCTGGACGGGCTGGATTTCAGCGGATCCTCGTTGATGGCTTTCGGCGTGAGCGACGAAATCCAAATGGTCGTCACCTATGAGATCGAAGTCGTCAAATTGTTGAATTTCGATTTTTCCTTCACCATCAAGCAATGCGCCAAGAGCGCCGCGTGGGGCAACGGGGTTTCCCTACTGCGGGACAAAAAGAGCAGCGGCGGCGGTGAAGAAGAGGGGACAAAAAACGAATCCAGTGTTTGGGACTTGCCGCCCATGGAGCGGGGGAAGGTCATCCACGATAAGGAGAGGGATCTATTCACCCTGCCGACATACGGCGCCAGCGGAAACGGCTACAATGGCTACAACCTGGACAAGAATCAATATATCGCGATAGCCAGCATGCACGGGGTGTCATACAACAGCTCATCCGGGGTAACGGGCAAGCTCAGGTCGGAATTCAATGCCTTGTTTAACGCCGCCGGCAAGGTGGAGGATCAAGTGACGGTGCTAGGCGCCGACGGGAACAACACAACCGTTACGGCCAAAGACATAGATAAGACGTATAAGATCATCCTGGTCGTGCCCGACAATGCGGATCTAGCGATGATTGAGGCGGCCGCCAGCAACTTTGTGAGCGAAAAAGCGGCTGCCGGGATTCAATTGACGGTGGAAGTGAAGACAGGTTACGGATCGCCCACCGAAAAAGAAAATACAAAAGAAAACACAGAAGGTTAGGGCAGAAAGGTCAGAAAGGAGAGAAAGCCATGGTTTTCTCATTATGCGCGGCCGCGTTGGTACTCAACGGCTTGAGTGTATTCATATTGGCTACGGACTACGCGAGGCAGGCAAAAAAGCGTCTCCCGGGGAACACAGGGAACGCGGAAATTGCGGGGGACACGGAGGACGCGGAGGACGCGGTGGATGCGGTGGACGCGGAAATTACGGGTACCCTTCCTTCCAATCCTTGGCTCACCAAAAAGTTTGTCATCTTCGGGAGCCTCATGACGCTACTTAGTATCGGCATTGCCGTTTCGATGTCGCAACTCAACGCCTCCCAATCGTTTTTATTCGATCTCAAGCGGCTGTGCTTGCTCAGCCTCTTGTGGCCGGTGGCCTTCGTCGATTTCCAGACCTACCGGATCCCCAACTTGTTTATCGTCACCGGGCTTGCCTACAGGGTCATCATCCTGATGTGCGAGTTGATCGTCGAACCGGAAGGGCTGTGGCTGCGCGCCGGCGCCGAGTTGATCGCCGCCGTCGCCTTGGCTCTCGCGGCGTTCCTTTGCGGGTTGCTCATCAAGAATTCCATCGGATTCGGGGACATCAAGCTGTTTATCGTCATGGGCTTATTGCTGGGCTTGGACGGCATATGGGGTTCCGTGTTCGTGTCGCTCATTGTTTCCTTTGTCATCTCCGCCGTCTTCCTGATCACCCGGAAGAAAAAGCGCAAAGACGTCATCCCCTTTGCGCCCGCGCTGATGATCGGCACATATATCTCCGTATTCTTGACCGGTATGTGAGTGGGGAGGCAAGAAAATGAAAAACTATAAATTGCTGGCGCCCCTGGTTTTAGTCGTCCTGTTTTTGGCTTCCCTCTACATGACTTTCGATGCCAACGGAAAGGCCGACGAAGAGTACCACACATACCTCGCCGCCGCGCGTTCCTATGCGGCGCAGGGCATTGTCGTCACAGCGTTGGAGCATTATGCGCAAGCGCTTGGCATCCAAGAGTCCCTCCCGCTGCGGCTGGAAATCGCGCGTATCTATCAAGGGGGCGAAGATTTCAGATCCACCGAAAAATGGGGCCAGGAAATGCTGAACACCTATCCATACAGCGTGGAAGCCTATCAATACATGATGGAACTGTATCACGAAAAGGAAGACTACGCAGCCTGCTTTGTCCTGGCCGACACCATGGAAAAGCGCAACATCTCCAGGCAGACAGTCTCCGCCATCCTGGACGAGATCGGGTACACCCACTTTTTCAAAGGGAATTACGAAGAGGTGTCCGCTTTCAGCGAAGGGCTCTGCGCCGTGAGAAAGAAAGAAACCTGGGGTTATGTGACCGAGACCGGCGGCAGCGCCATCACGTCAAGTTACTTGAAGGCGGGCGCGTTCAGGCATGGATTGGCGCCTGTCGAGGATAGGGAATCCGACTCGTACTACATCGATGCGGAGGGCAATAAAATGAAGGTGGCGCCGGGCATGAACCGGACCTGTACGCTGGGCGTCTCGGAATCGGGATTCTATACGCTCTACAACGGATCGACATGGGGCCTCTACAGCGATGACGGCGAGCTCGTCGCCGGTGGATACGAGGACGCCTCCTCGTACATAAACGGCGTGGTCGCGGTCTTGGAGGAGGGGCGGTGGCATTTGCTGGACAACAGCGGCGAAGCCCTCTCCAACAAAACCTATGAGGCGATCGTCCAGGATGAAAAGGGTGTCGTCTGTCGGAACGACAGGCTGTTTGCCCAGGAGGGCGGGTACTATTACCTGGTCGAAACAAACGGGAACAAGGTCTCCGAAACCCCCTATGAGGATGCGCGCCTGTTCTGTGACGACACGTACGCAGCCGTCAAGTTAGACGGGAAGTGGGGCTTCATAGACACCGGCGGACGGATGGCCATCCCACCCGCCTATGCCGATGCACGTAGCTTTTCGGGCGGGTTCGCGGCGGTCATGAGCGAGGATAAGTGGGGGTTTATCGATGCAGAGGGAAATCTTGTCATCCCCTACACCTTCGAGGGCGCGAAAGATTTCAACAGCCGAGGCGGCGTCTTCGTAAAACGGGATAACGAGTGGAACCTCTTGCGGCTATACAGGTTCAACCACTGATATCGTTCAGGTAATATACGCCCCACGACGACAATCCCGGCGCGTTGTAGGGCGCGGCATCCCTGACGCGCCGCACAGGCGATATACGGCAATCCACCTACCCGGCGTCGCACCGCCCGGGTGATATACAACCAACAATCCATAAAGAAAGGGAACGTCTATGTTTTCGATTGAGAACCAAGGAGCAAACACATACTTGTCCTATCGGCTCCAACCGGGCGATACCATCGATTCGCTGAGCTTGGGCATGATGACCAACAACCGCGTCAAAGGCTTGTCGGCCATCCTGTACACGCAAGCGGACGAGTCGGTATACCTGAAATACAACATCTCGGCGAAGGCGCCGCTTCACAGGTTCTTGGCTGGGGCGGTAAAAAAGGCGCAGATGCTGCGCGTGTTCGCTGGAATTGCCGAGGCCCTCCTCACCGCCGAAGAATATATGATCGATCCTTCCCTGTTTGTGCTCGACCCGGAATACATCTTCGTCGATGTTTCCACATGCGAACCACAACTCATCTGCCTACCGGTTGTCGGCTCCGGCGTCCAAACAGAGGAACTGCCCGCTTTTTTGAAGAAAGTTATTCTGAGCGCCCAATATGATAAAACCGAAAACAACGATTATGTCGCTGTCATTATCAATGCCGTCAACGGGGCGGAATCCTTTTCCCTCGGCGGGTTTTTGGCGGTAGTCAGGGAGATGCTCCGCGAGACGGGATTCGCCGCGCCGCCCGCGCCCGCGTCCGCCGCTATCCCCCCCCAATGGCCACAGCCCCTGACGCCTCCGGCGGTATCGCCGGCACAACCGGCGGGGTTGACGCCGACCATCACCTCAGTCCCAGGTCCAGCCCCGGCACCGGTCATGGCACCGGCCCCCAACCCGTTCATGGCGCCCGCCATGGTCACCGCGCCAGCCCCTGCCCCGTTCACGGCCCCGGCGTCAGCCCCATCAATGGCAACGGCCCCAACCCCGGTCATGGCACCAGCCCCGGCGCCCGCCATGGCGATGCCCGCGCCCACGCCCCGCCCCCCGAAAGACGCACCGAAGGCATCGAAGACGCCGAAGGCGTCTGGGGCGGGCGGGCCGCAGAAAGAGGTCACCATGCTACATCTCTTGATGCACTACAACAAGGATAACAAGGCGGCCTACAAGGCGCAAAAGCAAGCGAAGGCATCCCAAACGAAACCCCCAAAGGCGGCAAAGGACAAAAACGCGGCCACTTTTTCCATCCCCGGCGCCGAAACGCCCCTATCCGCGGCGCCCGCAACGCCTACGGCACCCGTGGTATCCGCAACGAGCGCGGCAACCAGGGGAACCACGCCACCCGCGCCGCAGATGGCCGCCGCGCCGTTCGCGCCCGCACCCGCCCCCTATGCCCCAGCCGCGCCGTACGCGCCTGCGCCGCAGATGGTTACCGCGCCATTCGCCCCAACCGCCCCGCCCGCACCCGCGCCATTCGCCCCCACCGCCCCGCCCGCCCCCGCACCCCTCCCCCCGCCCGCCTCCCCCCCTCCCCGTGCCTCCCTCCCCCCCTCTGCCTGCCTCCCTGCCTGTGCCTGCCTGCCTGCCTGTGCCTTCCTGCCTGCCTGCCTGCGCCTGCCTGCCTGCGCCTGCCTGCCTGC
>WRCJ01000003.1 GCA_009784085.1 Oscillospiraceae bacterium | reverse complement strand
TACAAGCGTTTCGAGCTGGAATACTTGTTGCGCCAGTCGGACTCCATGACGCTTCTGTTTTGCGACGGCGCCCGGGGGCTAGATTACCTGTCTATCCTCAACGACCTCCTGCCAGAACTGAAGGACAGCGAGCCGGGCGCGTTTGCCTCGGATAAATTGCCAAGGCTCAAGAATATCATCCATCTTCCCCGGGAGGCATCCCCCGCCCCGCAAGAGGGGCTGTTCACCTGGGGCGACATCAATATCATCCATCTTCCCGGGGAGGCATCCCCCGCCCCGCAAGAGGGGCTGTTCACCTGGGGCGACATCCTGGCCCTGGGCGCAGAGGTTTCGGATGAGGAGCTTGCCGCCGCCCAACGCAGCGTCCACTGGGAAGATATCAGCAATATGCAATATACCTCGGGCACGACCGGGTTTCCCAAGGGCGTCATGCTCACCCACTTCAACATCATCAACAACGGGCTGTTCATCGGCGACTGCATGAGACTCTCCCCGCGCGACCGCATGTGCATCCCGGTGCCGTTCTTCCATTGTTTCGGCATGGTGCTGGCGCAAATGGCTTGCATCACCCATGCGTCCACGATGGTCCCGGTGGAGATCTACTCGCCCGTCCCTGTCATGGAAACGATCCAGGCCGAGCGATGCACCGGCGTCTATGGCGTGCCCACCATGTTCATCTTTATCCTGGAACACCCTGACTTTGAAAAGTATGACCTGACCAGCCTGCGCACCGGTATCATGGCCGGATCCACCTGCCCGATAGAGGTCATGCGGCAGGTTATCGACAAAATGAACATGCGGGATATTGTCATCACCTACGGCCAGACCGAATCCTCCCCCGGCATGACCACGTCGCACACCGACGACCCCGTCGAGCTACGCGTATCCACCGTGGGGCAGCTGTTGCCCCACACCGAGGGCAAGATTGTGGATCCCGAAACCGGGTTGGAAGTCCCGCCAGGGGTGCAGGGGGAGATCTGTACCCGGGGCTACCTGCTGATGCGTGGATACTACAACATGCCCGAGGCGACGGCGGCGGTCATCGACGAAGAGGGATGGCTGCACACCGGCGACTTGGGGTCCTGCGACGAAAACGGTTACTACACCATCACGGGGCGCATCAAGGATATGATCATCCGGGGCGGCGAAAACATCTACCCCCGGGAGATCGAGGAGCTGCTGTACACCTGCCCCGGCGTCAAAGATGTGCAGGTGGTGGCCGTGCCCTCCCGCAAATTCGGCGAGGAGGTGTGCGCCTTTGTCATCCGACGCGAGGGCGCCAGCGTGGACAAAGAGGACATCTTAGCCTTTGCGGCACATAACATCTCGCGCCACAAGGTTCCCTCCTATGTCCTCTTCATCGATGAGTTGCCCATGAATGCCGCCGGCAAGATCCTCAAGTACAAACTGCGCGAACAGGCGACGCGGGAGCTGGGCCTGGAAGGCGATGGGCGGTAGCAAGACATGAGCAAGAAAAAACAGGAGATCGCTTTGGCAAACGATCCTCAAGTTGACGAGAGTCTGCTTTTTGCTCGTGTGTCCGAAATCATCGAGAGTCGCAAGTATCGAGCAATGACTCATGCCAATCAAGAAACAACTATGATGTTTTGGGAGGTCGGGCAGTATATCAACTCGATTGTTCTTGGCAATAAGCGCGCCGCATACGGTAAAAAGATTTTGACGGAGCTGGCGACAAAATTGACGGCAAAATACGGAAGGAGTTTCACGGAACGAAATCTATATAGAATGACCTTATTTGCGGAGCGTTTCCCAGATGCAGAGATTTTGCCGCCGCTGGCGGCAAAATTAAGCTGGTCGCACATCATTGAGCTGTTGCCGCTAAGAACAGACGAAGCGCGTATGTATTACGCGAACGACACAGCAATGCGGAACTACGGCACAAAGGAGCTTCGCCGCCAAATAGCACGCAAAGCATATGAACGCCGGGAAATAGCAAACACCAAATTGTCGGAAGAATCCGCTGTTCCGCTTAACGTATTCAAAGACCCATATCTTCTTGATTTGTTCGGATTGAATGATAATTTTGCCGAAGCGGATTTGGAAAAAGCGATACTCATGGAGCTTGAATCGTTTTTACTTGAATTCGGTCACGGCTTCACGTTTGCCGAACGCCAGAAACGCATGATTATTGACGGCGAGGATATTGTTCTTGATTTGCTGTTCTATCACAGGATAATGAAAAGATTGATAGCCGTCGAACTGAAGCTCGGCGTATTCCAGGCGGCTTATAAAGGGCAAATGGAGCTGTATTTGAAATGGCTCGATAGATATGAGCGTCAAGAGGGAGAAGGATCTCCGATTGGCCTGATCCTTTGCGCAACCGCCAGCCGCGAAAAGATAGAACTACTTGAAATGGATAGGGCGGGCATTGCTGTCGCGGAATATTGGACGCATCTACCGCCCAAGGACGAATTTGAAACAAAAATCAAAGCGATACTGATTGAGGCACAGGAACGGTTAGCAAGGCGCAAGTCTCTTCCAAACGGCGTAACGCAAAAACAAATCGAGTATTTCTATGAGTCGAAGGATGACGATGTTGATTTTCCCACGCCGTAATAGAGCATTGCATCATTACAATATCACGAACGCGACCCCATTGTTGTGCCAATGTTGTGCCTGTCCAGGGCGCGACCGCGCCTCCACGCCACGCGGGTGCGCGGTCGCCGTGGGGTGCCGTGGAAAATTTTTACATCTCCCCCTTGACGCCGTGCCAGACAGATGATATAGTTATTGCAACATTCGGAGCTAGCAGTTGTCATTTTTGCATCAAACGGCAACAGTATTCCTACTATTCGAACAGGATATATTGCTACGGCTCCGCATAAAAAGAAGAGGAGTAGATCACAATGAAGAAAGCAGTATCAATCCTGATGGCAGCAGCCCTCCTGCTGGGGCTCGTCGGCGGCACGGCAACAGCACAGGAAACCCGGCAACTGTACAACGATGTCCCCAACAACAGCTGGTATGCCGACGCCGTGTATACCCTGCAGGCAAGCGGCATCATGGCGGGCGACGGCAAGGGCAACTTTATGCCTAACAATCAGTTCACGCGCCTGGAGGCCGCCGCGATCCTCGCCAAGTTGGACGGCGCGGATTTGTCCGGCTACAAGACGTCGGGTTTCAACGACGTGCCGAACGGCAAATGGTATACGCCGGCCGTGGCATGGGCGAGCGCGCGCGGCTTTATTTCCGGCGATGGCAAGGGCAATTTCATGCCGGGACGGCTCATCACCCGCCAGGAGATGGCGGTGCTGCTCGACAACTATATCAAGATCAAGGGCATCGCGCTGTCGCCCGCGAGCAAGGGCGCGCCGTTTGCCGACGATGCGCTGATCAACACCTGGGCGCGCGAGCAAGTCTATCGGCTGCGTGACGCCGGCATCATCAACGGCAGGCCGGGCAACCGCTTCGACCCCAGGGGGTACATGCTCCGGGCGGAAATCGCGCAGCTATTCGCGAACTTCCTGGTCGCCACCGGCGGCAACGCCCCCGTGACCATCAAGTGGTGCCTGTTCGATTACGCCACCACGGCCTATTACCGCCCGCTGATTGCCGCCTATACGGCCATGAATCCTTGGGTGACCATCGAGGTCGTCGACCTCCCTAACAACGGCGACTTTATGTACGACATGGCCACGCGGCTGTCCGGCGGCGCCGACTATGACGTCCTGACCATCAGGGACAACATGCCCGGTTACGCCAACCTGATCAAACAAAACCGCTTGGAGCCGCTGTCCGGCTATGGCATCAACAAATCGCTTTACAACGGCGTGCTTGAGCAGATCAGTGTCGGCGGCGAGTTCTACGCGCTGCCTTTTAAGCAGGACTTCTGGGTTTTGTACTATAATAAGGATATCTTTGACGCGGCCGACGTGGCCTATCCCACCAACGACATGACCATGGAGGAATATGACGCATTGGCCCGCAGGCTTACCAGCGGTTCCGGTGCGAACAAGATCTACGGCGCCCATTACCACGGCTGGCGCAGCGCCTCGTCCCTGTTCTCCATCCTGGACGGCCAGCATACCATCGTGGACGGCAATTACAACTTCATGAAGCCCACCTACGAGATGGTCACCAAGCAGCAAGATGACGGCATTGTCATGACGCTGGCCGACATCAGGGCTTCGAGCATGCACTACACCGGCGCCTTCTACAGCGGCCAGATCGCCATGCTCAACATGGGAACCTGGTTCATCCCCCCGCTGATCACCGCATGCGCGATTGCAGAAATTGAAACGCCGAATGCTTGGGGCATCGTGAAGTACCCCCATCCGGCCGGCGTTGCGGCCGGCACGACGCTGGGTACCATCACGAGCCTGGCGGTCAACAAGAACTCCGGAGTGCGGAGAAAAGAAGTCGCCATTGACTTCATGAAGTTTGTTTGCGGCGATAAGGGCGCGGCCGTGCTGGCCAGCGTCGGCCATTTCCCGGCTGTCAAGAACGACATGGTCGTGAACCTCCTGGCTTCCATGGCCGGCTTCCCCGGCGACGCCAACAGCAAAGAAGCCCTCAAGGTCAACAAGGTCTATCTGGAGATGCCCATGCATGACAAGTGCTACGACATCGAAACGATCCTCATCGAAGAGCATGAATGCATCTTGTTGGGCGAGAAGAGCATCGACGACGCCATTGCCGCCATGAACGCAAGGGTGGCCGCACTGGGCTGACAAACCTCGGAACTTCGCGCCGCCCCCTTCCTTGGAAGGGGGCGGCGGTATCCCTATAGCATTGCATTATTACATCATCGCATCATCGCATCACTACAATATCACAATATCACGAACGTGACCCCGTTGTTGTGCCTGTCCAGATCGCTGTCGCGCCGCAGTTCCCCGCAGAGGGCGAAGGCGTCGCGGGTGGCTTGGTCGAAGATGGAAAACTGCTCGCCTGTCAGGATCATGGCAAGCTGCCTTCGGCGCAGTAATCTGGCCAGATAGGCGCGGGCTTCCACCCGGATGCGCCCGCCTGGCCCCGACGACCCATACCCGTGAATGAGTTTCACCGCCTTGTACCCCAGGTGGCGGGAGGTGTGCAGTTCGTACGTCAGCCGTTTAACGGCGGCGTCTGCGGTGGGGTACCCGGCTTCCAGGTTGACATGCCTGACCTCCGTCATGATCCTACGATCTCCGTCATGGTTTAACAAGCCTTTCCACAAAGCTACGCCAGCGCAAGCTACGCCAGCACGTCGGCGTCGAACTGAATCCTCTCCCCTGTCTGCTGCAAAAGCATATAGAGGGACTGGGCCAGCTGGGGGTATTCGGACAACAGCATGTCATGGGACAGCGGCGGGATTGTCGGCACGTCATCCCTTTTGTCCCTTTTCCCTTTGGCGCGGCACAGCCGCGAGCTGAGCTGCGCCTCGCGGCGGGCCATGTCGGCGGCGGCGGCCAAGGAAAACAGCGCGCCGGGGATGCCAAACGAGGCGGCGGGGTTGTCCCCGGCCGCCTCGTATAGATGTCGGAAGACGATATATACCGCGTCGCTCAGGTACGCCGAGGCAGAGTCGATGAGCGCCTTGTCCCGGGAGCGGCCAAGCAGGTCGAACAGCAGGCTGATGGCACTGATGAGCAATTTCTTATGAAGCAGGGCGGACACATTGCCGCGCAACCTGTTGTCTTTGTCGTCCGCGGCGTCGTGCAACGCCTCGGGGGAAACCAGCGTGCCGTCGCGCAGCATCGTGCGCCCCAGCAGAAAATCGGCGGACACGCCATAATACTCGCAGGCGCGCACCACGAAAGCCAGGCCAGGTTCGCGGGTCCCTTTCTCGTAGTGGGAAAGCAGTGCCTGCGATATCCCCAGCTCGGTGGACGCCGTCTTCTGGCTAACGCCCTTGTCGCGACGCAACAAGGAAAGCGTGCGGCAAAAAGATTCACGCATTTGAAGGTCCCTCCAAGCCATTCCGATAACTTCCCGCTTATTTTATCAAAAAAACTCCAATTTGTAAATGTATCGCGCCAATGTGTGCGCGGCCCCCGAAAAGTGTTGCCACAGCCATAAAAATATGATAAGATAACGGCAGCTTCTTTTTTCGATTGCAAACCGATATCCTCCGCACGATTCTTTCGATATATTACTTGTAAAATAAAAAGAGCCGCCTCAAATTCACGCAAAGAACCGCCCCAAACAACTACGGTCGTCTGCGGTCAACTGCGGTTTTCGAGGCCAACGCATGAGGAGTGACCTTTCCGATGTATCCACAGCTTCATATTATTGTCGAGGCGTCGGCCCGCCATGTCCACGTGACCGCCGAGGCGCTGGCCACCTTGTTCGGGCCGGGCGCCGCCTTGCACAATGTCCGCGAGCTATCCCAGCCCGGCCAGTTCCTGACAGAGGAAAAGGTGCGCGTGGAGGGCCCCCGGGGCGGGATCGATCGCGTATCCATCTTGGGCCCGGAACGCCCGGACACGCAGGTCGAGCTGTCGCTCTCCGACGCGCGCCGGCTGGGCATTGCCCCGCCCATCCGCGAGAGCGGGCAGGTCGCCGCCTCGGCCCCCTGCCGCCTGGTCGGGCCATGCGGCGCGATGGACGTCCCCGAAGGCGTCATCGCCGCCAAGAGGCACATCCATATCACGCCGGAGGATGCCGCCCTGTACGGGCTGTCCGACAAGGAAGTCGTGCGGGTGGAAATCGGCGGCCCACGTGCGCTGATATTCGACGAAGTGATTGTGCGCGAATCGCCCCGCTTCCGCACCCGCATGCACATCGACATCGACGAATACAACGCCGCCGGACTATCCGGCGGGGAGACCGGTTTGGTCGTCAAGAAGACGCAGGCAACGTAAGGGACGTAGGCAACGTAGAAGACGCAGGCAATCATAAAAGACGCAGGCAACGTAAGGGATGTAGACAAAATAAGGAGATTATCTGTGAAAAACGACGGTACCGGCATGAAAAACCCGGCGATAGACGAATCCCTCGGCTTGCACCTGTTCTTGTTCCACCAAGGATCGGACAGCCGCGCCTATGAGTTTTTGGGTTCGCGGATAGTCGTGCGCGATGGTGTTTCCGGCGCGCTGTTCCGCGTGTGGGCGCCCGATGCCCGGCGGGTTTCCATCATCGGTGATTTTAACGACTGGGACAGGTCGCGCCACGTGATGGAGAAAGTATCCGACGGCGTTTGGGAAGGTTTTATCCCCGGCATGCAAATCTACGACAACTACAAATACGCCATCGACACCACGCTGGGTTGGCAGCTCGAAAAGGCCGACCCGTACGCTTACCACGCCGAACACCGCCCGGGTACCGCGTCCAAGTTGTTCAACCTGGACGGTTACACTTGGGGCGACAAGCAATGGATGGACTCGCGGCAGGAACCCTACGACAGGCCCATCAACATTTACGAAGTCCATTTGGGTTCCTGGCAGCGGCGCGAGGACGGCGGCCTGCTCTCCTACGGCGAAATCGCCGACCGGCTCATCCCCTATGCCACTGAGATGGGCTTTACCCACGTCGAGCTGTTGCCCATATTGGAGCACCCCTTGGACGATTCCTGGGGCTATCAGGTCACCGGCTTTTTCGCGCCGACCTCCCGGTTTGGCACGCCCCATGAGTTCATGTCCTTCGTCGACCGCTTCCATCAAGCCGGCCTTGGCATCATCCTGGACTGGACGCCCGCCCATTTCCCCAAGGATGCCCACGGCCTGGTAGAATTCGACGGCACGTATTGCTACGAATACGGCGACCCGCTCAAGATGGAGCACAGGGAATGGGGTACCCGCGTTTTCGACTACGGGCGCAACGAGGTACGATCCTTTTTGATGTCTTCGGCGGTGTTTTGGCTGGACAAATACCACATCGACGGTTTGCGGGTGGACGCCGTGGCTTCCATGCTGTACCTGGATTATTCCCGCCAAAACGGCGAGTGGAGGCCCAACATCCACGGCGGCCGGGAGAACTTGGAATCCATCAGTTTCCTGCGCACGCTCAACGATCAAGTCTTCGCGTCGTTCCCGGACGCCTTGATGATAGCGGAGGAGTCGACCGCTTGGCCCATGGTCACCAAGCCGTCCCATGTGGGGGGCCTGGGGTTTAATTTCAAATGGAACATGGGTTGGATGAACGACGCGCTACATTACGCCAAGCTGGATCCGGTTTTTCGGCAATTCAACCATAAAGACATGACATTCTCGCTGATGTATGCCTTTTCGGAGAATTATATCTTGCCGATCTCGCATGACGAGGTGGTCCATGGCAAGGGATCGCTCCTCAATAAAATGCCCGGCTACTATGACGACAAGTTTGCCGGCACGCGCGTTTTTTGGACCTATATGATGACCCACCCCGGCAAGAAGTTGCATTTCATGGGCGGCGAATTCGGGCAGTTCAATGAATGGAATTTCTACCAGGGCTTGGACTGGGAACTGCTTGGCTACGACAGGCACCGCCAGCTCAGGGAATATGTCAAAGCACTCAACCATCTCTATCTGCGCTACCCCGCTTTTTGGCAATGCGATTGCGACTGGAAGGGTTTTGGGTGGCTGAACCACGGGGACTACCAGGGCAACACGCTGGCTTACCGCCGCATGGACGAGGACGGGAACCAAATTGTCGCCGTTTTCAATTTTTCCCCCTTGCAACGGGACGACTACCGGCTGGGCGTGCCGGATCCCGGCGACTACCGGGTGCTGCTCAACTCGGACGACAGCCGTTTCGGCGGCTGGGGTTGCGAATTGCCCAGCATCATCAGCACAAAACCCGACGAGTGGCTGGATTTCCCCCATAGCTTTACCTTCACCCTCCCCCCCTTCGGCGCTGTGTTGCTGGAATACGAACGCTGTGATGCTGAAATAGAAATGAAAATAGAACCGAAACCTGATGACAGTGACGGTGACGATGCCGGTGACGATGCCGGTGACGGGGACGGGGAAGGGGAGCGAGTAACGTGAGAAAGAAAGAATGCGTGGCGATGTTGCTGGCCGGCGGGCAGGGTAGCCGGCTGTATGTGCTGACCGCCAATGTCGCAAAGCCGGCTGTCCCGTATGGGGGCAAGTACCGCATCATCGACTTCCCCCTGTCCAACTGCGCCAATTCAAAGATCGACACGGTGGGCATCCTGACCCAATACCAACCCCACGAGCTCAACGCCTATATCGGATCCGGCCTGCCTTGGGATCTCGACCGGCTGGAGGGCGGCGCGCGGGTGTTGCCGCCTTTCGTGAAAAAGCAGGGCGGGGAATGGTACAAAGGGACGGCCAACGCCGTCTTCCAGAACATCGAATTCATCGAGACCTACGATCCCGACTTGGTGCTGGTTCTGTCCGGCGACCACATCTACAAAATGAACTACGCCAAGATGATAAACTATCATAAAAGCAACGCCGCGGACTGCACCATCGCCGTCATCGAGGTGCCGCCCGACGATGCGTCTCGTTTTGGCATTCTAAGCACCAGAACCGACGGATGCATCGTGGGCTTCGAGGAGAAGCCGCGCGAGCCGAAAAGCAACCTGGCCTCCATGGGCGTATACGTATTCAACTGGAAAAAGCTGAAATCCTACCTGCTGGACGACGACCAGAACCCGAACTCATCGAATGATTTCGGCGCCGACATCATCCCGGCCATGCTTGCCGCCGGCGAATCCCTCTATGCCTATCGCTTCAAAGGCTATTGGAAAGATGTCGGCACCATCGACAGCCTGTGGGAGGCGAACATGGATCTGCTGGCCTCGGGAGGCGACATAAGCGATCTGAACATCTTCGATCCCACTTGGCGGATATACTCCCGGCCCAACTCGGCGCCGCCGCATTTTGTGGGCGCCGAAGCCCAGATTTCCCACGCGGTGGTCAGCGAGGGTTGCGAGGTGTATGGTTCGGTGGAGAATTCCGTCCTGTTCACGGATGTCAAGGTGGCGCCGGGGGCGCGGGTGAAGTATTCCATCGTGATGCCGGGCGCCATTATTGAGGAAGATGCCGTGGTGGAGTACGCCATTGTCGCCGAGGACGCCGTCATCGAGCGCGGCGCCAAGATCGGCGGCGATCCCAGCGGCGTGCCGCCCGAAGAGTGGGGGCTGGCTATTGTGGCGTCTTCGGTGACCATCGGGCCGGGCGTCGTACTGGGGCCGCGGGCCATGGCTCGCTGCGATATTCGCTAACGGGGGGCTGTGACGATGAAGGATATGCATGGACTCATTTTCGCCTATGCCGGCGGCGGCGGCACGCGCCTCAAGGAGCTGACGGAACACAGATCCGTTTCGTCTTTGCCCTTTGGCGGGCGCTACCGGGTCATCGACTTTATGCTCTCCAATATGGTGGGCGCCGGGATCACCGACGTGGGGGTGATCATGCGCGAAAACTACCAATCCCTGCTCGATCACCTGGGTTCGGGCAAGGACTGGGATCTGTCCCGCAAGCGGGGCGGTCTGCGCCTCTTGCCTCCCTTTAGCTTCGCGGGCAAGGGCCCTTACGAGGGCGTGTTCTTGGGTAGCATGGCCGCCCTGTTCGACATCACCTCCTACCTGTCCCATATCCGCCAGGAGTACGTGGTGCTCGCCGAGGGTTGCCTGGTGGCCAACCTCCCGCTGGAGGACGCCCTTCGGCATCACATCGCCAACGGCGCCGACATCACCGCGTTGTGTACCCCCCGTCGGCTGGGCCAGGCCGAATGCGCCTGCTTCTTGCAGATGGACGACGATGATATCGTCACCGACATTGCCCGCGGCAGGGACATGCTCGATACGACGGAATCGTTGGGGGTGTATATCCTTTCCAAAAAGCTACTCGAGACGCTGGTGGCCCATTGCGCCGCCCACAACCTGTACGACTTCGAGCGCGATGTCCTCCAGGGCATGTTGGGGACGCTGAAGGTGTCCGGCTACGTTTTCAACGGCTTTGCCGCGCGCATGTCCACGGTGGCTTCCTATTTTGAGCACAATATGAGTATGTTGCGGGCGGAGGTGCGCGCCTCCCTGTTTTTGAAGGACCGGCCCGTCAAAACCAAGGTGCGCGACGACACGTCCACGTACTACGCGCCCGCCGCCAGGGTCAGCAACTGCTTGGTGGCCGACGGTTGCTTTATCGAGGGCGATGTGGAAAACAGCGTCATCTTCCGGGGCGTGCGCATCGAATCCGGCGCCCGTGTCCACAACAGCATCCTGATGCAGGACACGAAGGTCTCGGCAGGCGCCATCCTGGGGTACGCCATCACCGACAAAGAGGTCGTCATCGGCCCCGGCCGCATGTTGATGGGGCATGCCACGTATCCGATAGCCATCGGGAAGGGCAGTATCGTGTGATGTGAATTTGATGTGATGTAAATGATGAATTTAAATAGCTGAACAGCTGATTTTCTGATTTTGCGAGGAGGAGAACGCCCATGTTTTGCATCAACTGTGGTCGAACGATGAATGAAACGGCTGGTTTTTGTCCCCATTGCGGGGCGCGGAAGGACGGGACGCAAGCCTCGCCGGGTGCGCCGGGTACGCCGGTCCAGCCGGTTGCCAGACCAGCCACGCCGGTCCAGCCGGGTACGCCGGGTACGCCGGTTGCGCCCGTCCAGCCGGCCCAGCCGCCTTCGCGGGTGGCGCCCCGCCCGCAACCATACATGCCCCCTTCGGGAGCGGTGGCCGCGCCGCCGCCCAGGCCATCGCCACCGCCGCCCGGGCCACCCATGGCCTCATCGGCCATGCCACCCAGGCCACCCATGTCGCCTGTATCGCCACCGGCACCTATGCCGCCCATGCCGCCGCCAGTCATGCCCATGCCGCCTATGTCGCCCTCGGGCGCCCTCGCCACGCGGCATGACTTTTCGCATATCCCGTGCGCGATTGGCAGTGGCCTCGCTACCATATACAGTCTCATCAATTTGCTCAGTTTCGCGTTCCATTGGACCGGTAGGTGGCTTCTCACCTTTACGAGCGTTAGCCCGTTGTTATATGTTTTCTTGATTTTTGGGCTATATCTGTTCGCCGCCCGAAGGCGGGGCTTTGTGCGCGTCATCATGACAATCACTGCCGCGGCTATGAGCCTGCAGAGTTCGTCTTATAGTATAATACGGCTATTTTCCTATGACCCCAAAATGCAATACATCCTGGATTATTCGCTGACCGTTTTGTACCTCTCCTGTCTGTTTGTTGGCGGGATCGCGTTGTTTGCCAGGACAAGGGGCGGTATGCGCGCCTTTTTCCTGGTGGGGGGGATTACCTTTGCCGTATCCGCAGGTATTTTCTTCATGAATATTCTTTCCATAGTGAGCGGCTTTGCTGTCGATTTCAGATATGAAATCTTTCTCGTCTACTACATCGCATGCACACTTGGATATTTATGTTACACCTTGGCGTTCCCCTTCGCCCACGCAAAAAACACGCGATAGTTCATGTATCAATAACTAGATAACAAACGCGCCCCGACATCACACATAAGGGCGCCCACAATGGGAGGATTTACGAAGATGAAGGTTCTCTACGCCACAAGTGAGTGCGCGCCCTTTGCGAAGACGGGGGGGCTAGCCGATGTGTTGGCCGCGTTGCCCAAGACGCTGGCGGCCAGACGGGGGGTGTCGATCCGTTTGGTCATGCCCTTGTACGGGAGCATCAACCCATCCTGGCGCGCCAAAATGAAGTTCGTGAAATACATTTACATCAGCTTAGCTTGGCGCAACCTGTACTGCGGGCTGTTCGAGATGAAGAAGGACGGCGTTGTCTATTATTTTATCGACAACGAGTACTACTTTAAGCGTAGCGAAATCTACGGCCACTACGACGACGGCGAACGCTTCGCCTTCTTCTGCAAGGCTGTCACCGACCTACTGCCCCAGCTGGACTGGACGCCCGACGTGGTGCATGTCAACGATTGGCAAACATCCCTCATCCCGATTTACATCCGCCGCGCCCGGGCCGGGGATCCCCTCTACGACAGCATAAAGACCGTACTTACCATCCACAACATCGAGTACCAGGGCCGTTTCGGCGCCGAACTGGCCGACGAGCTTTTCGCACTGCCCGCCTCGCTGGTGGACGACGGGACGTTGCGCTACGGGACAGGGATCTCACTGCTCAAGGGCGCCATCGAGTGCGCCGACTGGGTGACCACGGTCAGCCCCTCCTACGCCGACGAACTGCAGTTCCCCTTCTATGCCCACGGCTTGGAGCAGGTTATCAAGAACAACAGCGACAAGCTGACCGGCATCCTCAACGGCATCGACACCAAGCTGTACGATCCGCAAACGGACCCGAACCTGGCGCATTGTTATTCGCCGGAAACCGTCGTGGACAAGGTGTACAACAAACTGGACTTGCAACAGATATTGGGGTTGAACCAGGACGAGAGCATCCCCATCGTCGCCATGGTCAGCCGCCTGGTCGAACACAAGGGGCTGGATCTGGTGGCCGCGTCGCTGGATAGTATCATGGAAATGCCGATACAATTTGTCGTGCTGGGCCGGGGCGACTGGCATTTCGAGCAGTTGTTCGCCAACGCGCAGAACAATTTTTCCGGCCGCCTGTCGGCCAATATCATGATCAATTTCGGGCTGGCCATGAAGATCTTCGGCGGCGCCGATATCTTTCTGATGCCCTCCCAGGCGGAGCCTTGCGGTTTGTCGCAGATGATGGCCCTGCGCTATGGCGTGGTACCTGTCGTGCGCGAGACCGGCGGCCTGCGGGACACGGTGGCGGCCTACAACACCGAAACCGGCGAGGGCGCCGGCTTCACCTTTGCCAACTACAACGCGAGCGACATGGTGCAGACCTTGCAACAAGCCATTTCCACCTACAACGACCGCGAAACATGGTTGACCATACAAAAACGCATTATGTCCCTGTCCTTCGATTGGACGGAGCCAGCCGCCAAATATATGGCGCTGTACCGCCAATTGACGGGAAAAAGATAATACCAAAATGAGGAGATCACATGGCTTATTCAGGTACACAAATAGACTTGGCCAATGTAATTGCCGATAAGGTACGACATCAATTTGGCAGGGAAATACCCGAAGCCTCAACAGAACAACTCTTCAAAGCTTGCGCCATGCTGGTGCGGGATCGCATGTCGGCTGGCTTGGCCGTGGGGACCGAGGAAAGGAAAAAAAGCGACAAACGGCAGGTGCATTATCTTTCCCTCGAATTCCTGCTGGGCCAATCCCTTCGGAAAAACGCCTACAACTTGGAGATGCTGGACGATATCATATCCGCCTTGCGCTACCTGGAAGTGGACCCGGACGATATCTTCGAGGCCGAAGCCGACGCCGGCCTGGGAAACGGCGGCTTGGGCCGTTTGGCGGCCTGCTACCTGGACTCCATGACCACATTGGATATCCCGGCGACCGGATACTCCATCTGCTACCACTATGGCATCTTTCGGCAAAAGATTGTGGAGGGCCAGCAGGTGGAACTGCCCGACCCGTGGATGGAGACCGGCGATGTCTGGCTACTGCCCCGCATGGACGAAACCGTGGAGGTGAAGTTCGGCGGGCATGTCGAGATGCGCTGGGAGGATGGCCGCGCACAGCCGTATTACCAGGGCTTTACCTCCGTGCTGGCCGTCCCCATGGACATGGTCATTTCCGGCTACGACACACAGCATGTCAATACCTTGCGGCTGTGGGACTCTAAGTCCCCCGTGCAGTTTGACATGTCTCTCTTTTCCCGGGGGGAGTACCTGCGTGCGGTAGAGCAAAACGCGATGGCCGAAGTCATATCCAAGGTGCTGTATCCGGAGGACAACCACTTCGAGGGCAAGTTGCTGCGCCTGCGGCAACAATACTTTTTGGTGTCGGCGACAATACAATCTATCGTCCGCGTCCACCGTAGCCGGCATGGGACGTTGCGCGATTTCCACTTGCGGCATGTCATCCAGATCAACGACACGCACCCCACGCTGGCCATCCCGGAGCTTATGCGCATCCTCCTCGACGAGGAGGGCATGGACTGGGACGAGGCGTGGTACATTGTTACGCATACGGTAGCCTACACCAACCACACGGTCATGGCGGAGGCGTTGGAATGCTGGCCGCAACCCCTCATCGAGATGCTACTGCCCCGTATTTGGCTTATCTTGCGCGAAATCAACGACCGCTTCCAGAGAGAATTGCGGGATGTCTATCACTACGACAACGAACAGCAGGAAAACAGCGCCATCATTTGGGACGGCGAACTGCGCATGGCCAACCTGTGCTTATGCGCGTGTTTTGCCATCAACGGCGTGTCTGAACTGCACACCCACATCCTGCGTACGTATGTCTTTTCCGATGCCTACAGCCGCGCGCCGCAAAAGTTCTTCAATATCACCAACGGCATCGACCACCGGAGATGGCTGGCGCAGATCAACCCCGGCCTGTATGAGCTTGTGCGGGAGCTATGCGGCGACGACTGCCTGACGCGGCCTTACGATCTGCTCAAGCTGGAGCGGTACATGGGGGACCGCGATGTCTTGGACAAGCTGGCCCTCATCAAACGCCGCAACAAGGAAAAACTAGCCGCCTTCATCCAGAAGAGCAGCGGCATCTTGATCGATCCCAACTCGCTCCTCGACGTGCAGATCAAGCGCATGCATGAGTACAAGCGGCAATTGCTCAACGTCATGCACATCGTGAAGCTCTACAACGATCTGCGCGACAACCCCAACTTGGACATGACGCCCGTCACGTTCCTGTTCGGCGCGAAATCGGCATCCGGCTATCTCATGGCCAAGCGCATCATCCAGCTGATCTGGAGCTTGGCGGAGCAAATCAACAACGACGAGGATGTCAAAGGCCGCATCAAGGTGGTTTTCCTGGAAAACTACCGGGTTTCCCTCGCCGAAATGCTCATCCCTGCGTCTGAGCTGTCCGAGCAGATCTCCACCGCCGGCAAAGAGGCTTCCGGCACGAGCAACATGAAGCTAATGCTCAACGGGGCGTTGACCATGGGGACGCTGGACGGCGCCAACGTGGAGATCGAGGAACTGGTGGGCCCGGACAATTTCTTCCTGTTCGGCTTACGCGCCGACGAGGTCTCCCGCTTGCACAGCGGAGGCTACGAGCCCATGCAGTATTACAACCACTCCCCAGACCTCAAGCGGGTGGTTGACCGCATCGCCTGCGGGTTTTCCGACGGCGTGTCGTATGGCGACATCTCCTCCTCCCTGCTACTGCGGGACACCTACTTCCTGCTCGCCGACTTTGACAGCTATTGCGCGGCGCGGCGCCGGGCCTTTGCGGTGTACAAAAACCCGGACTTGTGGAACCGCATGTCGCTGAAAAACATCGCCGCCGCCGGGCAGTTCGCGGCAGATCGCAGCATCGCCCAATACGCCAAATACATCTGGGGCGTAGGGACAAAATAGCAGGGCGTAGGGACAAAATAGAAATAAAGGTAAAAGCAAAGCCGGGGGGCTCCCCCCCGGCTTTGCGCATATCCATCTGTCCATGCCTCAACCTCATGGGCGGGTAGTTTCATGGGACCAGCCTTCACCTACATCGTGGCGCAGGGAACCCGCATGAAGTTTGCTGTGCGAAAATTAAGGTGCGTATAATTTGAACGATAAGATATATATCGATAAAGAATATGTTCTTTCGCGCTATCATAGTTCTATCGTAGCCCCATCGTTTAGGGAGGGATTCTTTGTTATCATTTTACATTGCTATGCTCGAAAAAGACGAGGAACGCGATATATTCGCAGAATTCTACAACGCGCACCGTGGTAGATGTTTAAAAGTCGCGCTGTCTATCACGAAAAACAAGGCATGGGCGGAGGAAGCTGTTCACGAAGCGTTCCTTCGAATGATTCGTCACAAGGAAAAATATTTTTCTGATCCCTGTAAGAGGACAGGGACTTTGATTGTCATTATGGTGAAGAGTGCTGCGCTGAACAAATTGGAACAAGAGAATCGTTTGGATCACGCTTTATTGGAGGATGTGGAACCCTTTGTCGGAGATGGTTTGCCGGATGTATTTCGAATTGTTGCTGGGAAAGAAGCAGCAAACAGATTGCAGTACCACATATCACAACTTGACCCAATCAACAAATCATTAATCGAAATGAAGTGCTTGCTAGGGAAAACCGACTGCGAGATCGCAGAACTGATCGGTAGCAACAAAAACGCTACAGCTGTCCGCATCCACAGATTACGGCGCAAGTTGTATGATTCTCTGCGGAAAGAAGGTTTTATTGATGATTAACATTGGGAGCACGGTGTTCGACTCGTTGTTGACGGAAGCTGTCCAAGCGAACTTTCAAGAGGATATGATCGCAATGCCACCTGAGGGAGATATACTCCGAGAACACCCTTTTAGCAAAGAACACATTCGTAGAATGGATAAGTTGTTTTCGCGGGAAAGGAATAGAGCTGTTGCCAAACGGGCGCTATCATTTACACGGGCGGCAGTTATCGTAATATGTGTTCTCTCTACCCTTTTAGCATCTTTGCTCATGGTGAATCCCCAAGTTAGAGCTGCTGTACGAGACGCCATTGTCCAGTTCTACAACGATCATATTCGCATTACCTTCGATGATGCCGATGGCGGGGATACCGATACACCAGAGAATCCGAACGTCGAAACTAAAACCGCCCAGGATTTTTTACCGCATTACCTCCCTGATGGATACACACTGCTTGCTGAGGAAATTTTAGGGTATGATTGTTTCAAAATCTATATGGATGAAAACAGGAATATGTTTATGCTTGATGTCGCGTTGCTCGCTGCACATGGCCTCGATATTGAGCATTCAAAATATCGAACCGAGGCATACGATGGTATTACATATCACATCAGCGAAACATACGACGAGGACGCATATTCCAATATCGTGTGGACACGGAACGGATTCTCATTTGCCTTAGCCGGCTTGCTTCCCGTGGGGGATTTATTGCAAATTGCCCGTTCGGTAGCGTGAGCTGAACAACTTTCACCTAGCAACATTACATAGCATTATGCTTGAAGTTTTGTGCAATATTTTTTCGAATGCCCTGTAAGAGCTGCCCCTTTCGGATTGTTATTATGGTAGTAGGCCAAATTACAAACGAAAGGGGTTTTTCCTGTGCAAACCATAAAAAGAGGTTTATGCATTCTTCTCATTGCGATTCTCCTGCAGCTCCCTATGAGTTCATTGGCGGCGCGCGCTTCGCAATCAGCCATGGACGCAGAGGTTGGACAGCCTACTTCCTCTACCATGTCTATAAATGCGACGGCAGAGATGCAGGTGCCGATTTATTTCGACACATTTACAGGTAGCGGAACAGTGTCCGCAAGCATCGAGTTTGACCATGCGGAGAAGGTCAAGCTATACTATTATCCAGGCCAACAAACCATATATGGCGAGGAAATCGATCCATCGAATTACAACTTTACGCTCATGGACGATTGCACGATCATCACACTCGAAGAGGCGTATCTAAAAACACTGGCCAATGGGGAGTATACGCTTGTCGCCGATCTATATAAAAAGGGTCTGAGGATTCTCACTTGGAACGTGCAAAAGTTCGGAGAAGAATGGATAATCCCCTATCCAGGTTCGGATTATGACTACAATCTCATTACGCTAACCCGTGGCGGAGAGGATGTCGATCCTTCGAATTACACGGCGGAATGGGATCGCGGCTTAATGAAAATTTTGTTTGCACAGGAGTATCTGGAAAGCCTAAGTGGGGATTACGATTTTCAAGCCGTGTTATCTTTCGATAAGGATCATAGAAATATAACTTTGCATGTGGATAGAACAGAACCCTCTACCGAGACCCCGCCCCCATCGGCTACTCCACCCACAACCGCGCAACCACCAACCGTTACGGCTCCCCAAACAGGCGATGGTGTCAATGCGCTCGTTTGGATAATTGTCTTAATCGCATCTGCACTTGGCGTGTGCGCGATGTTGGTGGGGCGGAAACATCGGAGAAAAACGTGTAGTTACTGAGTGTGCTGCCCTTTCCGGGCGGTCATGACGGCATACACGCCATCGTCTCAACACAAGCGTTGATGCCAGTGTCTTTCGTTTTTGATCGTGCAAAGTAAAGGGGCTGTCGCACCAAGAAAGCGCGGCAGCCTCCAATATAGGTAAGCTATTCAGAGAAATAAAGAGTCAGTCTCTGCCGCAGATCTTCCAGGCAATCTTCGTAGCTCTTCTTGCCGTCGAACCAAGGCTTCATGGAACTATAGAGCCAATTTGTCGCCATATCAGGCAACGTGCAGCTCGTAATGCTTTCATGCAATACCAGATACGGTTCCTTATCCGACCAAGGTACCGCTTGGAATATCCGTTTTCCTTCCGGGGTATTGATAAGCGTATCTTCTTTAAGGATTCCATCAAGTTCACGGCGTAAAGCCGCCTTGTTGACCGGGAAACCACAACTCCTTGCGATGTCAGATCCGCCATTCTGCATGGACTCGGACAGCAGGATCTTGATATATCTCCATGCGTTGAGCTGGTTGGGGCTACCGGCGCGGATCGCCACGCTCTGGCCTACGGAGGCGTTTAACCCGCCGTCCGCACGGCGTATGGCTGACAACACCGGCGTATACCCTGTGGCTTTCATTTGGCTCAAGTCAAAAACCGTATTAAATATATCTAATTGATATTCGCCAAAAACAATCGCGCCCTCTTGGATAACCGACCATACATTTCCACCGAATGTAGTCGCTTGGTCGTCGCGGAGGGAATCGATGACCCAATAGGGCTTATACGATTCGCAAACGGCGCGCAGCCCCTTCTCGTCCGGTAAAATGATCTCACGTTCCCGGTCTATCAAAGATACCCCCGCTATCTGTGTAAATTCATACGCAATCCTATCACCGAGCAGTCGGATAAAAGAGGGGTTTTCCCGCGCTTTTGGCAAACTGTCCGCGACTTCATTGAAAAAGGAAATAAAATTGACGTCTTGGGCTATATCAAATCCAATGTCGTCCAAAATCCCCTGTTCTGTCAGCAATATGGGCAGATAATATTTCAGCGGGATGATATAACGCCCGCCCTTGTAAACCCCCGCATCCATCACTGTGCCGTTATAATCTTCCAGAGCAAAGTCCTCATCTTCAGCTATGATTGGCTCCAAGTTGAGATATGCGCCCAATTCCATGGTTTCATACATGTCAAAAAAGTAACTCGTTAGGAAGACATCAGGCCCGGTGCCGGCCATCGCTTCCGTGTTGATACGGGTTTGGTAGTCACCTTCAGGCACCCTGTCCGGGGCGCCGATTACCTCGACAGTTACCTTCACGCCTGGATACGTATTTTCAAAGGCCTTCACGGCGGCCATGAACCCAGGGTCTAAAAACTGGTAGCCCGGCAGATATAGCACCAATTCGTCCGTTGGCGTCAAGTCAATGGGCGTGTCGGGGATGGGGTTGACAATATTGTTGCTCGGTTGACACCCCGCGACCACCAGTAATAGGCCCATTAGCAATGCGGCGGCCAGGGAAACGGCCCCCAAGCGTTTACGCGTCGTTCGCGCCGGGATGTCCGACCGCCGCTTTTTCAGGCCGCCGCTACCCATCCTTGTTCTGCACATGCTTGTTCTGCACATACCTTTCACTTCCTCGCTAACACAATTAAAGATGTCAATCCCGCACCCAAACTACGTCCCCGTCAATCACCGGCTGGGAAATGTTTTCCGCCAATGGCATTTGCCAGTGGAGCCTATCGCCCACCAGCGATACATGTTTCCCGTTGTCGTACAGCACCTCCACGACCACCGCGGTCAGGTAGTTTTCCTCGCCAAACAGCCCGGGGCGGCGGGCGATCTCATACACTATCTTTTGGTTTTCCCATTCGAACAGACAGCCCAGGGGGGCCATATAGTTCTGCGTCTCCCCTGGCTGGGTCACCTTCAGGGGCACCTCCTGGCCGGCCACGGGCGCGCCCTCAAAGGCATTGAGGCGAGCCCGGCACTCCCATTGGCCGCCACGCAGCACGCTGCTGAACACCTGCCCCGATACGGCCTGGCGGGCAAACACCGTTTTGCCTTCGTTGTCCCGCCGGATGGTCGCCACTTGGGCCTGGACTATCACGCCGGGACCGAAAGCCTCCCCTTCCTTGGGCGGCAGGGAGAATTCGAGTTCGGGCAGCTCGTCGGGCAGGATGGACAGCAGGGCGTCCCCAAAAAGGAGCGTGTCCCCCGGCTCCATCGCAAGGCCGTACACCGCGCCGGCGCAGTCCGTGTGCAGCCCATTTCCCGGCGGCGCCTGGGAGAGGGCATACGCAAGCCGCTGCTCGGCCAGTTCCAGCGACGCGGTGGTTTCGGATTGCTGGTACGATTTGGCGCGGCGTTCCGCGGCGCTTTGAGGCCGCCAGTCGTCCATCGCGGCCAGCGCGTTTTGTAGCCGCAGGACTTCCAGTTCCATCGCCTGCCTGTCCATGTCGAAGACCCGCGTGTCAAAACTGCACAGCAAGTCGCCTACGCGCACTACGTCCCCGTCCTTGACAAACACCTCGCTTACCGTCCAGGTCCCCCCTGCCTTGAGAGTAGCCGCGCCGGGGTATTCGAGGGCCCCGACCGTCTCCCACGTCAGGGGGACTAGCCCCACGTCCAGTTTGGCGGCAGTGACCTGGGGCAGGTTCTTGTTGTATATCGACCGCGAGACAAAGGTGAGGACGGCCAACAGGACAAGGCCGGCCACCGTGATGATCCTAACCGCTTTTTTCATGATACCCTCCGCGGGCGGTTGGCGACCGCCCCCTTGCGGCGGTCACTTCACCGCCGAATATTCAATGCCCATCACCATTTCGTCCTTGAACCGCAGGAACAGCAACAGCGCGGGCGCCACCGACAGCAGGCCGCAGGCGAACCCCGCCTCGGGGCGCATGGCGTTGACTTGCGTCAAGAACACGCTCATGGGGTACATATTGGCGTCCTTCAAAAACACCACCGGTTGCTCTACCATGTTCCAACTGTCGGCAAAGCTCAAAATGGCAAGCGCCGCGAGGCCGGATTTGCAGTTGGGCAGGCAGATCCGCCATAATGCCCTCCACGACCCCGCGCCGTCCAACCGGGCGGCTTCAAACATTTCGGGGGGGAGGGTCAACATGACCTGCCGCATCAGGAACACCCCGAAAGCCGAGAACACGCCCGGCAAGATGACCGCCGCGTACCCGCCGACCAGCCCCAATTGTTCCAGCACAATGTAATTGGGTACCAGCGTGACCTGAAGGGGCATCATCATGAGCAGGATGATCAAGAAGAAGATGGCGTTGCGCCCCGGGAACCGGAACCGGGCGAAGGCGTAGCCCCCCAGCACCGCCACGACCATCTGCCCTGCCAGGATGGTGCCGCTGAGAAAAAGCGAGGACCAGAACTTCACCAGGTACTGGGGCCGTGAAAACAGTATCTCCCAGTACCCGTCCAGCGTGATCCATTCCGGGATCAAGTGCATCGGGTTGCGCCCGGACAGCCCCTGGGGCAGGTTGCCGTAGTAGCGGTAGTATTCCGCCCCCCCCATGAAGGAGTTGGTGACCATGTAGAGAAGCGGGAACAGGGTCATCACCGCCAGCAGGCCGAGGGCCGAGTATATGAGGGTACGCCTGGTCATTCTGCCACACCGCCCTTGCCCCGCCGCAAAAATAGGACTAAAACGAACGCGAATATCACCAAGAAGGTCAGCACGGCGGCCACCGACAGGCGGGGGTAATTCAGCCGCGCGAAGTTGTTGATCATGAAGTGTTGGAGCATATAGATGCTCTCGTGCGGGTAGGCCCCAGCCAGGGCGAAAGCTTCGCGGAAGGACTTGAACGCCCCCACGATGGAGATCACGGTCACGAACAGGAAGGTGGGGGCCATCAGCGGCAACGTGATCCGGCGCAGGCAGGTAAAGCCGCCCGCGCCATCTGCCCGGGCGGCTTCGTAGTATTCTTTGGGGATTTGGACCAAGCCGCCCAGCATGAGGATAATGCCGTAGCCGATGTTCTTCCAGATAAAGAGCAACAGCAGTATCCAGAAGGTGTTCGGCGAGCGCAGGAAATTGACCGGTTCCAGCCCCAGCTTGTCCAGCGCGTAATTGATGGCGCCGCCGCTTTCGAACAGGATCTCGAACACCAGGATCACCGAGGCGGTAGGCAGCACCAGCGGCAGCACATAGGCCGCCCTGAACCCGTCGCCGCCCCGGATGCGGCGGCCGCCCCGGAGCCGCATGTTGAGCAACAACGCCACGCCCAGCGATAGCGCCATCAGCAGCGGCACGCCCACGCCGATGAACTTGAAAGTATTGCCCGCCGCCAGCCGGAAGGCTTCGCTGTTCAAGACGCTGACGTAGTTGGAGAAGCCCGTGAAGTTGAACCCCGACACGCCGCCCGAGAGGGTTTTGGCGACGGTGATGCCGAAGGGGACCACATAGAACGCCGCGAAGCCCAGCAGCGGCACGGCGGCGAATCCCAGCCCGGTCAGCGCCTCGCGGCGGCGCAGGGTGAATCGTTTCATTCCGTGTCCCCTCCCCTTGTGGTAGCTCATAATGAACCTGCGTGTTGCCGCCTACTCAGACATGTACAGCCTGAGTTTGCCCATCAGTTCGGTGACACACTCGTCGTAGCTCTTCTGTTCTTCAAAATAAGGTGTCATATTCTCGAAGAAAAAGTCGGCGAGCGTACTATTCTCCAGCTTGCAGCTTGTGATGCTCCTGTGCAGTGCCGCGTAAGGGGCTTTTTCCTCCGCTGTTACCGCAGACACCGTAAAATCATCTTCGAATGCGCTAAACGTTTCCTGATATTTCAAGATGCCGTCAAGCTCACGGTCAAACGCCGTTTTGTTTACGGGAAACCCATGACGGCTTATGGCATCATGGGTATTCGGTTTACAGTACTGGATGGTTTCTGACAGTAAAATCTTAATGAAGTTCCAGGCGTTGAGCTGGTTGGGGCTTCCCGCGCGGATGGCTGCGGACTGCGACACGGTGGCGACCAATCCACCGTCCATGGCGTGTAACGCCGCCAAAACCGGGGCGTACTCGTAATCCCTCAACCAACCCCAATCAACGAACAAACTCACATCCCAATAAAACATCAATACATGCGATCCGTCAACTAAGGAAGAATAATAGCCGTTATTGAAAACACCGTCCACCTTATCGGCTTCCCAGTGCGCTTTATACGAGTCGCAGAGCGTTTTAAAGCTTTCTTCGTCGGGCAGCGCCTGTTTGCGCTCGTAATCCACCAACGGAACGCCGCTGTAATCAAAATAATTGTAGGCATTGAAGTTTGTCATGCGATTGAACGCGGCATTCTCAGCCGCTTTCGGGAAACTGGCCGTGAGCTGGTTAACAAAGGAAATGAAATCGGTGTTTTGTGATGCGTCAAACCCGACGGCGTCAAGTACCCCCTGTTCCCCCAGCATGATCGGTATGGTATATGTTAGGGGAACAACATAGCGCCCACCTTTGTAAACGCCGACATCCATGACGACCTCGTTGCACCCTGCCATGCTGAATTCATCGTCCTGCGAGATGATATCCGTGAGGTTGAGGAACATTCCGCTGTCCATGGTTTTATACAGGTCTTCGAAATACTGCGTAAGGATGATGTCCGGGCCTGAATTGGCCATCAGTTCGCTATTAACGCGTTGCTGGTATGCGCTGGTAGAGCTTGGGTATTCGTCCGCTTCCCCTATCTGCGTCACCGTCACATTTACGTCATGGTATTTCTCGATAAACTTTGACACAGCTCTGGAAAAGATCGGGTTAAAATATTTGTACCTCGGCAGATAAATCACCAGTTCCTCTGTCGGCGTCAAATCCACCTTGGTCTGCGGAATAGGGTCGATAAATCCTCCGCCACCGCCACCGCCGTCGCCGTCGCAGCCCGCCAGAACGGCTAACATCGACCCGCACAGCATCGCGGTGGCGACAACAACGGCCACCCAGCGCACGGTTTTGGTCATCAAAAGCCCTCGATTCAATATTATTTTCATCCCTATCGGTGTCACCATTATACCACAGAAAGACACCTGCCGCAATAGGGTCCGATCGAGCCGCCAACATAAAGTCCGGTCGAGCCGCCAATATAATATTCGCCTATCGTATTGACGACTGGCGAATTTTATGTTATGATACGTTTATCATGTTTTTGGAGGATATTTTTTATGAGTGATTTAGCAAGCTTAAACGTGAAAATTGACCGCTCTGTAAAAAAAGAAGCGGACTCCATTGCCAATGCTATGGGAATGACACTATCTACAGCTATAAATATTTTCGTTCGTCAAATGGTTAATGAGCGGGCAATCCCCTTCAGGATCCATATAGTGGGAAATGAAACCGCGCAGTTTCATCAACTGATAGATAGTATACGCAATGAAAACAAAGCAAAAGGATTCTTGACCGACGATGAAATAAATGAGGAGATAAAAGCATACCGCACCGAAAAACAAGGGGCTTGGGCATGAACAATGGGGAGAAAGTCGTAATTGACACGAATGTTTTAGTGTCGGCGCTATGGTCTGAGAATGGTAATTCCGCAGAGATTATAAAAATGATTCCCAATGATATTGTCCCGTGTTTTGGTGATTCAATCTTTGAGGAGTATACTGAAGTATTGAATCGACCGAAATTTGCTTTTTCCACCAATAAAAAAGAGGAGCTTCTGGCAAAAATGAAGGAGTTTGGAGAAGCTGTTACCCCCGAAAAAAGCGATATTCCCCTGCCGGACGAAACTGATCGCGTTTTTTATGATACAGCAACAGCAAGTGGGGCAACTCTAATCACGGGCAATAAAAAAGATTATCCCGATGAGCCGTTTATTTTGACGCCAGCGGAGTTTTTACGAAAAAAGAATGCGGTTTAACCGCCCACGCCACGCCGAATACAAACGGTTGTGGCGCTTTTTCTTTTTCTTCGCGGGTCACGCGCAGGGACGCCTCCTGGCCGGACACGGGCGCGCCCTCAAAGGCATCGAGGCGAGACCGGCACTCCCTCCCATTGGCCGCCACACAGCACGCTACTGAACACCCGCCCCGATACGGCCTGGCGGATAAACACCGTTTTGCCTTCGTTGTCCCGCCTGACAGTCGCCAATTGGGCCTGGACTATCACGCCGGGGCCGAAAGCCTCCCCGGATGCGGCGACCGCCTTCACCGAATCCAATGAAAAGTAATATCCTCGCCCCACAATAGCATCAAATTCAGCGTCCAAGACAAAATTTATGCTCATTCACCCAGCTCCTTGAGGGACACCCGACGCAATAGAGGTGATTTTTATTTCCATGATTATCCAAGAAAACATAGCCGTTTCCCACATGAAAATTGTCGGCAATAGCATAAAGGTACGCCGGAAAAGAATCGATATACTGGCAAGATCAACCGCTTGGAGGGAGTAACCATGAGTAGAAAAACCAAACGGCTACGTCCATCCGAGATTGCGCTGTTTTGCACGCAGACCTCCTTGTTCCTGCGCGCCGGCGTGTCTTTGGTGGAAGGACTAACCTTGCTGCGGGCCGATATTGACAGCACCGCGCTGCAAGAAGCCATCCGTGTGGTGTCGGAAGAAGTGGACAACCGGAAGCCGCTGGCCGAGGCCATCCGCCTATCGGGCGCGTTCCCGCCCTACATGGAGCGCATGGCCGAGATCGGCGAGCGTTCCGGCAACCTCGATGATGTTTTGCAGACCATGGCTGCCTTCTACGAACGGGAAGGGCAACTGAGGCAACGCATCCGCTCGTCGGTGACATACCCCATCCTGCTCATCGTGATGATGTCGGCCATTGTGCTGCTGCTGGTCGTCAGCGTCTTGCCCATGTTCGGGGACTTGCTGCAAGCCCAGGGCAGCGAGCTACCGGGCATCGCGCGGGGGTTGCTGGGTTTCGGGCAGTTCATGGGGGCGTATTGGTGGGTTCTGTTGCTAGCCGCCGCCGCCATATTCCTCGCTATCGCCCTTGCCCGCCGTTCCGGAAGCGGCAAGACCGCCCTGGACCGTTTCAAAGCCAACTTCATTTTTACCCGCTCGATCACCAGGAAGATCTCCGCCGAGAGGTTTTCCACGGCCATGGCCTACTTGCTGCGCAGCAACATTGATTTGGATCAGTCCCTCGCGCTGAGCGGCGCGTTGATGGACAACGCTTACGTGTCAAGCAAAATCAGTGATTGCAGGGCGCTCATCGCCGACGGGGAAGAGGCGCCCGAGGCTTTTACAAAGACGGGCATTTTCCCCCGCTTGTTTTCCAGGATGCTGGCCGTTGGCTTCAAGACCGGCGACCTGGACGGCATGATGCTCCGGCTGTCGGAACTGTATGAACAGGAAGTCGACACCTCGCTGAGCCGCATCATCGGCGCCATCGAACCAACCTTCGTGGCTTTGCTGGCTATCGTGGTGGGCGTCATCCTGGTTTCGGTCATGATGCCACTGCTCGACATCCTGTCGACAATCGGTTAGGGGTAGGAGGAGGAACGTAATGAGGCGTTTTCGTTCGTGGTCCGCGTTTCTTTCCCTGCTCGTCGGCGTCGCGCTACTTGCCTTCCTGGTGGCGGCGTTGCTCCCGATGGGCGATCAAAGCGCCGAGACGCAACGCTCCCGCATCGAGCAGGCTGTCCGCTACGCGGCTATACAGTGTTACGCGCTGGAGGGGGCGTATCCTCCCGAAATGACGTATCTGAAAGATCACTACGGAATCCGGTTTGACGAGTCGCGCTTCTTCGTGCATTATTGGCCAAATGGCGCCAATATCGCGCCGGATATCCAAGTAAAACACTCATTATTTGAATTTGAATAGGAATGAAGAGGTGATTACTCGTGCGTACCCGGGCCGATGCCGGTATATTGGAACTCCTCTTAATCGCGGCGTTGATCCTGTTGTTCGGCGCGACCACGTTTACGCTTGTGTCGGCTGGCGGCGTCGCTTATGAGCGCATCTTGGAGGATCGGGAGGCTGATATCTCGTTGCGCGTGGCACTGTCCTATCTGACCACACAGCTGCGCCAGCACGATGTCAGCGGCGCCGTGTCCCTGCGGGCATGCGAAACCGGGGACTTGCTGACCTTCCGTCAGGAATCCGGCGACGATGTCTATGAAACGCGAATCTATTTAGACGACGGATGGTTGCGGGAGGATGTCGTGCCCGAGGACACCCCTTTCACAACGGGCGCCGGCACCCGTATCACGAAGCTCAGCGGGTTTAGTTGCCGCCCCACCGGCCAAGATGGCGAGGCCCTTCTGCTTTCCGTTGCGGTAGGCGAAGGGGAGCACATGAGGACGCAAGAAACCGTCATCGCCGCCAACGCCGTGGGGAGGCTCCCATGAGGCGGCGGCGCGGCTTCGGGGCCGCGGGTCACCGGGCTATCGCGCTGGTCGAGTTGATCATCTCCATCGGCGCGTTGGCCGCCGTGAGCATTGTCGTGATGCAGCTGTTTGTCCGCGCGGCCAGTTGGGAAGACCGCGCGCGGGATCTGGATCGGGCTTGCATGGAAGCCCAGAGCGTCGTCGAGTTGTGCCGCCTCTATGGGGAGCCCGTGGATCCGGGCGGCAACTGGGTGCGGCCCCTCAGCGCAAACGGCGAGGGTAGCTGGGAAATCTACTATGACAGCGAGTGGCATCCGGTAGCCGATAAGCCGGATCGCGGGTTTGTCTTATCGGTCTCGGTCTCGGTCTCGGTCGCGGAGCTGTCCTCGGCATCGGCGCCGGACGCGACATCGGCATCGGCGCAGGACGCGGCACCGGCGAAGCTACGCTGTCCGGAGGTCACGGTCATCCGGCTGGATCCCGCCCAGGAGGATACGAGGTTTAAGACCGTCTACCCGCCACCTGACCTCAGCGTCGCGGGAGTTGAAGGGGAAGGGGAAGCGCCATGAGAAACAGAGCTTCGGTTTCGGGCGGCGTCTCGGTGCTTATCATCTTGCTGATGATCGCCCTGTCCGCCTTCGCGTTGCTGGCGTTGTATTCGGCCCGATCCAATTATCTGCTGGCCGAGAAAAACGCCAATTGGATCAACAATTATTACAAGCTGGATGCCTCCGCCCGTGAGGCAGTCGGGTGCTTGGAGTCGGTCGCCCGCGATTTTCCCAAATCCGACGGGGACATCTCCGACGCCGATTTGGAGACCGTGGCGGCCCTCAACTGGGAGGTTCTTTCGCACAGCCCGCTTACCGTGACCCAGACGGTGAGCCGCGACACCGCGCACCTCACCGTAACGCTGTCCCTGAAAGACGGCGGCGCGGGGGGGATTCGCTGGGATGTCCTCTCTTGGCTGGAATTCCAGGATCGCTTTGACTACAATGTGGGCCAGAATATCATTACGGAATTCGACGATGATGTATTATCTTTGTTGGAATCTCAAGTTCTCAGTGACGGTCCCGGGGGAGAGTCAGAACCAGATATCGCGGCTTTTGGCGGCCTATTGAAATAAGGATAATAAGCATAAAAAGGACAAGGGTAGGGAAATGATTGCTTCATCACTTGGCACAACGGTACACGATCTATTGGTTCGCGCTGTCAACGAAGATGTATCCGATCTGTTCATCACCGCCGGCAGCCCAATCATGTTTAAGAGGCAAGGCGAAATCGCGCCGTCCAGCGATTTTCGCATGATGCCCAAAGATACGGCGTTGTTTATTGAGGAAATCTTCCGCCTGTCTGGCAATCATTCCTATGAAGAGTACCTGAAAAGCGGCGACTGCGATTTTTCCTTCTCACTGCCCGGCGTGGGGCGGTTTCGCATCAACGCTTTCCGGCAACGCAACTCCATGGCGGCGGTCATCCGGGTGGTGCAGCTGTCGCTGGCGGACGCGCAGACGCTGGGGATTCCGCCGGCGGTGCTGGATCTCTACCGGAAGACCAAAGGGCTGGTGCTGGTGACCGGGCCGGCCGGCTCGGGGAAATCCACCACGCTCTCCAGCCTCATCAGCCTCATCAACCACAAACGGAACTGCCACATCTTGACGCTGGAGGATCCCATTGAATACCTGCACAACCACAAGATGAGCATCGTCAACCAGCGCGAGGTCGAATCGGACACGGAGTCCTACGCCACGGCGTTGCGCGCCGCCCTCCGCCAGTCCCCAGACGTCGTCCTGGTGGGCGAGATGCGCGACTATGAGACCATTTCCATCGCCCTGACCGCCGCGGAAACAGGACATTTGGTGCTGTCCACCCTGCACACGGTGGGCGCGGCCAAAACCATCGACCGCATCATGGATGTATTCCCCCCCAACCAGCAAAACCAGGTGCGCATCCAGCTGTCCACCGTACTGCAGGCGGTGGTGTCCCAGCAGCTGCTGCCTTCCCACACCAAGGGCCGCTTGGCTGTGTTCGAGGTCATGCTGGTCAACCCAGCCATCCGCAGCATGATCCGCGAGGCAAAAACGCATCAGATCGATACCGTTATCCACGCCAGCGGAACCGAAGGGATGCAGAGCATGGATCTGGCGTTGGCAGACGCGGTCAGGGCAGGGCATATTACGCGGGAAGATGCCTTTGCCTATTGCGTGAATGCGGAAGTTTTGGTAAAATACGTGTAGGGTATGATCGAACAAAACAAACTAGAATATAGCAAACCAAAATAACAAAATTTAAAGCAAAAGGAGCGTGTCCCACAATGAAAGAATATGTTTGCAGCGTGTGCGGCTATGTGTACAGCGAGGCCGAAGGCTATCCCGATGACGGCATTGCCCCGGGTATCGCGTGGGCTGATGTGCCGGACGATTTCGTCTGCCCCGCCTGCGGTGTGGGCAAAGACATGTTTGAGGATGCGTGAGGCGGCGCGTAAGGCGCGAGGCGTCAGGCGTCAGGCGTTAGGCGACAACTCGATAGCCCGTCGGCGAGATGATACGCCGACGGGCTATTTTCGGGTCCTTATAGATCCTCTTTGTCCTCTTTGTCCTCTTTGTATTCACCGGGCGCCGCGCCGTCGTCTTCGGCAGGGGCGGCAGGGGCTTGCCGGTCGATTTGGGCTTGTTTCTGCTGGGCAAGCATATCGAGCAGGGAGGACGCTTCGCCCGAAAGCGGCAGAATCGGCTCTGCCCCAGCGGAGGCGAAAGGCTCCTCTTCCGGCAGGGGCAATTCATCCAGGCTACTGTTTACGCCGTCGAACATGTGGCTGGCGCCGATCAGTAACGCGCGCACCTTGTCCAGCTCTTGTACGGCGACGGCGGTAGCTTCCTCGGCTTCCCGGCAAAACGCCGTGTATCGATCTTTGGTGTCCATCCACAGGCGGGTGATCAGCTCGCGCGAGTGCTCCGCGTTTGCCAACGCTTCGGTCTCGATAGCCCGCGCCCGCTCGACGGCTTTTCTCTCGAGTTCTTCCGCGCTCGCGTACGAGACGATAAAATCATCGATCTGCTTTTGCAGGGATTGCAGCTTGCTTTCTCTCTCGGCCAGGAGCGATTGAAGGCGCGACAGCGCGGTCCGGTCACCCTCCCTGGCGCCCTCCAGCTTCTGCAGCGTCTCGCTTTGGCGCGTCTTTTCCACCGCCAGCTGATTGAGGCGCGACTTGAGGGATTCCACGTCGGATTGCATATAGGGAAGCTGCTTTGATTTGAGCGTTAGCTCCTCGACTTTGATCTGCCCTAACGCCGCCCGCTCACGCGCATCGTCCCGCTCGCGGCGCAACTGTTCGGCGCCTGCCCGGCAAGCGTCAATCTCCTCGTGGTGTTCCTTCATCAATTTCTCAATGTACGTGATGACGTCTTGCCGGCGAAAACCGCCAACGGGTGTAAACCTGAACCTTTTTCCTGAGTCCGCCATTTCCATTCACCTCAACCAACATTTTCGTCACGGCCCCGGCGCGGATCCCCAGCCGCCGCCGAATTCCTTCGGGTGCCGCCTTCGTGGCTTCCTTGCCGTACCGGGGACGCTAACTTACACTTTACACTTTACACTTCTTCCACCAGCTTGAGCAATTCCTTGTAGGAACGCGCGCCCACCTGACGCTTCGTCTCCCGGCCCTGGGAAAACACAATGATCGTAGGTATGCTCATCACGCCATACTTGGCGGCCAGCGCGCCCTCGGCGTCCACGTCCAGTTTGCCAATCTTGACGCGCCCAGAAAGCTCCTCCTCCTCGGACAGGCGTTCCAACAAAGGGGCGACTGCGCGGCACGGCGCGCACCAGGAGGCCCAAAAATCCACAAGGATAAGGCCGGGCGACATTATGACCTCAGACTCGAAATTGTCAGACGTTAAGGCGATGATAGAAGACATAGGATACCCTCCAATTGTAATTCAAATTGCGCCAAAAACCCGCCTCCATATAGCGGGGGTGTCTATGCATCCAAAACTATTCTATCATAACAAATGCAAAAAGGCAATTTCTTTTCGGCATGTTTTTTTGAAAACTTTCTATATCTTCGCCATACGGGGGGCAAAAATCACCCTGCGCGCGCTAGGGGATTCGGCTGGCTTTTTGATCGGGGCTTTGCCGGGGCAATATCTGCGCTTTGCCGGGGCAATACCTGCGCTTTGCCGGGGCAATACCTGCGCTTTGCCGGGGCAATACCTGCGCTTTGTCTGGGCGGGGGGGCATGTGCAGGGCATGTGCAGGGGATTCTTGACAGAATCGGCTTTGTGGCGTATGATGATGGTGTCACGAACGAGGTTAAGGAGGTCGAATGGGCTATGTTTGTTTACGCTGATAACGCGGCTACCATGCCCTTGTCCCCGGCGGCGCTTTCCGCCATGAGGCCGTTTCTGGAAGAGAACTACGGCAACGCCTCATCGATCTACTCGGTGGCCAGGGATGCCCGCCGCGCCTTGGAAGACGCGCGCCGGACAATCGCCGGGGCGTTGGGCGCCGCCCCTGAGGAGATCTATTTCACAGCCGGCGGCACCGAGGCTGACAACTGGGCGCTCGTGGGCGCGTGCGAAGCCAAGCGCAACCAGGGCGGCCAGGGCGGCCAGCGCGACCGGGGAGGCCGGGGCGCCCAGGACGGCCGGCACATGATTGTCTCCGCCATCGAACACCATGCTGTACTGCATACCGCCCAACACTTGCAAAAACAGGGTTTCGAGCTTACCGTGTTGCCCGTGGACAAGCTGGGGCGGGTTGCGGCCTCGCAAGTGCAGGAAGCTTTGCGCCCGGACACAGTCCTTGTCTCCTGCATGACCGCCAACAACGAAGTGGGGACCATACAGCCCATCGAGGAGATCGGTCGGCTGTGCCATGCGTCCGGCGTGTGGTTCCATACCGACGCCGTGCAAGCGATAGGGCATATCCCCCTTGATTTGTCGTCGTTGCCAGTGGATATGCTTTCCCTGTCGGGACACAAGTTCGGCGGCCCCAAGGGCATCGGCGCCCTCTTCCTGAGGCGGGGCGTGCGGCTGCCGCCGCTGTTGCATGGCGGAGGCCACGAGCGCGGCCTGCGCAGCGGCACGGAAAACGTGGCGGGCGCTGTGGGCATGGCCGCCGCGCTACGCGAATCCACGCTGGGGATGGCGGAGGATATCCGGCGCACCTCCGCGATGCGCGACCGGCTGATTGCCGCCCTGTCCGCCATACCGTACGCCTTTTTGACGGGAGATCCGGAAAATCGGCTACCGGGGAACGCTTCCTTTGTGTTTGCGTGCGTGGAGGGCGAGTCGCTGGTGCTGAATTTGGACATGGCCGGCGTGTGCGCTTCTTCCGGCTCGGCGTGTTCCTCCGGCTCCCTCGACCCGTCCCATGTGTTGCTGGCGTTGGGTTTGCCCCATGAGGTCGCGCATGGTTCGCTACGCCTAACCATTAGCGGGGATACGACGCCGGAACAGGTTGACTATCTCATCAGCCAGGTAATCGCCGCCGTGGCGCGGGGCAGGGCGATGTCGCCGCTGTGGGACGCCGCCGCGCAGAAGCCAATACAGTAAATTAATATATTTAAGCGACATATATTTAAATAAAATAGTATACAGATTATTGATATAGCGAGGTGCATTATAGCTATGTATACAGACAAAGTGATGGATCATTTCGCGAATCCCCGTAACGTGGGCGAGGTGGCCGACGCCAACGCCGTGGGCCAGGTGGGCAACCCAAAATGCGGCGATATCATGAAGATGACCATGCGCATCGTGGACGAGGTGATCGAGGATGTCAAGTTCAAGACCTTCGGCTGCGGCGCCGCCGTGGCAACCTCCAGCATGGCCACCGAGCTGGTCAAGGGCAAAAGCATCACCGAGGCATTGATGCTGTCCAACAAGGCCGTGGCCGAGGCGCTGGACGGCTTGCCGCCGGTCAAAATGCATTGCAGCGTGCTGGCCGAAGAGGCCATCAAATCGGCCATCGCCGATTATTACCGGCGCCAGGGCATCGATCCGACGCCGATTGTCGGATGTGACGCCGATTGCGCCCATTGCCACTGACACTGATTAAAAAATTCGGAAGGGGGGATAGTAACCATCATGGGCGTTGGTTGGTATATACTCATCGGGATCGCCGCCGCGTTGCTTCTGACCTTGGTGTCGGTCTTGGTGCGGGCGGCGAGGCTCAAACGGGAGCGGACAAGCCCGATTTATCCCCGCGCGGCCGATCCGGAGGTTTGCCGCCACGCGGCTGACAGCCTGGGCGAACTCCTTCGCTTTCAAACGGTCTCGCCCGGCGCCGGGGGGGACTACACCGAGTGGGTGCGCTTGCGCGACTATCTCAAATGGCGCTATCCCCGGGCACACTCGACCATGGAGCGGGAGGTCGTCGGCTTGCACAGCCTGTTGTATCGATGGCCGGCCCCTCGTCCCACGGGCCCGCCGTTGCTGTTTTGCGGGCATCTCGATGTCGTTCCCGCCGAAGAAGGGTGGCAAGTCGGGCCCTTCGAGGGCATCATTTCCGACGGATACGTGTGGGGCCGCGGCGCGCTGGATGGCAAGCAGGTCGTCGCCTGCCTGTTGGAGTGCGCCGAATCCCTCATCAACTCCGGTTTTGTGCCAAAGCGCGATATCTATTTTGCCTTCGGGCATGATAACGAGGTGGGGGGCGAGGACGGTTCGGGGGAGATCGCCCGCGTATTCGCCCGCCGCCACCTGCATTTCGAGATGATCTTGGACGAGGGGGGCGTCTTGAAACGCGGCGTCTTGTCCTTGCGCAGGCCTGTCGCCGAGATCTGCGTGGCGGAAAAGGGCGCGGCCTACGTGCGCGTGACCGCCCAAAGCAACGGCGGGCATGCGTCCGAGCCCGAGCGGCGGACGGCCTTGGGCGCCGTTTGCGAAGCGATAAGCCGCACGGAATTCAAAAAGTATCCCTCCCGCGTGACGCCCCATGTTCATGCCTTTCTGAAGCTCTTGGCGCCCAACCTTTCCTTTGGCTGGCGTTTGTATATCGCGAACCGGTGGTTGCTGGCCCGGCATCTGGCCGCCTTCGAGCCCTCCTGGGCGCGTACGACCATCACGCCCACCGCCCTGCACGCGGGGAAAGCCGCCAATGCCTTGCCGACCAAAGCGGAAGCCACATTGGATATCCGGCTGTTGCATGGGGAAACCTGCGACGATGTCCTGCGCTATTTGCGGGATCTGTTTATTGGTTTGGATGTGAGCCTCATGGCCGTGTCCTCGCATGAAGCCAGCAAGATTTCCGACTACCAGTGCGATGCTTTTGCCTCCATCGCCGAGATTGTGCGCACCGTGTTCGGCCCGGTGCCTGTGATCCCCTCCCTGCTGGCGCAAACCACGAGCGCGCTCCATTATGAAATGTTTTCCGACAACGTTTACCGATTCTCGCCCTTCATACTCAGCCAAGCCGAAATGGCCGGCGTACACGGGCGGGACGAGCGCGTTTCGGTGGACAGCCTTGGATTGGCCATGGCGTTTTACGGGCGTTTGATTACCCACATGGCAGGCGGGAAACAGCAACTCTCATGAAACCTTAATCCTTAATTCTCATGAAACCTTAATCTTTGTCAAAGGATAACCCAATGTGTGTGCGATATGATAGGCACTGCTTATACCCCAAACAATCGAGTAGGCATTTTATGGGGTGGGGTGGAGGACGATCGTTATGCCGACGCGGGAACAAGTGGATAAGCTGTGTGCGTACGCCGGCATCAGTGCAGAGGAGGCCAGGGCCGTTTTAGAGGAAACCGGCGACGATTTGCTGGAAGCGGCCATTTTGCTGGAGCAGCGCGGCCGGATCGCACCGCCGCGTGGAAACGGGACGAATAACGGCGGCGATGGCGATGGCGGTGGCGACGATAACGGCGGTAGCGGCGGCGACAACGGGCACCGTGGCGGCGGTAGCGGGCGCCGTGGCGATGGCGGCGGTAGCGGCGGCGAGCCATCGGCGGTTAATGGCGGCGGCCCATCGGCCAGCGGGGGCGGCCCATCGGCCAGCGGGGGCGGCCCATCGGCCAGCGGGGGCGGCCCATCGGCGGCGGTTGATCATGGCGAGGCGGAACCGCCGCCTGAAAGCGCAAAAAAGGCGGCCGGCGGCGGCGGCGGCGGCAACAGCGATAACGGGCACCGTAGGCATAGTGGTCATGGCGGCGGCGGTAACAGTCATCGTGATGGCGGCGGCGGCGCGGCGTGGACGTCTCCCCCGCCCGGGGAGAGCTTCTCCCAGCTGGTCAGCCGCTTTCTGCGTTTTATCGGGCGGATCATCCACAAGGGCAACATCAACAAGTTCGCCGTCCACCGGCGCGAAGAATACATCCTGTCGATCCCTCTGACCGTTATGGTTGTGATCCTGATCTTTCCGGTCTTCTGGTGGATTATCGCCCTGCTGATCGTAGGTCTCTTCTTCGACTACCGCTATAGTTTCTGGGGGCCAGACATGAGGCGCGGCGCGAATGACGTGATGAACTCCGCGGCTCAGGCTGCGGAAAAAATAAAGAAGGACTGTCAAAGAACGCAAGGAACTCAAGGAACTCAAGGGACGGCGGGTAAAAGGGATGAAGGGGACAATCTTAATCGTTGAGGACGAGCGCAAGCTGGCCCGCTTCCTGGAGCTGGAGCTGACCCATGAAGGGTACGCGGTCGACAAGGCTTATGACGGGCGGGAAGGGCTGTCCCGGGCGCTGTCCGCCGACTTCGATCTGATGCTGTTGGACATACTCCTCCCCGAATTGTCCGGTTTGGAGGTTTTGCGGCGTCTGCGGCGCGACAAGCCCGAGATGCCGGTCTTGCTACTTACCGCCCGCGACGCCGTAACCGACAAGGTCACCGGTTTGGATTGCGGCGCCAACGACTACATGACCAAGCCTTTCGCTATCGAGGAATTGCTGGCGCGTATCCGGGCCCTGTTGCGATCCCGCCACAGAGCGGGCAAAGAGGTGTCGGTGGGCGCGCTGGCCTTGTACCCGGAAAGCCGGACGGTCGCCGTGAACGGCGAACCTGTCCACCTGAGCCGCCGGGAATTCGACCTGTTGCACTGCCTGATGGAAAACCGGGGCATCGTACTGAGCCGGGATACCTTGCTCAACCGTGTTTGGGACTACACCTACGACGGCGGCGCCAACACGGTGGATGTCTATATCCGTTATCTGCGAGCCAAACTGGAGGAGCCCCGAGGTCTGAAACTGATTGAAACCGTTCGGGGCGTGGGGTATGTGATTCGATGAAACAGAAACGTCCGCCCGGCCAACGCCTATACAAAGCCAGTCGGCTCAACCTGCGCTTTTTGCGCCGTATCCTTTGGATCCTCCTGCTCGGGGATGTGTTGCTGGCCTCGTTGCTGTTTGGCTGGACACTGCGGCGGGCCGAGGCTGAGGCACAAGCCGTTTTGCATAAACAAACCATCCTGTCCGGCGAGGAAGGGGCGGTCTTGGCCAGCGAGGGGGCGATCTCGCTGATCGTGTGTACCGACCGCCCGTCCGGCGGGGTGGCGTTGCCGCATTACCTGCGGCCGCTGACGCCCATGCCCCAGGCCGGCATGGTGCGGTACATGCGGTTTTCCTCCGGCTGGTTTTTCCCAGTATGGCCGAGCGGCGGCGTCTACACCCTCTGGCTGCCCGAACCGGGCGTAAAAATCGTCTGCCAGGTGGGACCGGCGCTGAATGACCTGCGGACGATTCTCTATATCCTGTTTGGATTTCAACTCTTCTGGTTCTTGATGAGCATACACAAAGGGGCGCGATCTATCCGCCGCGCCTTGGATCCGATAAACGACATGGTCGATCGCGCCAGCGCGTTGTCCGCGCGGCCATCGAACCCCAATCAGGTGGACAGCTTGGCTGGCGCGTTGCACGACATCGACGGGCGGCGCCCGCACCATCGGATAAACGAAGACGAAGCGCCAGAGGAACTCCGTCCGCTGGCCGGCGCCATCAACGCCATGCTGGATCGCATCGAGGCGGCCTATGCGTCACAGGCGCGGTTCGTGTCCGACGCATCCCATGAATTGCGCACGCCCATCGCCGTTATCATCGGGTATGTCAACCTGTTGGATCGCTGGGGCAAGACCGACCCGGACGTGCGCCAGGAATCTATCGACGCGCTCAAAAGCGAGGCAAAAGGGATGTCCGATATGGTCGAGCAGCTCCTCTTTTTGGCGCGGGGCGACAGCGACGCCATCGAGCTTTCGCCCGAGCCCATGGATTTGGGCGCGTTGTGCGAAGAGCTGGTCCGCGATATGCGTGTGGCCCTCCCGCTCTGCGAGATCACCGTGCAACCCGCCGCCGCGCCGGTTGTGGCGGACAGGGCGCTGTGCCGCCAGGCATTGCGCATCCTGTTGGACAACGCCCTCAAGTACGGGGAGGGGTTGCCGGTTACGGTGACGTCGGGCGCCGGAATGGGCGGTTGGGTCTGGGCCTCGGTGTCCGACGGGGGCGTCGGTATCGCGCCGGAAGACCTGCCATATATCTTTGACCGCTTCTACCGATCGGACGCATCCCGCGCCCATAAGGCGGGAGGCACGGGCTTGGGGCTATCCATTGCGCGTTGGATAGCCCATCGCCACGGGGGTCGGCTGACCGCCATCTCCCGCCGCGGCCTTGGCACAAAGATGACGCTGTGCCTGCCCGCCGTCCGCGGTGTCCTTTAGGCGGCGTCCGCGGTGTCCTTAAGGCGGCGTTCGATCGGGTAGGGGCTAGGCGCAACAGCTTTCGCCCCTCCCACACCACCGCACATACGGTTCCGTATACGGCGGTTCAATTCGTAGCGATTAAGTGGGCTTTTCCATAGTGGCTCAGTAGCGAGACCAAGCCCCTTCGTTCTAGCCGCT
>WRCJ01000002.1 GCA_009784085.1 Oscillospiraceae bacterium | reverse complement strand
TTGTCGCCGACGGGCTGGCCGCGGTCAGTCGGGACCGCCAGCGGCGCCAAGCTGCCGGGCAGCGGTTCCAAATGGGCAAAGGCGCCGGGCGTGGGCGGGACAGGATCGCCCGTGTCATGATACTGCCCGCCGATGAGTACGATGGCGGACGTGACAATCGCGATAAACGCGCAGAAGACCAGCATGAGGGCGTGGCCGCCCCGGCGCGGCGGCGTTGACGTTGACATCGTGGCGGCGTCTTGCGTGTGGGATTCAGTTAAACGTGACATATCTCCCCAACTCTTCCTTCATGCGCAACGCTTCGGCCCTTGCACAGTCGGCGTACGCCTCCGGGGTTCCCTTTTTCTGCCAAGCGCAAAGAATGGCGCGGGAAGAGTTGACCAACGCGCCCCGTCCCAGATTGTCAAAGGCGCGGGCAATATCCCATGCCGCGCCTCCCTGCGCGCCATAGCCGGGTATGAGGAAAAAAGTGCGCCGCAAATGGCGGCGCAACTCCACAATCTCCGCAGGTTGCGTGGCGCCCACCACCAGGCCCACCGACGAGTACCCATGGGCGCCGATATAGGCGGCGCCCCAGCGTTCGGTCAGCTCGCCCACCACGCGGTAGAGCGGGCGGTCGGGCGCGGGCAACAGCTGTAGCTCGCTGGATGACCGGTTCGAGGTGCGCCCCAGGATGAAGATAGCCCGCGCATTGGCGCCTACATCATCGAGAAACGGCAAAACACAGTCCGAACCCAAGTAAGGGTTGACCGTCAATGCGTCGGCGTCGAAGGGCGCGATCTCGGCGCCCCCCACCTTGACCCGGCCCAAGAAGGCCGCGCTGTAACATTCGGCAGTCGAACCGATGTCGCCCCTCTTGGCGTCTACAATGACATACAACCCCAAGCCCTTGGCATAGGCAATACTGTCCCTCATCGCGGCCATGCCCTCCGGCCCCAGCATTTCGTAGCATGCTGACTGCAGTTTGACAGCCGGGACGATGTCATGTAGCGCGTCTAAGATGGCCGTGTTGAATCGCATGGTCGCCGCCGCAAGGGCCGCCAGCGTCTCGCCGTGTTCCCTGATGGCGTCGTCCAGCAAAAACGCGGGCAAGTGTTCCGGGCGGGGATCCAGCCCGGCAACGGTGGGGTTTTGTTTAGCGCGTATGCCCTCGATGAGCGCATCGATATTCATAGGAACCCGATCCCCCTCCCCTATTCCTTATACGAAGCCCATCACTCACGAAGGTTTTAGGAAGTCAAATACCATTGACCGTCCAGTTTGATCATGTAGAGGTACCCGGAATAGGGATCCCCCTCCACGGTGGACATATACTCCGTAATGGGGAGTATGGCATACTCATAGTCGACCACGCCCGTTTCCTCGTTCTGGTACTCATCGATGGTGATATTCTCACTGTCGAGTTCGAGGCGATAAGAGGCTGACTTGATAAAGCTGGCGATGACCGATCCATGGCTTGTGTAATCGATGTCAAATTCCCCTATGGCGCCGGATTTCAGATTCTCAATAAACGTAGGCATATCGCCGAAGAAGGGGACATAGTCTTGCGTAAACCCCATTTCCGGCTCCCAAATGGCAATCATCCCATCGATATCGCCCTTTTCCATGGCCGCTGTGAAGATCTCGAACCTATCGGCCACGATACCGGTTTCGTCCACCTGGAAGATATGCCCCAAGAAGAAGTAGAAGACCATGCCCACGCCCAAAAGCGCGATCACCACCAGGGAAATTACAAAAGGCATAATCTTTGTTTTCTGTTTTTCCACGGCTACTTCGTGTTGGCCGCCGTCTTGCCCGTCTCCTCCGCCTGGGGACCCGTCGGGATCGGCGCCCTCGTCGGCATCGTCATCGTCGACATAATCATCGACATCGTCGCCGCCCTCGCCGTCAGCGTCACCGGCATCACCGTCAGCAACATCGCCGGCACCGTCGCCGCCTTTGTCGCCGGCACCCTCACCGGCATCACCGGCCTTACCGGCCTTACCGGCCTCCCCGTCTTCCCCGTCTCCTTCGGCAAAGCCTGAAAGCTTCCCCTTGGTTGTGGCTTTCCCTTCCTTCCCATCTTGGTCGGAGAAGATAGCCGCAGACTTCCCCTCCGCCTCGCAAGCGGGGCACAACGTTACGTCCCCGTTGGTTTTGGCGCCGCACTGTTCACAAGGCATCTAAAACCCTCCTCAAGAATTATAAAATAACAGCTTCCTATGCTAACAGCTTCCTATACTCCGAAGCCGCAGACAACCGGCCGACCGCCGAAAAACAGAGCGATTCCGGGACAAAGATACGCCGCGCCAACGCGCACACAGACTCCCTGGTGACCGCGTCGTACGCCTCAACCAGCTCACGCGCCGGGATGACTTTCCCAAGGAGCAATTCGCAACGGGCCAAGTGCGTCATACGCGCCGAGGTCGATTCAAAGCCCATGAGGACATTGGCTTTGACCTGCTCCCTCGCCCTGGCGACCTCGTCTTCGGTGGGGCCATGCCGGGCAAAGTCCCCCACCAGCTGTGCGATGAGCGGCAACGCCTTCCGCTCGGCCTCCGGGGAGAGCGCCGTGTAGACGCCAAATAAGCCGGTATCTTCGTGCCCGGTGGCAAAGGTATAGATCGAATAGCACAACCCCCGCGCCTCCCGGATCTCCTGCACCAGCCGGGAGGACACGCCGCCGCCCAAGATGTTCGACAGCACCTGTTGCGTGTAGCGGTCGGGGCTGTTATAGGGCAGGGACGGCCAAGCCAAACACAGGTGGTTCTGCTCGATATCCTTGCGGCGGACCGTAAAGGATGGCGCCAGCGACGAAGTCGGCGGCGTCAAGGCCGGTTCAGCGGCCATGGGCGCGAAGCAATCTACCAACGCGGCCTTGTCCCCGGGGGAGAAGTTGCCGCTGAGGGCCACCACCGTACTGCCGGCACGGTAGTGGCTGTCTTTATAACGGGCTATCTGGCCGGCGCTCATCCGCCGCAACGCGCCAGCCGACCCCAAAATCGGCCTGCCCAACGAGCAACCGCGGAACACGGCGCCAAACAGGCGCTCCGTGACAAGGTCTTCCGGCGTGTCCTCGTACATGCCAATCTCTTCCAGGATAACCCCCCGCTCGGTTTCCCAATCTTGGGCGGTGATGAGCGGCGAGCTGAAAATGTCGGTGATGATGTCGATGGCCAGGGGCAGGTGATCGCGCAACGCCCGCGCGTAATAAGAGGTACACTCCTTTGTGGTAAAGGCGTTGACCTGCCCGCCGATGGCGTCGGAATCGGCGGCGATTTTCTCGGCCGTGCGCTTTTTCGTGCCTTTAAACGCCATGTGTTCCAAAGCGTGGGAGACGCCGGACAGGTGCCGGGGCTCCAGGCGGGAACCACAACCCACCCAAATACCGACCGTAGCCGACCGCACATGGGGGATTTCCTCGAACAGCAACCTGACCCCATTGGGCAACGTGATCTTTTCATACACGGGTTCAGGCACTAAGTCAGGCATCGTTTCATGCATCGTTTCATGCCTTGTATCATGCCTTGTTTCACGCCTTGTTTCACGCATGGGATTTCTGATTCGCACCCTGCCCCTGCCCCTGCCCCTGCCCGCGTTTTTCCAACTCCGAAAGAGCGTCGCGGCGGGATAGGTTGATGCGCCCCTTTTCGTCGATCTCGACCACCTTGACCCATGTCATGTCGCCGATGGATACCACGTCCTCCACTTTGGCCACCCGTTGCGGCGCCAACTTGGAGATATGGATCATGCCCTCTTTGCCGGGGGCGAACTCCACGAAGACGCCGAAGGTCATCAGCCGCGTAACGCGGCCGTAGAAGATGTCGCCAATCTGCGGATCGAGCACGATAGCCTCGATGATGGCCAGCGCCCGCTGGCAGTCGTCCCGGTTGGGCGCCGAGATGTACACATGCCCATCGTCCTCGATGTCGATCTTGGTGCCGGTCTCGGCGGTGATCTTCTGGATCACGCTACCGCCCTTGCCGATGACATCCCGGATCTTCTCCGGGTCGATGGTGGTCTGGAGCATCTTCGGCGCGTAGGGGGAGAGATCCTCGCGCGCCGCCGGGATGCAGGGGAGCATGATTTCGTCCAAAATCGCGATGCGGGCGTCTTTGGTGATCGTCAGCGCGTCGCGGATGATTTCGGGCGTCAAGCCGTCCGACTTGAGATCCATCTGGATGGCCGTGATGCCGGCCTTTGTGCCGGCCACTTTGAAGTCCATGTCGCCGAAGAAGTCTTCCACGCCCTGGATATCCACAAACGTCAGCCACCGGTCGCCCTCGGTCACCAGACCGCAGGAGATGCCGGCCACCGGCGCCTTGATCGGCACGCCGGCGTCCATCAGGGCCAACGTGGAGCCGCACACGGCGCCTTGCGAGGTGGATCCGTTGGAGGACAGCACCTCGCTCACCAGGCGGATACAGTAGGGGAACTCCTCTTCGTTGGGGATGACCGGTTCCAACGCCCGCTCGGCCAAGGCGCCGTGTCCGATCTCGCGGCGGCCGGGCCCACGCGACGGGCGCGCCTCGCCCACCGAATAGGAGGGAAAGTTGTAGTGGTGCATATACCGCTTGGTTTCCGAATCGAAGATGTTGTCCAGCTTTTGCTGATCCGATATGGTGCCCAGCGTGGCAGTCGTCAGCACCTGGGTCTGTCCCCGGGAAAACAAGCCGGATCCATGGGCGCGGGGCAAGAGCCCCACGGCGGCCGACAGCGGCCTGACATCCAGCAACCCGCGCCCGTCCACGCGCTTTTTCTCGTCCAGCAACCAGCGGCGCACGACTTGCTTTTGCAGTTTGTACAGCACGTCGCCCAAGCCGGCCTCGATATCGGGGTATTTCTCGGCGAACTCGGCAACAAGCTCGGCACGCAGGGCGGAAAGGCGTTCTTCGCGGATGTTTTTGTCGTCGGTATCCAAGCAATAGCGCAGTTTTTCCATGATCGAACCCTCAAGCTCGTCGTAGAGTTCGGTGTGGAAAGCCGCGCTGACAGGTGCAAACTTGGGCTTGCCAATCTCGGCGGCAATCGAGGAGATAAAGGCGGTCAGCTTTTTGATTTCCGCCGTGGCCAACTGTATCGCGTCAAACATGGCCTCTTCTGAGACTTCGTTGGCGCCGGCCTCGATCATGACCACCTTGTGCGCAGTCCCGGCCACGGTCAACGCCAGCGTGCTGGCTTCCCGGGCGGCGGCGTCCGGATTGATGATAAACTTCCCGTCCACGCATCCCACCGATACGCCGGCGATGGGCCCGCCCCAAGGGATGTCGGAGATCGACAGGGCGATGGACGCGCCGATCATGGCGGGGATCTCGGGGGCGCAGTCGGGTTCCATACTCAAAACCGTGGCCGTCACAGCCACGTCGTTGCGCATGTCGGGGGGGAACAGGGGCCTCAGCGGGCGATCGATGAGGCGGGAGGCCAACACAGCCTTTTCCGAGGGGCGCCCTTCCCTGCGCAGGAAAGAGCCGGGGATGCGGCCCACCGAATACAGCCTCTCCTCGAAATCCACGGACAGTGGGAAATAATCGATGCCTTGGCGCGGCGCGGCCGAGGCGGCGGCGGTCACCAATACGGTGGTGTCCCCGCAACGCACCAGGCAGGCGCCGTTGGCCAGTTCGGCCAGCTGGCCGGTCTCGACGGTCAGGCGGCGGCCGCCCAGCGTGGTCTCGAAGGTGCGGGCGGCAGGGAATTCGCGTTGTTTTAGCATACTTTCCTCCATATCACTTCATTCACTATTACAGCCCTCCATGATGGCGGGCGGCCGGAAGCCGCCCCTGCGAGTCGCCCCTACTTGCGGATGCCCAGCTTGGCGATGATGGCGCGATACCGCTCGATATCCTTTTTTTGGAGGTAATCGAGCAGGCTACGGCGTTGGCCGACCATTTTGAGCAAGCCGCGGCGGGAGTGATTGTCTTTTTTGTGTAACTTGAGGTGTTCGGTCAACTCGCTGATACGCACTGTCAAGATGGCAATCTGTACCTCGGGGGACCCCGTATCGGTATCGTGGACGCGGTTTTCCATGATAATCATGGACTTTTTTTCTTTGGGGATCATACTTTTCACCTTTTCTTTCAAATTTGCCCCGATTCACGTATGAATTCTTCGCGCAGTAAAGGGCGGGTGAAGGACCCCATACGGGTACCCGCAAAGGCGGGCGGTTCCCCCAAACCGCGCGAAAGGGCTTGCCGGCGCGTAATTTCGCACACGATTAAGTTAATCCTAACACAAATCCGCGCCTCTGTCAAAAGAAATTCGCAAGGTACTTTGTTACAAATATGTGAATTATGTAAAGTAACCCTTGCAAACTGATCGAAACCATACTAATATATATTAGATAGGGACTGTTCGTTTTAATGTGTTGGGAGGGACTATCATCATGTCAAGCAGACTGTTTCAAAGCATCGTATCGCAAATGAAGGACGCCGTGGAGTGTACTGTTGGCGTCATCGACGCCGAAGGCGAGGTCATCGCCTGCACCGAGCCAGCGCTCATCGGCACGCAGCGGGCGGCGGCGGCCTCGGCGCTCAACGCGTCCGACGAACCCGTGACCGTCTTCGACGGATTCCAATACAAGGCGCTTTTTAGCTGGGGCGTGCGCTTTGAATTCGCGGTGTTTGCGCAGGGACAAGACAACAGGGCGAGGGAGATTTGTTTGCTGTCGGCCGTGGCGCTCAACGGCGCCAAGACATTCTACGATGAAAAGCACGATCGCGCCACCTTTGTCAAGAATATTTTACTTGACAACATCTTGCCGGGCGACATCCACATGCGCTCCCGGGAGCTGAACTTCGAGAGCGAACTCCCCCGGGTGGTTATTTTGGTGCGCCAGGTGGGGCGGATCGAGCTCTCCGTCGTCGATGTGATCCAAAGCCTCTTCCCGGACAAGCAATATGACTTCGTTGTCAGCCTGAACGAAACCGACATCGCGCTGGTCAAGGATGTCAGGGGCGGCGTCAACACGATGGACTTGCGCAAGCTGTCCGCCGCCATCGAGGAGACTGTCAATTCCGAGGTGTATGTCCACACGGTCATCGGCATCGGCACGGTGGCGTCCAGCCTCAAGGATTTGGCCTCCTCCTACAAGGAAGCGCAGATCGCCATCGAGGTGGGCAAGGTCTTCGACGCCGAAAAATCCATCATCAACTTCGAGAACCTGGGGTTGGGGCGATTGATTTACCAATTGCCGGTCACGATGTGCGAGATGTTCCTATCCGAGGTGTTCAAGAAGAACTCCATCGACGCGCTGGATCAGGAGATGCTGATCACCATCCAGAAGTTCTTCGAAAATAGCCTCAATGTGTCCGAGACCTCGCGCCGGCTGTTCGTCCACCGCAACACGCTGGTGTACCGGCTGGAAAAGATCAAGAAGCTGACGGGGCTCGATCTCCGCGAGTTTGACCACGCCATCATCTTCAAGGTGGCCATGATGGTGAAAAAATATCTGACCTCCCGGGAAGAGTTTTAACGATGGTCCGCATGATAGACGTGTACAAGGCGTATCCCAACGGCACCCGCGCCCTCAAGGGCGTCAGCCTCCAGATAGAAGACGGGGAGTTTTCCTTTTTGGTCGGGCCTTCCGGTTCGGGCAAGTCCACGATCATCAAGCTCCTCACGGGGGAGATCAAGCCGACGGAGGGGCGCGTGCTGATCAATGGGTACAACGTCAATGCCGTGAGGCAGAAGGACATCCCCTTTTTGCGCCGCACGCTGGGCGTGATCTTTCAGGATTTTCGCCTCGTCGAGAAAAAAAGCGTCTATGAAAACGTCGCCTTCGCCATGCGCGTGGTGGGCTCCTCGCCCAGGGAAATCAAAATCCGGGTGCCCTATGTGCTGGATTTGGTCGGTTTGTCGCATAAAGCCCGCCGGCGGCCCGCGGAGCTGTCCGGCGGGGAGCAACAACGGGTGTCTATCGCCCGGGCCCTCATCAACAACCCCAAAATGATCATCGCCGACGAGCCTACCGGCAACCTCGATCCGGCCCGCAGCCTGGAGATCATGATGTTGCTCGAACGCATCAATGCCCTGGGGACGACCGTTCTGGCAGTGACCCACGAAAAGGAATTGGTCAACCGGTTTTCGAAGCGCGTCATCGCCATAGACGGCGGGCGCGTGATCGGCGACCGGACAGGCGGGTATTACCAATATGAAGCGATACGAAACTAGTTACTTTTTCCGCGAGGGCATCCGAGGTATTTTCCTGCACGGCTTTATGAGTTTCGCGGCCGTTGGCGTCATTGTGGCATGCCTTCTCATCATGGGCAGCTTTTCACTGCTGGCCTTGAACTTGGACAATATGATCCAGGAGCTTCAAAACAACAACGAAGTCTTGGTGGTGCTCGACGAAACCATGACCTCGGACGAAGCCAAGCAGTTTGGCACCGATCTGGCCAAGAATGAAGCGATCATGCGGAATGTCCAGAGCGCGGAATTGATTTCCCGGGACGAGGCGTTGGAAGTGTTTTCCGGCAAGGTAGATCCGGAGACCAATTTTCTATTGGGGTTCGGCGACGACAACCCCCTGCGCGATCGTTACAGGGTGCAAATCATGGACGCCGACCTGATGCAGGAGACCATCGACGCGCTGGAGCTCCTGCCCGGCGTGGCCGTGGTGCATGCCCGGCTGGATATTGTGGAGGATTTGGGCCAGATACGCGATACGGTCAACACCATTTGCCTGTTGCTGATTGTCATCTTGATGGCGGTATCGATTTTTATCATCTCCAACACAATCAAATTGGCTACCTTCGACCGGCGGGAGGAGATAGCCGTGATGCGGATGGTGGGCGCCACCAAGCGGTTTATCCGCTGGCCCTTTGTCATCGAGGGGTTTATGCTGGGGCTCTTGGGATCCATCGTGGCATTTTTCCTCCAGTGGAGGCTCTATGACGTATTCGCCGGTTTCCTGGCCCGGATGGTGGGCAGGATCCCGATGATCCATGCCCTGAATGTCGGGGATGTCCTGCTTCCGGTGCTGGCCATTTTCTTACTGGCCGGTTTCCTGGCCGGCATTGGCGGCAGCGTGCTGACGATTCGGAAGTTCCTGCGTGTATAAAGGAGGTTCACCTACTATGAGTTCGAAGCGTGTGCGTATCTTTGCCATGACAATGGCCGTTTTGCTGGCTGTTACCCTGCTGGCCGGTTTGATCCTCAACTTTGTCCGGCCCGCCGGCGCCGAGTCTTTGCTGGACGTGCTACGGGAAGAAGCCGAGGCGCTGGCCAAAGAGAAGGTGAAGGTGCAAGCGGAAATCGGCCAGCTGGCCGACGAGCGGGCCTCGGCTTTGGAGAAGAAGGAAGCCATCGACAAACAGATCGAGATCACGAGCGCGGAAATCGAAAACGCCGAACTCCTGATCGAGGCGTTGGAGATTGCCATAGACGAACATCAGGCGGCCCTGGAGGAGGCATTGCGGGAAGAGTCCCGCCAGATGGAACTCTTCCGGACGCGCATCCGCTCGATGGAAGAGGCCGGCGACGCGCAATACTTGGGCATCTTGCTGAAGGCCGATAGCTTCTCCGACTTATTGGGCCGCCTGGGCGATGTCAACGACATCATTGCGTATGACCGCAAGATGCTGGATGAACTCAAGCTCGCGCGCGAGCAGGTTGACGCCGAGAAGAAGGCGTTGCAACGGGACCGGGACGAGCAATCCGCCATCAAGGCCGCGTTGTCGGAGCGGCGGGCCGAGCAGGAGGCGCAGTACGCCGATCAGTTGCTCCTCATCGAGGAGATCGAGTCCAAGGTAGACGATTACCGGAAGCTGGAGGAGGAGTTCGACCGGCAGACCGAAGAGATAGAAAACGAGATCATACTGGAAATACAGCGTATCGAGGAAGAGCGCAGGCTCAGGGAAGAGGAGGAAGCGCGCAGGAGGGAAGAGGAGCGCAGGCGAAAGGAAGAGGAACGCAGGAAAAGGGAAGAAGAGAGGGCCAAAGGCGGCGGCGGCGGCGGCCAGGGCGGCGGCGATATTGACGACGACGATTTCGAAGACGACATCGACGACGATCCACCGCCCAGCAATAGCGGCGACTACGCGGGGGGCGGCTTTTTGTGGCCATGCCCGGCGTCTGGCAAGATTTCGAGTTCTTATGGCATGAGGTACCACCCCATCCTCAAAGAATACCGGATGCACAGCGGCATCGATATACCGGCGCCCAGCGGTTCCAAGGTCGTGTCCGCGGCTTCGGGCACTGTCATCATCGCCAACTATGCCAGCGGGTACGGGAACTATGTGGTCGTCGACCACGGGGGCGGGAAATCCACGCTGTATGCCCATTTGAGCCGCATCCTGGTCTCTAGGGGCCAATCCGTATCCCGGGGGGAAAGCGTCGGCTTGGTCGGATCCACGGGGCTGTCCACGGGGCCGCATCTGCACTTCGAGGTCCGTATCAGCGGTTCCCCGGTCAACCCGACGAAATACGTATAGGCAACGATAGGCAATTAGATGTATACATATAGGCAACTACATATTGGCAACGATGGAATACATAATAAGCAACTGATAACTTAGGGAGCGTCCATGAAAAAAAGATTCACATTGGGCACGGTGTTGGCGTTGATGTTGCCGGTGGCGGTGCTGTCGGTCATCATTGCGTACTCCGTGGCTTGGGACAAAATACAGAAAGATAACGACTCCCTCGCGCGGTCGCGCAGGGAATTGGCGGATTACATCGAGGCGCGCAATGTCATCCTGAATGGTTTTGTGGGATCCGTAGACGATGTCGCGCTACTGGAGGGCGCCATCCGGGGCATGGCGGGTTCCCTTGCGGACGAGTATTCCTATTATATGAACCCCGAGGAGTATGCCGCCTACAAAGACAGCCAGGACAACCCGTTTGGCATTGGCATCGTCGCCGGCGCGAGCGAGGCCGGGGACATTCTCATCGAGGAGGTATACGAAGGCTCCCCCGCCCAGGAAGCCAGACTGCAACGTTTCGACCGCATTGTCGAGGTCGGCGGGCTACCCGTGAACCGGGACAACTTCCGGCAGGCCATCAACATGCTGGCGGGCGAGGAAAACACGAAGGTGGATATCCGCGTGCGCCGCGCGTCGGACGGGGAAACCATTGGTCTGACGCTCCAGCGCAGGAGGGTCAATTTTCAGGCCGTATATTCCGAAATACTGGCCGGGCAGAACATTGCCCTGGTCCGCATCCGCAATTTCAGCCACAATGTGGACAGGGACTTCCGCGATGCCATCATCCATCTGCAAAACGCCCATGTGGACGCCATCATTTTCGATGTGCGCAACAATCCGGGCGGGCAGATCGATGTCATGTGCAACATGCTGGGCATGTTGCTGCCCCGCGACGAGCTACTCATTACGTTGCGGGACAGGACCGGAAAGGAGTACCCGCGCACCTCCGCGGGGCCGGGCGACGTGGATCTCCCGGATCAACCGATGGTGGTCCTCATCAACGAGGATTCCTACAGCGCCGCCGAGTTCTTCGCCGCCGCCCTCCATGAATATGAGAAGGCCGCCCTGGTGGGCGACCCCACCACGGGGAAGGGATATGCCCAGGAGCTCATTCCCCTCCATGCCGGCGAGGCGGCGATTGTCCTGTCGAACCGGGAATATTTTACCCCCGTGCTGGGGCGCGGGTTGTCCGGCGTAGGCTTGCTGCCGGATCATGCCGTGAGCCTGTTTGAGGGGGCAAACCTGTACACGCTGCCCCATGAGCGTGACAGCCAGCTCCAAAAGGCGATAGAAATCTTGCAGCCGTTGTTGCCGCCGCCGCCACCGCCGGAATCCCCGGACCCCGCGGAATCCCCGGAGGTGCCGGATCCTTGACAAATGGGCCGGAAATACGTATACTCATACGTAACGTTTCCCTTTAAGTATCTTTAAGTATTATGTTATGGCGATTACTTTCGATAAGATTAGTAATGCCCAGAGACCTGAGGAGCTGTAGTGTGACATGCAAAAAACATACAAACTGACCGCCGAGCGAAAGAAAGCCTTGCAGGAAGAACTGAATTACCTGAAAACCGTGAAGGGGAAAGAGGTTGCCGAGCAGATCAAAGAGGCCCGATCCTTTGGCGACCTTTCGGAAAACAGCGAATACGACGAAGCCAAAAACGAGCAGGGGCGCATGTTTTCCCGGATGGTAGAGCTGGAGGAAATCTTATCCCACGCGCAGGTGATTACCCCCAACGATGCCTCCGGCGTGGTGGCGGCGGGGTGCCGCGTCACCGTGATCGATTTGGACACCGAGGCGCGGGAAGAGTACACGGTCGTCGGCTCCCAGGAAGCCAATCCCTTGGAGTCGCGCATATCGGACGAATCCCCTTTTGGCTGCGCATTGCTGGGGAAACATGAGGGCGACGAGGTGCAGGTGAACGTGCCTGCGGGCGCCCTGCGCTATAAAATCATCGGCATCCACGTGGGCATCCACGTGTAAGCGATATGGGTGTGAAGAGAGAAGGGAGAACTTGTCTGAAATTAATTTTACTAGTTCCGATTTGACGCAGATTAGGCGGGAGAAACTCAACGCATTGCAGGCGGAAGGGCAAGATCCCTTTCAGATTTCACGATACGACGTAACGGCGCGCTGCCATGACGTGGTTCTTCGCTTTGGCGAATGGGAAGGGCAATCCAAGTCGCTGGCCGGCCGCATTATGTCCAAACGCGACATGGGCCGCGCTTTCTTTTGCGATCTGCAAGACGGCAGCGGCCGCCTCCAACTCTACCTAAAAGTGGACGATTTGGGCCCGGATAACTTCGCCCGGTTCAAGAAGATGGACATCGGCGATATCGTGGGGGTGGCCGGCCAGGTGTTCCGCACGCGCCGGGGGGAGATTTCGTTGCATGTGACCGAAATCACACTGCTGTCCAAGTCCCTGCACCCGTTGCCCGAGAAGTACCACGGCCTGACCGACACCGACTTGCGTTACCGCCAGCGGTATGTGGATCTCATCATGAACCCCGCATGCCGCCGTGTTTTTCAATTGCGTACGCGGCTTGTCAGCGGCATCCGAGCTTACTTCGACGCGCTGGGATACCTAGAGGTGGACACGCCTGTGTTGGGCACTATCCTGGGCGGGGCGACGGCGCGGCCTTTTACCACCCGCCACAACGCCCTCGATTTGGATATGTTCCTGCGCATCGCCACCGAACTGCCGCTCAAGCGGCTGGTTGTCGGTGGTTTCGAGCGGGTGTACGAAATTGGGCGTTTGTTCCGCAACGAAGGCATGAGTACCAAGCATAATCCGGAGTTTACCACGATAGAGTTTTATGAAGCTTACACGGACTGCGAGGGCATCATGGGACGCACCGAGGGGCTGATATCCGGTTTAGCGCAAGATATATTGGGCACGACCGACATCACCTACCAGGGGGACGCGATCAGCCTGCGTTTGCCCTTCAGGCGGCAAAGCATGGCCGAGGCGGTCTTGGAGCGCACGGGCGTGGACTTTTTGGCCATCCCCACCCCCACGGATGCCGGCGCCCGGGAGGCGTCGCTTCGCGCCGGCGTGGAGGGGCGGGACACGCTTTCCTGGGGGGAGTGGCTGTATGAATGCTTTGAGCAAAAAGTCGAAGGCTCCCTGGCGCAACCCACCTTTATCACCCAGTATCCGGTGGAGGTCTCCCCACTGGCCAAGCGTTGCCGGGACGACCCCAGGCTCACCGATCGCTTTGAGTTGTTCATCACCCGCCGCGAGATGGCCAACGGTTTCTCCGAACTCAACGACCCTATCGACCAGCGGGAACGTTTTGTCCGCCAAGCCGCCCTGCGCGCCGCCGGCGACGAGGAGGCTTGCATGTTGGACGAGGACTTCCTCACGGCGTTGGAATATGGCCTGCCGCCCACCGGCGGTTGCGGCCTCGGCATCGACCGGCTGGTCATGCTGTTGACCGACAGCGCCTCCATCCGCGATGTCATCCTGTTCCCCACGATGAAACCCCTCGACCCATGAAACTTCGTCAGTTCCTCCACTGGTTCCAAAACACATTCTGGTACCATTACAAATGGCATACCATTGGCGTGCTGGGCGGCATCGCCCTCGTCGCGTTCAGTGTCGCGTCGGTCCTGGGCAGGGAAATCCCGGACTTCAAGTACATCTTGGTGGCGGACGGGTTTGCGGGGGACACCTATATCGAATGGACCGATCTCGCCACCGAGAGGCTCGCCGACCTCAACGGCGACGGGCAGGTGATTGTACACGGCATGGCGCTTGGATTTTCAAACTCCGAGATGGGTATGGCGTCCCGCATCAAGTTTCAAGCGGAATTGACAAACGACGAACTTCTGGTGCTGGTATTGGACGAGGCAACCTTAACGGATCTGGGCTACATGGTGGAGTCGGGGGATTTCCTGATGCCCCTGTCCGATCTGGGTTTGCCTTCCCTGCCCGACAGCCCGTGGCTGATGCGGGTGGATCCACCGCCCTCGCTGGAGAGCTTGGGGGCTGTGCGTGATTTTTATCTCTGCGTCAGGGCGTTGACGCCCGAAAAGCGGGCGGATCCGGAGATATGGGTACACTACGAACAGGCCATTGCCTTTGCCAATATGCTCTGGGAGATGAACCAACCTTGATGCGGGAAATCATTGTCAGCCGTGATAATCCGCTCGTGAAACTGGCTGTTAAACTGGCCTCTTCCAAGTCGGCCCGCCGGGATCGCGGCTTGTTCCTTTGCGACGGCCCGACACTCTTGCCGGAGGCGTTGGCGCGGGGGGCGGAGATTTACGCGGTGCTGTGCCGTCCAGGCGCGGCGTTGCCCCGGTTGCCCGCCGGCGTCCGCGTGGCCGAGTTGCCCGAGAGGTTGCTTGGCGCCATCTCGCCCACCGATACGCCCCAGGGGCTGGTGTTCCTGTGCCGCCGGCCGGATGCCGAACGGTTGGACGCCGGTTGGCCGGGTTTCTCATCGCCGTCGCTCTACATCGCGCTCGACCGCGTGCAGGATCCCGGCAACGTCGGATCCATCCTGCGCACCTGCGACGCTTTCTCTGTCGGCGGCGTGTTGCTAGGCCCCGGCTGCGCGGATCCTTATTCGCCAAAGGCCGTGCGCGCCTCCATGGGCGCCATTTTCGGAACTCCTGTGTATGAATGCGGATCCGCGGACGAGGGCTTGTGGGAAATACTATCGGGTTGCCCGTTGCCGGTCTACGCCGCCGCCCCGGCCCCGGACGCCGTGGATGTGCGCGATGTCGATCTGTCCTCCGGCGTGCTGTTGCTGGGCAACGAGGGCGCCGGCCTGTCCGCCCCGCTGATGCGCCGGGCAGATATTCGCGTCAGGATCCCCACTGGCCCCGCCTGCCAATCCTTAGGCGTAGCGGCGGCAGCCGCCATTTTGCTATGGGAATCCAAGAGGGCGGGGGAGTCCAAACGCGGTAGTAATCCATTCATTCATGGCTAAGGGGTGTTTGCGTGTCCGCGCTCAAGTACTGGATTTGGCTGAGTTCCCTGCGCCAAGTGGGTCCGGTTGCGGTTTTTTCGCTGATAGACGCCTATGGCACGCCGGAAAACGTCTATTTCGCGGGCAACGCCGAATTGCAGGCGTTCCTGGGACGACAGACCGGGCGTCCGTCGGAGGGTCTTTTCTCCCGCAACTTGGACACGGCGGAGCGCATTTTGGAGCAATGCGATATACTCTCGTTGCGTGTGATGACGATGCAGGACGCCGATTATCCCGAACGATTGAAAAATATTCATGCGCCGCCCAGCGTACTCTATATCAAAGGACGCCTTCCCACCATGGACGAGGAGGCGGCCCTGGCGATAGTAGGCGCCAGGAAGGCGACGCCCTATGGAATCCAGGCGGCGGGCCGGCTATCCTTCTCGCTGGCGGGTTCCGGCATGTTGATTGTATCCGGCCTGGCCGCCGGCATAGACGCCGCCGCCCACGCCGCCGCCCTCAGGGCCGGCGCGCCCACCGTAGCCGTCCTGGGATGCGGCGCCGACGTGCCGTATCCCGCGTCAAACCGATCACTATACGAAGACGTATCCTCGGCGGGGGCACTCGTGAGCGAATATCCGCCGGGGACGCGCCCCTTAGGCGGCCATTTCCCCATGCGCAACCGCATCATCAGCGGGCTGACGCTGGGGACCATGGTGGTGGAGGCCGGCGAAAAGTCCGGGGCGCTCATCACGGCGCACCATGCGTTGGAGCAAGGCAGGGACGTCTTTGCGGTACCGGGCAACATCGACGCCCCCGGGAGCGTGGGGACAAACAGATTGCTGAAGGAAGGCGCGCAGATGGTGACCGAGCCGCAGGATGTCCTGCGGGAATACGTCGCCCTCTACCCGCATAGGATAACCCAGCCGCAAACCCCAAGCATGCCGCCGCCCGCGCTGTCGGGCAACCCGATGCCCGATGTGTCGGAATCCAATGCGCCCGATGCGCCCACGCCCGGTATGCCCACGCCCGGAACCACGGCGCCGTGGGTTCCGATGTCGGGGATCACCGGTTCTATCGAAGACAACCGCGACTTGTCGCCAGAGGGCAAAACCATCATAGAAGCCTTGGCGGACAAAGACTGCCATGTGGACGAGCTTGTCGGGCGAGTCGGCTTGCCCGCCTTTCGCGTATTGCGGGAGCTCACCTTGCTGGAATTAAACGACGCGGTGCATGCGTTGCCGGGGAACAGGTACCGGGCCGCCGGCCGCGTCTTGGGGGCTATGAACAAGTGATATATTACATTCTTTTGAGGGGGACATTATGGCCGCAAATCTAATCATCGTGGAATCGCCCGCCAAAGCGAAGACCATTGAAAAGTATTTGGGGAAGGACTTCTCGGTGAAAGCCACCATGGGGCACCTGAGGGACTTGCCCAAGTCCAAGATGGGCGTGGATATCCCCGCCGGTTTTGTGATCGACTATAAACCCATTGCGGGCAAGGAAAAGACCATTTCCGACCTGCACGCGAGAGCCAAAAAGGCCAAGCGCGTCTACCTGGCCACCGACCCCGACCGGGAGGGCGAGGCCATTTCCTGGCATCTCAAGCAACTCTTGGAGCTTCCGGACGAGAAGACGGCCCGGGTCACCTTCAATGAGATCACAAAGAAGGTCGTGCGCGAGAGTATCGAAAACCCCAGGGGCATCGACGCCGATCTGGTGGACGCCCAGCAGACCCGCCGCGTCATCGACCGCATCTTGGGCTACGAGCTCAGCCCCTTGCTATGGCGCAAAATCAAGCCGGGTTTGTCGGCCGGGCGCGTGCAATCCGTGGCGACACGGCTGGTGGTCGACCGGGAGCTGGAGATCAGGGCTTTCACGCCTGACGAGTATTGGTCATTGGATGTGACGCTGGCCCGCGCCGATGGCGGCGCCTTTATGGCGCATTTTTATGGCGACACCGAGGGGAAGCAGGAGCTGAAGAACAAAGAAGACACCGATGTGGTAATGGCCGCTGTAGAGAAGGCGCCGTTTTCGGTGCGCGATGTCCGGGTGGGGGTGCGCAAACGCAACCCGGCGCCGCCGTTTATCACCTCCACGCTCCAGCAGGAGGCCTCGCGCAAGCTGGGCCTGACCGCCCGCCGCGCCATGGCTGTGGCGCAACAGCTCTACGAGGGCATCAACATCAAGGATTTGGGTCCTGTGGGGCTCATCACCTACATGCGCACCGACTCGCTTCGGCTCTCGGACGAGGCGACCGGGCAGGCCAGGGCTTTTATCAAGGCGCAGTACGGCGTCGACTATTGCCCCAGCGCGACGCGCGTCTACAAGAGCAAATCCAACGCGCAGGACGCCCACGAGGCCATACGCCCCACAGACGTCAACCTGACGCCCGATTACCTGAAAGCCAGCCTCACCGAGGATCAATGGCGGCTGTACAAGCTGATATGGTCGCGTTTCGTAGCCTGCCAAATGCAAAACGCGCTGTACGACACGCTATCCATCGACGTGCTGTCGGCCGGCTACATCTTCCGCGCCAACCATACGAGTTTGCGATTCGCCGGGTTCACGGCGGTTTATGAGGAAGGGCGCGACGACGATAACGACGACGTGGACGATCCGCTGCCCAATCTCACGCGCGGGGAAGCACTCACTTTACAAGGGACCACCCCCGGCCAGCACTTCACCCAGCCGCCGCCCCGGTATACCGAAGCCAGCCTGATCAAAGCCATGGAGGAATCGGGTATCGGCCGGCCGTCCACGTACGCGCCCACCATCTCCACCATCATGGAGCGCGAATATGTGTGCAAACAGGGCCGCGCCCTATCCCCCACGCCCTTGGGCGAAGTGGTCACCACCATGATGAAGGAAAGGTTCAACGACATTATCAACGTAGCCTTTACGGCCCGCATGGAAAACGACTTGGATATGATTGAAGAAGGCCGCAAGAATTGGAAGGCCATGCTGGCGGAGTTTTATGGCGTGTTCCACGAGGCGCTTACGCTGGCCATCGAGGACAAGACGCGCTATAAGGTGCCCGACGAGCCCACCGATCTGATCTGTGAACTATGCGGCCGGCAAATGGTGATTAAAATGGGGCGGTATGGACGGTTTTTCGCCTGTCCGGGGTATCCCGATTGCAAAAACACCAAGCCCATGTCCGAGCCGACCCCGGGCGAGTGCCCGGCCTGCGGGGCGACCATCTTGAAGAAGAAGTCCCGCAACAACCGCGACTATTACGGATGCGAGAAGCACCCTGCCTGCGGATTCATGACCTGGGACGCGCCCGTCGGCGACCGGTGCCCCGAATGCGGGCGCACGCTCTTTAAAAAGAGCGGCCGCGGCGCCGCCAAGCCCTTCTGCGCCAACGCGGAATGCCCGGCCTTCTTGCCCGAGGACAAGCGCGGCTACCGGAAGCGTAAGGGCGATCAAGATCAGGAACAAGACGGCGCGGGCAATGAGCAATCGCCTGCGGCTGGGGGCCAGGAGGCAGGGGCCAACGCCGCCGCAACGAAGGCGCCAGCGAAAAAACCGGCAGCAAAAACCACTGCAAAGAAAGCGGCGGCCAAAAAGGCGCCAGCGAAAAAACCGGCGGCCAAAACCACTGCGAAGAAAGCGGCGACCAAAAAAGCGCCCGCCAAGAAGGCGACGGTCAAAACCGCCGCTACGAAAACGGCGACGAAAATCGCGACGGAAACCGCGTCGAAAGCGGCGACCAAAACCACTTCCAAAACTACTGCGAAGAAACCTACCGCCTCATCCGAAAATGGATAAACCCCATATGCCCGTGGATAACGCCGATGGATAACGCCCATCCCGCAAATATCAACCCGCCACGCCCCCCCGTGCATTGTATCGGCGCCGGCCTCGCCGGCGCCGAAGCCTCCTGGCAACTGGCGCGGCAGGGCATCCCGGTCGTGCTGACTGACATGAAGCCGTTGCAATTCACGCCCGCCCACCATAGCCCTTATATGGCCGAACTTGTCTGTTCCAATTCTCTGCGCGGCGATCGCGTGGACAACGCGCCCGGTTTGCTCAAAGCGGAATTGCGGCGCGTCGGTAGCCTGATTATGGCCTGCGCGGACGGCAACCGGGTGAAGGCCGGCGGCGCGCTGGCGGTGGACAGGGAGGCTTTTGCCCGCGCGGTCACCGAAGCGATTATGGCCCATCCGCTCATTGAAACGCGTTGTGCCGAGATGCGCGAAATCCCGCAAGGCGACGTCATCGTCGCAACCGGCCCGCTGACCTCCGACGCGATGGCCGGCGCCATAACACGATTTTTCGGGGGCGCATCGACATTGTTTTTCTACGACGCGGCCGCGCCGCTCATTCTATCCGACAGCGTGGATATGCGCCACGCTTTTTGGGGTTCGCGTTACGGGCGCGGCAGCGACGACGACGATGACTATCTGAACTGCCCGCTGGACCGCGAGGGGTACCTGGCTTTCCGTGACGCGCTGTGTACCGCCCGCCAGGCGCCGGTGCATGGGTTTGAGGATGGCCATGTGTTTGAGGGGTGCCTGCCTGTGGAAGTCTTGGCGCGCAGGGGCGAGGACGCCTTGCGATACGGGCCGCTGCGCCCGGTGGGGCTGAGAAACCTGCAAACTGGGCAAAGATATTATGCTGTTTTGCAATTAAGGCGTGACAATGCCGCCGGTGACGTGTATAATCTAGTGGGATGCCAGACACATCTAACCTTTAGCGAACAGCGCCGGGTGTTTGGGTTGGTTCCGGCTTTGCGCGACGCGGAATTCTTGCGCTATGGCGTCATGCACCGCAACACCTACCTGGATTCGCCCCGGCTGTTGACCCGCCATTTCGAAGCCCGGCGCGAACCGCGCGTGTCGTTCGCGGGGCAAATGACCGGCGTGGAGGGCTATGTGGAGTCAGCCGCCTCCGGTTTTCTCGCCGGCGTGGCGTTGGCCAGGAAACGCCTGGGGTTGCCGTCCATCGACTGGCCGGGAGAGACCGCCCTCGGGGCGTTGGCTGGGTATATTTCCAACCCGGCTGTCACCGATTTCCAGCCCATGAACATCAACTTCGGGTTGCTGGCACCCATCCAAACGACGGTCAAAGGCAAACAGGCGAGGCGTCAGGCGCAAGCCGCCCGCGCCTTGGGGAAAGTGGAGGAGATCCTTACAGGCTATGGGTTGCGGCCCACCGGTGGCGAAGAGCTGGGCGCCGGTGGTGGCGGGGGCGTATCGGTCTTGTGAGGAAATTCAGGCGAAGAAGGGGTGTAGTATGAAGATCATTCTGGATGCCATGGGTGGCGATAACGCGCCGAGGGAGATTGTCCGCGGGGCGTTACTGGCGCAAAAAGAGAGCGAAGCGGACACCGTATTGGTCGGGCGCGGCGAAGATATTTTGCATGTCCTGAAGGAAGAGGGCTTGGACACCCTGCCGCGCGGTATGGAAATCGCCCACGCAGAGCAGGTCATCACCATGGATGACAACCCATCGAATGTTATCAAAGAAAAACCGGATTCTTCGATCGTGGTAGGGCTGGATCTCCTGAACAAGGGTGTCGGCGACGCCTTTGTGTCGGCCGGCAACACCGGCGCCCTGCTATCCGGCGCCACATTGATTGTCAAGCGAATCAAAGGCGTCCGCCGCGCCGCCCTCTCCCCCATCATCCCGACCGCCAAAGGCGGCGCGATGCTCATCGACTGCGGCGCCAACGTGGAATGTACCCCCGAGTACCTGCTGCAATTTGCCTTCATGGGTTCCCTGTATGCCTCGTGCGTCATGGGCATCGACAAGCCGCGGGTTGGGTTGATGAACATCGGCGCCGAGGAGACCAAAGGCGACGCGCTGCGCAAAGAAACCTATAAGCTCCTCCGGCAGGCGCATGACGACGGGAGGCTGCTCTTTGTCGGCAACTTGGAGGGCCGCGACATCGCCTTCGGTTTGGCCGATGTGGTGGTGTCCGACGGGTTTTCGGGCAATATCATGCTCAAAACCACCGAGGGCATGGGGCTGTTTTTTGCCAGCCTGATGAAGCAGATGTTCACGAAAAATATCATCGCCAAAATGGGCGCGCTTTTTGTGCGCGGCGGCTTGCGTTCCCTAAAAAAGATGCTGGACTACACGGAGTACGGCGGTTCGCCCTTCCTGGGCGTGGGCAAGCCGGTCATCAAGACACATGGCTCGTCCAATGCCAACGCCATCCGCTCGACAATCCGGCAGGCGCGCGATTTCGCCGCGTCCCAAGTGATACAGGAGATCGCAAACAATATGGAACACATGCGCTTGCCCGACCAAGGGGGGGGGACGGGATGACACAGCTGGAGGAGGTCATAGGCTATGCCTTTCGCGATCCGCTCTTGTACGAAATCGCGCTGACCCACAGCTCCTATTACAACGAAAATCGCGGCGCGTCGCCGGGCTACAACGAACGCCTGGAGTTCCTGGGCGACTCCGTGCTGGGTTTCCTGACCGCTGATCATCTGTTTCACACGTACCGGAAAAAAACCGAAGGGGAGCTGACCCGCATGAGGGCCGCGTTGGTTTGCGAGAGTAGCCTAGCCGAGGCGGCACGTGAGATCGGGCTACATGCCGCGGTCAAGCTGGGGCGCGGGGAGGAAATGGGCGGGGGGCGCAATCGACCATCGCTGTTGGCCGACGCGATGGAGGCATTGCTGGCCGCCGTTTTTTTAGACGGCGGCATGTCCGCCGCGCGTACACTGGCTGAAAAATTCCTTCTCAACGAGAAGGATTATTTGCCCACCGACTACAAGACGACGTTGCAAGAGCTCTTACAGCGCGAACCCGCCCGTCAGTACGCATACCGGTTGGCGGACGCCAGCGGGCCGGATCACGCCAAGGTGTTCACGGTCGAGATCCTCATCGAAGGCGAGTTGGCGGGCAGCGGATCGGGCGCCAGCAAGAAAGAAGCCGAACAGGCCGCCGCCTGCATGGCTCTGGAGTGGTTGGAGGAGCGCGGGTAATGGAAAAATGGGAAATCATCGATTTCCACACGCATATTTTCCCGCGTAAAATCGCCGGCCGCGCCATGGATATCCTGATAAGGAACAGCGGAAATCTTATGCCCTGCGCCGACGGCACCAGGGAAGGCTTGTTGGCGTTGATGGACGCGGACGGCGTGGGGAAGGCGGTCGCCCTGGGCATCGCCACCAACGACAAGCAGATGCCACGGGTCAACGACTATGCCATCTCGATTGGCGCCGGACGGCTCATTGGCTTCGGATCGGTGTACCCCAAAGGCGCGGGCGCCTTGGAGGAGTTGCACCGGCTGAAGGAAAGCGGTGTCTTGGGTGTCAAGTTCCACCCGGAATACCAGAGCTTTTTCGTGGACGACGACGCCCTTGCCCCGGTGTACGAAACCATCCGCAAACTGAATCTCATCACGGTCTTCCACGCCGGGGCGGATATCGGGTTTGCCGCCCCTGTCAAGGCATCGCCCCGGCGCCTGGCCGCTATCTTGCCTGCCTTCGGGAAGACTCCCGTGGTGTTGGCGCACATGGGCGGCTATATCCTGTGGGACGAGGTCCTGGAGGTCTTGGCCGGGGGCCCGGCCTATTTCGACACCTCGTTTTGCTATTCGCGCATCCCGTTGCCGCTGTGCCGGGAGATTGTGAAGAAACATGGCGCCGACCGCATCCTATTCGGCAGCGATGCGCCGTGGTGCCGCCCGGCCAACGAGATATTGCTCATCGACGCGCTGGGCCTCAACGAACAGGAGAGGGCCGGCGTGCTGTCCGGAAATGCCAAAAAACTCCTCGCAAACCGCATCGCGTGCCCGTAACCCTGTCTTGCTCCCCGTAGGGCGCGGCATCCCTGACGCGCCGGGAGAATCCATACCCCCGTCCCCCCCCGTCGTCTCCCCGTTGTCATTCCATCCCCTCGTCATTCTGCGCGCAGTCGCAGAATCCATACTCCCGTCGTCATCCCCCTCTCGGGCTGAGATAGAAAAATCAAAGCGGAGGTTCAAGGCAAAATGAAAAAATTGAAAATATATCTTGACACATCCGTTGTGAGCCATTTGTTTGCTGACGATACACCGGACAAAATGGACGACACAAATAAGCTCTGGGATGACTTCAAAGCCGGTAAATACGACATCTTTATTTCGACGATAACAGTCGAAGAACTGCAAAAATGTTCCGAACCCAAACGGTCAAAAATGGCTGAAAGGCTAGGCGAGATTGATTTTCAAGTATTAGAGGAAACCGACGAAATAAACAACCTCGCCTATGAGTATCTTTACAACGGAGTGCTTACCAAAAAAAGTGTGGACGATTGTTTGCATATGGCCTGCGCCGTTGTTATGAACTGCGATATTATTATATCGTGGAATTTCAAACACTTGGTGAATTATCGGACGATTAACAAAGTAAAAATTGTAAACGCTGTGAACCATTACAAGGAAATCAGCATAATTTCACCGACTATGCTGTTAGAGGAGGTAGATGAAAATGAAGGTTAGTGAATCCATGACTGAGATTAGAAAAATTCGGGACGATAACTCTCTGCGCCGCATGACCATGACTAAAGAAGAACGCCGCAAAGAATCTGATAAGGCGCTTGCGTGGCTTTCTGAAAAGTTAAACAAGCCACTCAGAACTGTCAAAAACTAAATCCAATAAGTGGTATACGCCTGACGGCGAAGCGGGATGCTCAAATGAGAGCGTCCCGCTTTTCATTTGAGCGCGTCGTCGATTCTTCTTTCGGCAAATCGATGGTGTATGATGTATAACAAAACTTGACACATTTTTTGTCACGATAAGAAAGGCAAGGTATGAGCAATGGGAAACACAAGTAAGCGAGAGACCAGGACATTTAACGAAGAATACAAAGTCTCTGCTTTCTACACCCACTTCCCCAAAGTTCAACCACTCCTATCGGCGAAAACTCAACTTTTTTCATCTTTTTTTCGACAACTTATACTCAGGGAGTTGCAGGAATACAGATAGAACGTCTCCTTTGTTAGCGACTTTGCCGGAGAAATACACACTTTTCTCGCGTCGCGCATGGCTCGCTAGTTGAAATGTGTGGCATTATATAGTCTAATTCGTTGTGAAAGTTCTACTTATGCAAACCCTCCAAATGCCACGATGATAAATTGGAGGATGGATCTTCTCGATATATGAAATAGGTAATTATTTCTTACTGGACAATACGCGCCAGAAAAGGACACCTGATAACTCGGAAATATAAAAAGTCCAATTTGATCAGCACGGTGTACTTTTTTACATAATATCATCACTGGTTAGGAGAGGAGAGATACTTGTGGGGGTATCAGTAGGCTTTGATCCAAAAGACGTAATAGAACGTGTGATGATCGGTAAAGCGATTACCAAGCGAAAAGCAGAGGCAGAAGCCAAAGCAGCAGAGCTTGGTTTAGTTAAAACAAGCGAAGAGATTCAACAACAGAAATTAGTCAATGAAAGAATGGAGATCGATAACGAAAGGCTACGTAATGAAAATTACATCAAAGCAATTAGCGAAAGAATAGCATTAATAAAACACCTTCGTGATCTTGGTTTAAGTGACAATGATGTTCACGCTCTACGTATAATTGAGAATATTTCATTTTCAAAGTCCGGCATGGCGTCACAGCGATTCGAAAAAAACTTGACGAATGGAAAAACCTGAATTTAACACCATTTTCTCAGATTAATTTACATCCTGACATTATCACAGGTTAACCACAATCCGAGCCGACTTGCGCTTGACAATTGTAGATACGCAGTATATACTATGATGCGAGGTGGTAGCGTATGATAACGACAATTCAGAAATGGGGCAACAGCCAGGCAGTTCGCCTACCTAAAGCAGTTTTAGAGAGCCTGATGCTCCAGGAAAATGATCAAGTTGAGATTATGGCAGATGTTGATAATGATTCTATCGTTATCAGAAAAAATCAACGTAAGCGTCGGTCAAAGAAGAGTCTCGAGCAAAGACTTGAGGAGTTTTATGGGAGACCAATTGATGAAATCCTTGCTGATGACACATTATACTCCCCGGTTGCGTACGATTGGGGGGCATCAGTTGGGAGGGAGTTTTGGTAATGAGGTACACCCCCAATCAAGGTGACATCATAATGATGGATTTTGATCCTCAAAAAGGATTCGAGCAAAGGGGACGGCGACCGGCCTTGGTGGTAAGCAACAACGTTTTTAATCAACATTGCAAATTGGCCATGGTCTGTCCCATAACAAATACAGATAAGGCCCATGTATTTCACATGCCACTGGGAAACGATACAAAGACAACCGGTGTGATCCTATGCGATCAAACTCGTGCGCTTGACGTGATTGCCAGAAATGCTGATTATGTCGAGTATGTTTCAGATGATGTTTTGGATAGGGTAATCGACATGATTTGTTCATTTTATTAAAGGAGTGGTTTTATGAAGAGGATATTTACATTTGCGATTATCGCATGTCTTACGCTTGCGGTGATCTCCGGCTGTAGCGTTGAGATTCAGCAGGTAACTGACCCCGGCACCCAAACCGACCCCCCGCCCCCGTCTGGCGGGGAATCGCCCGCGCCGGAAACATCGCCCGCGCCGGCAGACACGCTTGAACCCAATCTGCCCGTGTTGGACAAGACAGCGACCGACGAACTGGTTGAGTTTTATCTGAAGATACCGTCCGCGTGGAGCTATCACACAGAGCCCGATTATGAAGACGAAGATGAAACTATATTGGTGATTGATTGTTCGCATGGCGAAATACATATGTGGGGGCACCAAGTCTTTTTGGGACAGGACATTTCGGAGGATGAGTACCGGGACTTGCTGAAAAATGACGAGGGATTCTCGGTTGAGGATTTCAGTTTTGCCGATGGCGGTAAAGGCTATTGCCGGAAGACCGAAACGTATACCGACTTTGTCAATATCACGGATAGTGGCGTGTTTTTCTTTTCCATCAATCATGGCGGTGATACTGCGTGGTATCAAGATAACGAGGCGTTGCTTTTCGCGGTGGCGGAAACGCTTTCCATGCGCGTTAATGGTGCATAAGAACACGTGACACATTTTTGTCGCGAACAGAAAACGCAAAGCAACAAAAATATCAAATATTATTATTCGATTTCGGAGGATGATCCCGTGGTAGACAAAACTTTCAAAGGCACGATAACAGCGAAAGGCACCAAAATTGCCGTGCTTTCAAAAGGTACGTCCGACGACTACATCAGCTTGACGGATATCGCAAAATACAAAAATGTCGAAGAGCCGTTTATCGTTGTAAATAACTGGATGCGTGTTCGCAACACGATAGAGTACCTCGGAATATGGGAAAAACTGAACAACGCCGAATTTAAACCTATCGAATTCGATAGGTTTTTGCATGAAGCCGGGGCGAACGCTTTTACATTATCGCCGACAAAGTGGGTGACAGCGACAAATGCCTTGGGCATTATCGTGAAAGCCGGACGCGGCGGCGGTGTATACGCGCATAAAGATATCGCGTTCAAATTCGCGTCGTGGATTTCCGCAGAGTTTGAGCTCTATATAATCAAAGACTATCAGCGTCTGAAAGCTGACGAGAACAGCCGCATATCCCTTGATTGGAACGTAAAACGGATTCTCGCCAAAGTCAATTACCGTATACACACGGATGCTATCCGCGACAATCTTATTCCACCGGAACTCACGCCACGCCAGCGTTCGTTCATTTACGCGGACGAAGCGGATCTATTAAATACTGCTCTATTCGGAATGACCGCTGCAGAATGGCGAAAAGACAATGTCGATAAAAAAGGTAATATTCGCGATTATGCGACGATAGAGCAATTGCTCGTACTCGCCAATCTTGAAAACGTCAACGCTCTGTATATCAATAACGGTATGCCGCAGTCCGAGCGGCTTTTAGAATTGAATCGGCTTGCCCGTTCGCAAATGGCGGCATTGCTGTCATACAGCAGCGTGAAAAAGTTGAAAGTGCTTGATGAAAAGGCAAAATTGAGCAAGATACTTGCCGATAAAGAGAACACGGATAATCAAGTATAGATAGGGATGCAACGTCAATGTGAAAATGGGTATGTTGCAAATGAGTATGATAGGTGTCAACCGGTGATAAAAAAGCTTGACGAAGGGAAAAAGAAATGGTATGATGGTATTGTAACCAAATTGTAACCGTTGTTGCCTATTTTTTACCTTTGCGGGGCGCGGCGGTCTGTGAGGGTGAAGAGTATGTCGGAGAGCTTACGCATCCCGCGCGCGGGTTCCGATAGATACGCGCCGTTTCCCCTTGACCAAGGGGAGGATCGCGGCGGCGCACGTGCCGCGCAGAAGACAGGCGCGCCCCCCGCGCTTGGGCGGACGCGGTTTGTCGTTTGGTGCTATGCCTTTGCCAAACAGAGGCTTATCTTGTTTTTACGTCCCCTGTCCCCCGTTTGGACGGTTTTAAGCGCGTTTTTCCTTGCCATCGGCCTGGGGTTGTCCCGTTTCCTGCGCGCCGTCGGCACGCTGTCGGCCGGGGCGTTCGCGGCGGCCCGCGAGGCGTCGGTCAAATCGGGCGAGCATCTCCTCATCGGCTGGCACAGATTTAAAATTACAGCCGGCCGCCGGATGTGCCGCCGGATCACGCTGGTGTGCCTGTTTACCGGCTTGGGGTTGTGCCTGATCATCGGTTCGTTCTACACGCTGGGCATGGAGGTCATGCTGGGCGGGCAATCCGTCGGGTTTGTGACCTCGACGTCTCAATTTACCAACGCGATCGAGGAGGTCTCCCGTCGCGCCAGCGAGATATTGAATTATCCCTACCTCCCCAACCCGGACGTCACCTTCAACTATACGGTCGTCGACCGCACCTCGGTATTCAACCAGTCCGAGGTGGAAGACCAGCTTTTCAGTCAAATTTCGGATATCAAGAAACTCGATCTGCTCATTGTGGACGGCGCCGTGCTGTCCGCGACGTCCGATAGGGAGGGGTTGCAGAAAATCCTGGACGGGTTGCTCGCTGTTCGCTCCCTGAGTGGCAAGATGGATTCGGTCGCCTTCGTGCAGGATGTGGAACTGAGCCAGCAATGGGTCGCCGCCTCCATGGAGCGTCCGCTCAACGAAATCGCCGCCATGCTGACGGCGACCACCCAGGCGCGTTATGACAGAGTGGGGGGCGAGGAAGAATTGGCGGATGTCGCCCGGCGCAACGGCATGAACGAAGAGGCTCTCCTGGCTCTCAACGCCGGCCCGTCCAACCTGCCGGAGCCGTTGCGGCTGTCGAGCAGGCTGCCCGCGGCAGACGATCTGCCCAATCGGCTGTTGGTCAAGAGGGCGGCGCCCTTCCTCACGGTGGAGTCCCGCGCGGGCGCCCAGTACGAAGAGGAAATCCCCTTCGAAACGATCTATGTCGACGACAACTCGTTATACAAGGGCGAGTCCAAGGTGCGCGTGACAGGGGAAGCGGGCGTGTCGCTGGTGTCGGTCGATCTACTATACCGCGACGGCGCTATGCTCAGCTGCGAGGAAACGCGCCGGGTGATCACCGAAGAGGCCGTGGACGAGGTCATCGCCGTAGGGACGAAGGAACGCCCCAAGAAGGTATCCTCCGGATCGTTTATCCGGCCGTCTAGGGGGCGGGTGTCCTCACGGTTCGGATACCGCTCGATTTCCGGAGGTAGCAGGAACCACCAGGGCATCGACTTTGCCGGCTCTACCGGCGATCCCATCGTGGCGGCCGACGGCGGCAAGGTGACCTTCGCCGGCTACAGGGGCGGTTACGGTTTAAGTGTGACCATTCAACACGCGAACGGCTATTCCACGGTATACGGCCATTGCAGCAAGCTGTTGGTCAGCACGGGGCAGGCTGTCGCCAAAGGCGAGAAGATCGCGAAGGTGGGCAACACCGGCCAATCCACGGGGCCACACCTGCACTTCGAAATCCGTATCAACGGTACGGCGGTCAACCCGGCAAAGTATATTGGTCTCGGGTAAAGCCCCTATAGACTACCTCAGGCCCCCTACCCCCTTTGAACCCTCCGGGGCGCACCGTCATCTGGCGGTGCGCCCCGTTTATAATTCGCTCGCTATATTTCGTTCGTAATATTTCGTTCGCTATATTTCGCCCCGTTTATATCTCGTTCGCCAAGAGCTGTTCCAAGGTCTGCCGGCGGCGGATCTCGACCAAGTTCCCGTCGCGGGTGTAGAGGACTTCCCCGGCTTGGACATGCGAGTTGTAGTTCATCGGCGCCATGGAGGAGCAATACGCGCCCGCCCCGCCGATGACCGCGTAATCGCCCACCGACGGCGCCGTCATGGGGCGCGGCAGGCTCAGGCCCTCCGGGGTAAGGCTTTGCGCGTCGCCGCTTTCGCAGCAACGCCCGACGGGCACGGCTAGCTCGGCGCCGGGATCCCCGAAAAATTCGGTGGACAGCAAGCGCCCCTGCTGCGAGATCATGTAGAACGGATGCCGCGATCCATACAGCAGGGGGCGGGCATTGAGTTCCATGCCGCCGTCCAAAACCAGGAAAAGGAACCCGTCGCCGCCGGTCCGTTTTTTGTCCAAGACACGGGTGACCACGTACCCCGCGTTGGCCGCGACGTATGTGCCCGGCTCGATTTCCACATGCATCTTCCGGCTTGTCTTTTGGTAGAACAGATCGATTTTCTCTTTCGCGTATTGACCCAGCGACAGGATGTCGGCAGGCGCCTCATCCGGCATACGGGCTTCCTTCATCCCACCGCCGAAACTGATGATTTTCGCATCGGGGAAGTATTTTTCCAGGATACCCAGCTCGTTTACGATGTTGGCGCGCCATATCTCTGGGCTACCCCCCGATCCAATATGCACATGCAATTGATCCAAAACCAAGCCCTTGTCTTTCGCGATGGCAAGGGTTCTTTCCATGTCAGATAGGTGAACCCCGAAGCAGGAGTAGTCGTCCCCCGTGTTGCGGGTGGCCGACTCGCCCGCGCCCATGCCCGGAGATACCCTGACGGACAGGCTTGTCCCCGTTTCCGAGGCAAAGTCGGCTATATTTTGGAGTTGCAAAGCGGAGCAGACATTGTAGCGAAGGCCTTGCCGCATCATGTCCTGAAGGTCTTGCATATCTTGACCGGCAGGCGCCTCCTGGGTTGTCAGCAGGATGTCCCCATAGGGGATGCCGGCCAGCCTGGCCCGCCTGGCCTCGTTGAGCGAACTCGCGTCGATCTTCAGCCCCTGGCCGCTGATAATCTTCAAGATAGCCCGGGTGGAATTGGCCTTCATGGCAAAGCGCACCGTGATGCCAAATGCGTGGGGCATGGCGAGGAGCCGCTGGCATTTGTCGATAAGGAGCCTCTCGTCGTAAAGATAGAACGGCGTACCAAACTGGCGCGCCGCTGTCGCGATGATTTGGGAATCGATGCTGCCAAAGGGATTCAGATTGCTCATGTTGACACCTCAGTAAACGTTAATATACGTGAATTAGTTAATTATACAACGTGAATTGATCAGCAGGGGTAGTTGTAGGGGTAATACATCGGGCCTGCCCTTCCCTTGTGTTTCCATCGGGATCTCTTCCTCTTCGCTCCATACGCATGTACGATCGCCATCAGATGGAACAGGGCAAACAGCGCGCGCGCAAGGTTCGCAAAGGTCGGATCGCCCATGGGGAAGTCGTTCCAAAACAAATAGTACAGCCCGTCGCCCAATAATGTGACCAGCAGGAAAAAGATACCCAACGCGCCATATAGCATCGTCCGCCGGACATTGGCGCGGTAGAAAAAGAAACCGGCGGCGGTGTATAGGGCAAGCAACGTGAAGACGACGCCCAGCATCTCGAACAGGAAGCTGAGCGGTTCCGGGTTCACGGCGTATTCGCCGATGTTGCGCAGCAACCAGAAGCAAGCCCAGAAAACCGGCGTCAGCATATAGATGGAGTGCGTGCGGTTCAGCGCGCCCCTGGCCGCCGCCGACGCCGTCACAATCACGCATATGGCGGTAAACACGGACAGAATCGCGAATATCAGCCCGAATAACTCTTGTACCTGCTCCATCCCATACTGTGCGCGGATGAAGCTACGGATCTCCAGCGCGGCGCTGACGAGCAACACAAGCCCGGCGGCTATATCTGCCCACAACAAAGCCCGTATCCCCTCAAAGTCCTCCTGCGTGGGCGTGGCGGCCACACTGGGCGACTTGCGCATCGCCAGGAAGAGGGCGACAGCCACGGCGAAACAACACAAGAGGAGCAAAATGGACAACCAATGCCATGGCATCATCAGCCAAAGCTCTGTGTCCCATGCCTCCCGCCACTCGAAAGCCCGGATGAGGCCAACGGCGGCGCCGATCAGCAACGTAATGGGGATTAGAAATTTTCGCATACGGTAGCTCCTCATGACACGCCTCATGACATACGTCTTGACATGCCTCATGACATGCGCCATGACATGCTTTTCTCCTCGCGGCGTGCGTTTTATAATATCATAACACCATCGCCGAAAAATAGCAATTGCTATCCCGCAAATATCCCCATAAATATCCCATAAATAGATCCGTAATCTTGGCATTTCCCGCCGGTTGTGATACACTAGATACCATGAATCAGTCTTTTTCCATCGGCGGCGTGACGGTGGGCACCCTCCAGGCGTTGGCGCCCATGGCCGGTGTAACCGACAGGGCCTTCCGGGCGATTTGCCGGGAACAGGCCCGCCTGCTCACTTACACCGAAATGGTCAGCGCCCGCGCGTTGTCCCATGGCGACGAAAAATCCAAAAAACTGCTGCGCCTGGGCGTGGATGAGCACCCGGTTGCGGTGCAGCTTTTTGGCAACGATCCTTCGTGCCTGGCCGAAGCGGCGGCGTTCGCCATTTGTGAAGTGGCGCCCGATTTTATCGATCTCAATATGGGCTGCCCCACGCCCAAAATCACCGCGAACGGCGACGGTTGCGCCCTGATGCGCAACCTCCCCCTGGCCGAGCGCATCATCGGGGCTTGCGTGTCGGCGGCGGCAGTTGCGGCGTCGGCGGCGTCGGCGCCGTCGGTCCCGGTCACCGTCAAGTGCCGCCTGGGCTGGGACAGGGGCCATATCAATGTGGTGGAGTTCGCGCGGATGGCGGAATCCGCCGGGGCGTCCGCCATTTGCGTGCATGGGCGCACACGGGTGCAGATGTACGCGGGCCGGGCGGACTGGGACACGATTGCCCAGGTCAAGCGCGCCGTCGGCATCCCGGTTATCCTCAATGGGGATGTCTTTTCTCCGGATGACGCCCTTCGCGCGCGGCGGATCACGGGCGCCGACATGGTGATGATCGGCCGGGCGGCCTTCGGCAACCCCTGGATTTTTGCCCAAGTCGCCGCCGCGCTGGACAGTCGGCCGATCCCCCCCTGCCCCCCCTTGCGCGACCGCCTCGCTGTGGCGTTGCGGCAGATCCAGATGGCCGCCCTGGACAAGGGCGAGCACATCGCCTGCCTGGAAGCGCGGCGGCACTTCGCTTGGTATTTGCGCGGCATCCCCCACGCGAGCCGCTACAAGCAGCTGATATCCCACGCGACAACCTTGGATGAACTCGAAAGGATTGCGGGAGAATGCGGATGCGGAATATGAGCAATGGATATTAAGGATACTAAGGATATTAAGGATGATACTGTGGGTGAGGCCACGGGTGAGGCCACGGATGCTATGGATGAGGCCCGGCTGATTGCGCGCGCGGCGGGCGGGGATCAAGGCGCCTTTGAGACCCTTGTGAAAAACTACGAAAAACAGGTTTATTCCTTGGCCCTGCGTATGTCGCGCAATCGGGACGACGCCTATGACCTCTCCCAGGAGGTCTTTTTGCGCGTGTACCGGGCACTGCCCAGCTTTATGGGGGATTCCTCCTTTTCCACATGGCTATACCGCTTGTCCCACAACATTTGCCTCGATCACTTGCGCAAAACCAAGCGTCGGCGGGAGCTGCCTCTGACCTTGCCCTCGGAGGACGGCGGCGAGGAGCGCGAGCGCGACTTGCCCGACACGCGGTACGACCCGGAGCGCCAGTGGGAAAAAAAGGAGTTGCAGGAGGCCATCGCCCACGCCATGGGTAGCTTGCGCCCCGATCAACGCGCCGTCCTCACACTGCGGGAGATCCAGGGCCTCAGCTATGACGAGATCGCCGATGTGCTCGCGCTGCCCGCCGGCACGGTCAAGTCGCGCCTGGCGCGGGCGCGTGAGGCTTTGCGCGAAATATTGATATCGCAGGGAACTTATTCCCCTTCGGAAACGTCTAAGAGTTCATCAAGCAAAGAAAGGGGAGGTGGCGCGCCGTGACGGATTGCGAATTCTATCTTTTTCAAATCAGCCTGGACGCCGACGGCGCCCTGGGCGAGGAAGGGCGGCAGTCGCTGGCCTCGCATACGGCGTCATGCCCCGTCTGTGCGGCGCGTGCGCGGGCGTTTACCACCTTCCGGGAGGTCATGCCCGGCCTAGCCGAAACGCCTCCCGACACGCTGACGCCCTCCATCATGCAAAAGCTTGCGAAAGAAAACAAACGCCATGCCCCCGGGTGGTCCCGTGCCCATGCCCCCGGATGGTCCCTGCGTCGCGTTGCTCTCCCCCTGGGCGCGGCGGCGGTACTGGCCTTGTTTCTCACGCTCGGGAACTATCTGCCGGACGCGCAGCGCGCGCTCAAGGAGGCGCCGTTTGAAAACAACGAAGTACAATATCCCGCCGACGTACAGGATCCCGCCGGAGATCCGGTGCGCGGCACCGGGGGCGCTTACGATGAGACCTTTGGAGAGGGCGGCGACCCGGGCGGCGCTGGCGACATGCCCGATATAGCGGCTACCAATGCGCCGCCCGATCCGAAAGGGGAACCATCCGATAATCGGCACCACGCAGAGGAAAGCGTCGATGATGCTGATGACAACGGCAAAACTGGTGACGACCCTGGGTCTTCGGCGGCCTACGCTGGCACAGTCACCTTGACATCGGCGAACTTGCCCGATATCCTGGCGCCCTACCCAGCGAAAGACTGCGGCGACCTGCTGGAGATTACCATGACCGTCGCCGAACTGGACGCGATCTGGCCCGCCCTGCATCAGGCAGGCGCGGCGCTGGTAGGTTTTGGGGGGATCGATCCCCCCAGCGATACCAATTCGGCCATTGACGAGGATACGCAGCGACAGTTTTTATCCGACTTGGCCGGATCGGCCGACTCGGCCCTGGAGTTGGTGCTGATCGTTATCTATCAGCCATAGTGTACAGTCAGCCATAGTGTCATCCATGTGTCATCCATCATGTCAGCCGGAATGTGAAATGGTTCCTTACTACATATAAGAAGTATATTGATGACGGCGGCGCGTATTTTCTCATTATCGAGAATATACGCGCCGCAAATAATTCTTGCCTGAGATCTTCCCTTCGTGAACTACATATGGTAAAATGATTGCGAAGAAGAATGGCGCCCCGAAGGCGCCCAAGGAAGGGATTTAGATTTCCCATGCGGCATTTCATCGATTTCTCCGATCTCTCCCTGGCGGAGTGGGAGGGCGTATACCGGCGTTTCGAGGACATCCTGGCGCATCCCGCCGACTACAGGGACGTCGCGCGGGGCCAGGTCATGGGTTCCCTGTTCTTCGAACCCTCCACGCGCACCAACTTCTCCTTTCAGGCAGCCATGCAACGCTTGGGCGGCGGCGTGTTTTCCATGAGCGATCCCTCCGCCACCTCGGTGTCCAAAGGGGAGACCCTGAGCGATACCATTGTGATGTGTTCGGGCTACGCCGACCTCCTCATCGTCCGCCATCCCCGGGAGGGCGCCGCGATGGCCTCGTCGCTCTATTCCCGCGTACCGGTTGTCAACGCCGGCGACGGCGGGCATCTGCACCCCACCCAGACGCTCATCGACTTGGCCGCCATCACGCGCCGGCGCGGCAGCGTTTCCGGCCTGCACATCGGCGTATGCGGGGATCTCAAGTATGGCCGCACGGCGCATTCGCTCATCCGCGCACTGGCTTCTTTCCCGGGGCTGTCCCTATCCCTCATATCGCCCCGGGAGCTGGCCATCCCGGAGTACCTGCGCATGTTTTTACGCGCATGCGGCCAAGCTTGTATGGAAACATCCAGCTTAGAGGATACGCTACCCCATTTGGATGTGCTCTACATGACGCGCATCCAGCACGAACGGCTGGCCGACCCGTCCGCGTACGACCGCCTCAGGGGGGTCTATGTGCTCACGACCGACAAGCTCAGCGCGGCCAAGCGCGACTTGCTGATCCTGCATCCATTGCCCCGCAGGGAAGAAATCAGCGTCGAAGTCGACCGCGACCCCCGCGCGTTCTATTTCGAGCAGGCCAGGCTGGGGATGTACGTGCGTATGGCATTGTTGACACATCTGTTGGAGCAGCCGCGCGGCGATCTGCCGCCGCCCCCCGATAGCCATAACCATGGCCATAACAATGGACATAGCCAGGGTCAGGGCCAGGGCCATAGCCACGGCCGCGGCCACCCCTCCTTCGTCTGCGCCAACCCACGCTGTATCGCCGCCTCGGAACGATACCTCCCGGCGCTTTCCGATGGCAAGCGTTGTCTATATTGCGATAACTAATGCTATAGCTGAGGACTTCAGGAGGCGCCTGATGGAATACATGGAGATGCTTGGCAAGATCATAGACGCCGATCGTGAGGCCAAGCGGATTACGCTTGACGCGAAAACCGAGCGCGACAACCTACCGGACGAGCTTCGCGCCGAAGCCGACGAATTGCGCCGAGACTACCTGGCCCGCGCCGAACGCCGCGTACAGATTGTACGCCAAGAGGAAGAGGGGCGGGCGGAACAAGAGGTGGCGCGCCTGGACGCCACGCTGGCAAGCGACATGCAACGCTTGGAGGCTTATTTTAGCGCCCACCGGGACGAGCTGGCCGACAAGCTTTTTTCGTTGGTCATCGACACATGATAGGCGCGCTGCTCAGCCATGGCGCGGCGGCCGCCAAGGTCAGGGCTATGTACGCGAAGCGGCTGACGCCGGAGGACTTCGCCCGGATTGCGGCGCAGCGCACCGTGCCGGACGTCGTGCAATTCCTCAAGGCGCATCCCGGTTGGCGGGGCGCCTTTGACGCTTCCTTCGACGAGACCCGCCGGGGGCCGCTGGAAGAGGGTCTGCGGCGACACCTTTTGTCCGAGTATACGCGCATTATCCGCTTCATCGCCCGGGAGGATCGCTTCATCACCTACGACCGCATCCTGCAGTCCGACATGGAGCAAATCATGCGCTTCCTGCGTTATGCCCAAGTTGGCAGGGCGGACGATTATCGGCCGGATTTGCCGCCGTCGATCTATCGCCAAAGCCGTATCGACTACGATTTGCTGTCTCATGCCTCCACCTACGAGGAGATGATGCAGGCCGTGGCCGGGGCGCGTTTTCATGGCGCGCTCTCCCGGTTGCCGCTCGTTTCCGGCGGCTTCCCGGACTACATGTCGGTGGAGATGATCATGCGCAACCACTACTATCGTGAACTGATGAACCTGGTGGACAAACGCTACCGGGGCCGCGAATATAAGTTGCTGCGCGAGGCGGTGGGCGCCCAGGCCGACATGATCAACCTGACTATTATCATGCGGGTGCGCAAGTTTTTCCCCGGACAGCGCGACGCCGTGCTCCCCATGCTGTTGCCGGTGCGATACAAGCTTACGCCCGCCTATGTCAACAGGCTGTACACCGCCCAGACCGATGAGTCCGCCGAGGCGTTGCTGCGCGAGGGTCCGTACGGCAAGAGGCTCGACGACCGCCGGATTTCCCGAATTGAAGATTTCTATTACCGGTTTCTTTTCGATTTCAACCGAAGGATTCTCAAAAGTGGGATTCCCACGGTATATACGCCATCCGCCTATCTCGGCTTGCGCGATGTGGAGCTGAGGAACCTGATAGCGGCTATCGAATGCGTCCGCTACGGGGTAAGCCCCGACAAGGCGCCGGCCTACCTGTTTGGCGTACCCATGTGAGCATGTGAGGTGTTTATCCCATGTCTGTTGTTCCCATGAAACTGGTGACCATAGCGGGGCCGCTGGGCGAGTTCGATTCCGTGGTCTATTCATGCATAATCAACCAACAGTTTCACCCAGAGCCGACGACCAAAATCATGAAGAACGTAAAATTCCTCTACCCCTTCGATCAGCAGAACCCTTTCGTCGACATGCTCAGGCAGGCTGAGTCCCTGGCTGACCGGCTGGGCATCAAACTGGATTACCGGCCTTTCGAATCGCAAAACGACACGCCGGACAAGGTTTTAACCTATTTGCGCCAGGTGGGGGACCGTTTTGACGCGCTCGCGCGGGAGTCGGAGGAAATCAAACAGCGCATCGACGAAAACGAGCGCATCCTCACGCATCTCAGGCATATCTTGGAAGTCAACGTCCCCTTGGAAGAATTTTTTAACGTTTCGTACATCAAATTCCGGTTCGGCCGCATGCCCCGGGAGACCTACAACAACTTCATCGGCCACTTAAACGAGCGGTTTGACCTCTTTTTCTTCCCCACCAGCATCGAGCGGGACTGGGTCTGGGGCATGTATATGGTGCCGCGCAGCGACAAGGAGAAGGTGGACGCCCTGTTTGCCTCGCTACACTTCGAGCGCATCCGCATCTCCGAGCGCGTCCACGGCACCCGCGAGCAGGCGATCCACGAGATTCAGGAGAACTCCGAAAAGGCGGCTGCCCGACTGTCGGACGTGGAGGCCGAGCTTGTGGACTTGCTCATGCGCGAGCGGGACAACTTCCTGCGGCACTACTCCTACATCCGGTTTATGAACGACAGCTTCGACATCCGCCGATACGCCGCGCACACCCGCGAGAGTTTCTATCTGCTGGGCTGGGTGCCGGAACCGGATTTTGAAGCCTTTACCGATCTTCTGGGCCACCAGCCCAACCTCTCCGTCGTGGTCTTATCCGACGAACCCGAGGCCGTCTCGGCGTACACGCCGCCCATCCTGCTCAAGAACCCGCGCATATTCAGGGCTTTTGAGCCATTTATCGCGATGTACGGGCTGCCTTCTTACCACGAGGCCGATCCCACGCCGATGATGTGCATCACCTTCACGTTGCTGTTCGGCTTGATGTTCGGCGACGCCGGGCAGGGTGCGCTGCTGATGGTCATCGGTTTCCTGCTGTGGAAATGCAAAGGCATGTGGCTGGGGCGCGCCGTCTGCTATATGGGCGCGTCGGCCGTTGTGTTCGGGCTTTTTGTGTATGGCAGCGTGTTCGGATTCGAGCCGGCAGGGCTTGTCGGCCTCAATTTCAGGATATTGGCCTCCGGCGACAACACGGCGCTGGGGCTGCGCCTGGCCGTCTATATGGGCGTCGGGTTGCTGGCTTTCTCCATGCTGGCCAACCTGCTCAACGGCATCAGGCAAAAGAATTACGGCAAGCTGTTGTTTGGGCCGTCGGGGCTGGCCGGTTTGATTCTATACCTCTCCGTCATCTGCGCGACGTTGCCCATTTTGGGTTTCGCCGACCAAATCCTGCCCTCTGGCCTCCTGCTGGCCTTCGCCGCGCTTCCCTTTGCGCTTGTTTTCCTGCGGGAGCCCCTGTCCCACCTCATCACGCACCGCCGTGCGCGAAAACCGGGGAGCATGGCGGATTTTATCCTGGAGAACCTCTTCGAACTCATCGAGGTGTTGCTGTCGTACATCACCAACACCATCTCTTTCCTGCGCGTCGGCGCCTACGCCATCAGCCACGCCTCCATGATGTCGGTCGTGTTCATGCTGGCCGGCGGCCATGACAGCCCCAACATCGCGGTGGTCGCCGTCGGCAACCTCATCGTCATGGGCATCGAGGGCCTGTTGGTGGGCATCCAGGTGCTGCGCCTGGAGTTCTATGAGATTTTTTCCCGCTTCTACGAGGGGGACGGCAAACCGTACCATCCCATCATCATCGATTATTCCTCGCGGAACAGCCAATAACTCGCGAGATCGATCAATAATTCGCCTCGCAATACGAGGCTTTTTCAAGGAATGGGGGTTTATTACTATGGAATACCTGTTTGCGCTTATCCTCACGCTGGTGATCCTTCTGCCGCTGTATCCCATCTACCGGCGCCGCGTGTCCGGCAAATCTGTGAAGGGGGCGCTCCTTGGCAACATCGCCTCGTTTTTCGTCTTGGGGATTGCGCTGACCGTCGCGCTAGCCGGGCGGGCGTTGGCCGCCGGCGAGGCCGAGGCGGCGGCGGCGGCCGCGCTGGACAACCAAGCCGGGCTGGGCATGGTGGCGGCGGCGTTGGCCACCGGGCTATCCGGCATAGGCGGCGGCATCGCCGTGGCCGCCTCCGCGTCGGCGGCGCTGGGCGCCATCTCGGAAAACGAAAAGACCTTCGGCAAGGCGCTTATCTTCGTGGCGTTGGCGGAGGGCATCGCGCTGTACGGCATGATCATTTCGTTTACGATTTTGGGGAAGTTCTAGTGCGTCTCTTTGTACTTTCTGACAATACAGACACGGTGACCGGGTTTCGCCTGGCCGGGGTAGAAGGGATGCGCGTGTTGACGCCGGAGGCGGCGCGGGCGGCAGTGTCCGATGTCATCGCCAACCCGGACATCGGCGTGCTGCTCATCACGGAGAAGCTGGCTGCTTCGATCCCCGATTTGATCTTCGAGCTCAAACTCAAGCTGACTGGCACGCTGGTCATCGAGATCCCCGATCGCCACGGCACCGGCCGTAGCCCGGATTCCATCACAAAGTACATCCGCGAAGCGATCGGCGTCAATATATAATGGGCGCGGGCGGCGGGATGCCGAACGGCGCGTCACGGATGCCGAACGGCGCGTCACGGATGCCGCGCCCTACGATAATCCCCCGTCATCCTGTGCGCAGTCGCAGGATCCATATACGCCGTTTGGGGGTTACGGGGGTCGCGGGCGGCAGGATGCCGCCCCTACGGGGGGGCGCGGTTTCAATATATAATGGGGGCGGGGGGATATTTTGCCGGATTTTGATGAAAAACTCAGGCGGTTTACTGAAACCATCACGTCGGACGCCGCCGCCGATACCCAGGTTATCCTGGAAGAAGTCCGCCAGCGGCGCGAGAGTGCGCGGCGCGGCGCCGAGGACGATGCGCTGGAAGAGTCCTATCGTTATATCAAACAGGAAATTGCGCGCGTACGCACCGAAAATGGGCGGCGCGTGGCCCGAAGGCAGATGGAATGCAAGCGTTTGTTGTTCGCGCGGCGCGCCGAGCTGTCGCAGGGCGTGCTACTTTCCGTGCGGGAGCGTGTGCAGGCCTACGTGCAAACGCCCGGTTATGCCGATCGCTTGGCTGATATGGCGCGGCAGGCCGTCGATGTCCTGGGGGAAGCGGGGGAGGCAGGGGAGGCAGGCGCGTCGGTGGGGTCGCCGACGGGCGCGGAGGAATACGCGCCGGTGGGGGCACCGACGGACACGTCGGTGGGGTCGCCGACGGGCGCACTGGGGTCGCCGGTGGTCGTCAGCCTACGCCATGCGGACATGCCCCTCGCGCCGGCGCTAACCGCCGCCGTCTGCGGCCGCGCTGAGTTCCGTGGCGACAGCGCCATCCAGCTGGGTGGTCTGACCGCAAAGGCCGCGAACCGGCGCCTCAACCTGACCTTCGACGCCAACTTTGAGGACTGGAAAGAAAAATTCTTCGCCGAAATAATGATTTGAGGAACGATCCTATGTATTATGTACATGGTGTCAATGGTCCCGTGGTCACCGTGCGAGGCGGGCGGGAGTTTAGCATGATGGATATGGTCTATGTCGGCCCTGAACGCCTGATCGGCGAGGTGGTCGGCCTGCGCGGCGACGACATCGTTGTGCAGGTCTATGAGGATACCGCGGGCATCATGCCCGGCCATCCTGTCGAAGGCACGGGGGCGCCCATGTCCCTCAAGCTGGGGCCCGGCCTCATCGGCAATATTTTCGACGGGATCGCCCGGCCCCTGCGCACCATCGAGAAGCGCACCGGATGCTATCTCGCCCGGGGTGTCAACATCCCCTCGCTGGACGCCGAAAAAGTCTGGAAGATAACCCCCCGGACGGCTGTGGGGCAAACGTTGTCCCCCGGCCAGGTGTACGCCGAGTGCCGGGAAACCAACGCCATCCGGCACCGCGTCATGACGCCGCCGGGCGTTTCCGGCCGGGTGGTCTATGTCCGCAAGGCCGGCGACTGCCGCGTGAACGACACGGTCGTCAAGCTGGAGACGCCGGACGACGTATCGGTAAAACTGACGCTGGCACAGGAATGGCCCATCCGGACGCCCCGGCCGGTCGGTCGCCGCATCCCCGTCAGCATGCCGCTTGTCACCGGGCAGCGCGTAATCGACACGCTGTTCCCCATCGCCAAGGGAGGCTGCGCGGCCATCCCGGGCCCTTTTGGCGCGGGCAAGACGATCACCCAGCACCAGCTGGCCAAGTGGTCGGACGCCGATATCATCATCTACCTGGGCTGCGGCGAGCGCGGCAACGAGATGACCCAGGTACTGGAGGAGTTTGGCGCGCTCATCGACCCAAAATCGGGGCGGCCCCTGATGGAGCGCACCGTACTCATCGCCAATACGTCCAACATGCCGGTAGCCGCGCGCGAGGCGTCTGTCTACACCGGCATGACCATCGCGGAGTACTACCGGGACATGGGGTATCACGTAGCCATCATGGCGGACTCCACCTCCCGCTGGGCCGAGGCGTTGCGCGAAATCGCCGGACGCTTGGAGGAGATGCCCGCCGAAGAAGGCTTCCCCGCCTATTTGCCCTCGCGGCTGGCGGAGTTTTACGAGCGGGCCGGTTACGTAAGCGCGCTGGGCGACCGGGAGGGTTCTATCACGGTCGTCGGCGCGGTCAGCCCCCAAGGCGGCGACTTCTCCGAGCCGGTCACCCAAAACACCAAGAGGTTCGTCCGCTGTTTCTGGGCGCTCGACCGCCAGCTGGCCTACGCCCGCCATTTCCCGGCTATCAACTGGCTGTCGTCCTATTCGGAGTATCTCGACGACCTGGCTCCCTGGTACGAGGCTAGGCTTGGCCGTGCCTTTGGCGAGAACCGCGCCCGGTTGGCGCGGCTCCTCCAGGAGGAGTCCCAGCTCAACGAGATCGTCAAATTGATAGGCGCCGACATCCTGCCCGAGGGGCAGAAACTGGTCATTGAGGCCGCCCGCGTGGCGCGTTTGGGCTTTTTGCAGCAAAATGCCTACCACGGCACGGATACCTATATGCCCCTGAAGAAACAAGCCGCGATGCTGGATGTTGTCTTGACCCTCATAGACGAGGGCAAAAAGCTCGTTGACCTCGGCATCCCGCTCGGCCAGCTGACCGCCACAGGCATTTTCGATCGCCTCATCCGGATGAAATACGAGCTTTCGGATGATAAAGGGGACAGGTTGTCCCGATACAAGAAGGATATCCGCGATTGCGTGGCCCGGGTGCTGGCCGACCACCAATAGCCGCCAGTAGACACCTATCGACACCTATAGCACGTCAATAACCACCAATAGCCACCAACCACCAATAGCCGCCAAACACCAACGAGGGGAGGTTGCCGCCCGTGCGCATGGAATACATCGGTTTGACCGAGATCAACGGACCATTGATTGTCCTGGAGGGGGTCTCGGGGGTCTCCTATGAGGAAATGGCCGAGATTACCCTATCCGGTTCACCCAGCGCATCCGGCGCATCCGGCGCATCAAGTGCACCCGGCGCATCCGGCAATCGTTCCCGCACCGGGCGCGTCATCCTGATCGACGGCGACCGTGTGGTGGTGCAGGTCTTTGAGGGGACAAAGGGTCTATCGCTCCAGAACACGCACACACGGTTTACCGGGCGTCCCCTGATGCTACCGCTGTCCCCCGACATCCTAGGGCGCGTGTTCGGCGGCGGCGGGCGGCCCATCGACGGCTTGGGGCCGCACATCGCCGTGGAGACGCGCGACATCAACGGTTCGGCTATCAACCCGGTCTCCCGGCAGTATCCCCGCGCCTGCATACAGACCGGCCTCTCGGCCATCGATGGCATGGCCACGCTCATCCGGGGGCAAAAGCTGCCGATCTTCTCCGGCGCCGGCCTCAGCCACAACGAACTGGCTGCCCAAATCGTGCGCCAGGCCCGTGTCACGGGGGATGACGAGGGCGCGTTCGCCATCGTATTCGCCGCCATGGGCGTCAAAAATGACACCGCCGACTTCTTCATCCGGAGCTTTGAGGAATCCGGCGCCCTGCAACGGGTGGTCATGTTCATGAACCTGGCCTCCGACCCCATCATCGAGCGCATCTTGACGCCCCGCTGCGCCCTCACCGCCGCCGAGTACCTGGCCTTCGACCATGGCTACCACGTGCTGGTTATTTTGACCGACATCGCCTCCTATTGCGAGGCTTTGCGGGAGTTCTCCTCTTCCAAGGGTGAAATCCCCAGCCGCAAGGGGTATCCCAGCTATCTCTATTCCGACTTGGCTTCGCTGTACGAGCGGGCCGGGACGCTTGTGGGCAAGCCCGGTTCTGTGACACAGATGCCCATCCTGACCATGCCCAACGACGACATCACCCACCCGATCCCCGACCTGACCGGCTATATCACCGAAGGGCAGATCGTGCTGGATCGCACGCTGGCTGGGGGCGGCCTGTACCCGCCCATCGCCGTGTTGCCCTCCTTGTCCCGCTTGATGAAGGACGGCATCGGCCGGGGCATGACCCGGGACGACCATCCCACATTGTCGAGCCAGCTCTTTTCCTCCTATGCGCGGGTGCAGGAGGCGCGGGCGTTGGCTTCCGTCATCGGCGAAGACGAGATCTCCGAGACCGACAAATGCTATATGACCTTCGGGCGGCTGTTCGAGAAGGACTTCTTGCAGCAAGGCATGACGGAGTTCCGTTCTATCGACCAGACCCTGGAGATCGGCTGGCGGACGTTGTCCGTGCTGCCCCGGGAGGAGCTCGATCGGGTGGACGCCGTGCTGCTGGCCAAGCATTATAAGGGCCGCAACACGCGCTAGGTAATATCAATATGCCCGACAGGAGGCGCGTAGTATATGTAACATGCGTAGATACGTAGTATTTACGCATGTGCCCGACAGGAGGCGCGCACTATGCCCAACGTAATCCCCACAAAAGGCAACCTGCTGGCGCTCAGGCGATCCCTCTCCCTGGCCACGCTGGGCTACGAGATGATGGATCGCAAGCGCAACATCCTCATCCGGGAGATGATGGGGTTAATCGAGCGCGCGGCCGACATACAGGGCAAAATCGACGCCACCTTCCGTACCGCCTACGCCTCGCTACAGGCGGCCAACATCACGCTGGGCAATTGCGAGGGGCTGGCCCAGTCCGCACCGGTGGAGGACTCGCTACGCATCCGCTTCCGGTCTGTGATGGGCGTCGCCCTCCCCAGCGTGACGATGGCGGACACGCCGCCGGCCATGCTGGGCTTTGCCTTTACCAATTCCATGCTGGACGAGGCCATCATACACTTTCACGCGGTCCTCCACCTGACATGCGAGCTGGCCGAGGTGGAGACATCCATCTATCGCCTGGCCTATGCGATCAAAAAGACGCAGAAATGCGCCAACGCCCTGGAAAACATCATCATCCCCGACTACAAGCAAAACCTCTCCCTCATCGCCGAAGCGCTGGAGGAGAGGGAGCGGGAGGAATTCGTCCGCATGAAGGTCGTCAAAGGGAAACCCCGATAGTGGCGCCTCGATAGGAGGTGCCTCGATAGGGGGTGCCTCCTTCATATATCATAAACATCAAATAAACCCTTCGACTTGACAAACGCAAAGTTATGGGTTACAATAAATACAAATCACGATTTGTATAATCTCGATTATTAGACGCGAGGTGCATCGATGTTTATTGGGCGCGAACAGGAACTCAATTTTTTCGAAGACAAATATAATGCTCCCGGTGGACAGCTTGTTGTACTGTACGGCCGGCGGCGTATAGGTAAAACTGAACTCTTGCAAAAGTTTTGCGAAAGCAAGCCGCACGTTTTTTATTCTTGCCGTGAGCTTTCTGACGAGAAACAGCTTACCGCTTTTTCAGCGCGTATATTAAAAGCCGGTAGTCCGGCGGCAAAGTATTTGAAGGCTTTTGGGGATTGGGAATCGGCTTTTAAAAGTGCTTTAGAGCTACCGACCGATGGCAAAAAGAAATTGCTTATCATTGACGAATTCCCCTATATGTGTAAAGGCGACCCGGCTATCCCGTCAATTTTGCAAATCCTGTGGGATGAAGACTTAAAAAATCAAGATGTTATGATTGTACTGTGCGGCAGCGCGATGAGTTTTATTGAGAGAAAAATCCTCTCGGAAAAAAACCCGCTATACGGTCGCGCAACCGGCATCTATAAAATGAACGAACTGCCTTTTGATGACGCCATTCAATTCTTCCCGAACTACTCCGATGAGGACAAAATACTGGCGTACTCAATATTGGGCGGCATTCCCCATTATCTCCGGCAGTTTGACCCGGCGCTTCCTTTACGCGAAAACATCATCAAAAATGTGCTGACGAAAGGCTGCACCCTGTACAACGAGGTTGAATTTTTAATCCGTCAGGAGCTGCGCGAACCCGCCTTATATAATACAGTCATTGAGGCAATTGCGCTCGGCAACACACGGTTAAACGACATTTATATGAAAACGCAACTCGAAAAGGCGAAAATCAGCGTGTATCTGAAAAACCTCATTGAATTGCATATACTGGCGCGTGAATTTTCTGTATTATCAAGCGGCAAAGAGCAGGCAACCTCAACGCGGGGCTTGTATCGGATAACGGATAACTTCTTCCGCTTTTGGTTTTGCTTTGTGTCCCCCAACCTGTCGGATTTGGAAACCGGCGACACCGAGGGTGTGTACACCTACGCTGTTTTACCGCAGATGAACGACTACGCTTCGCCCATCTTTGAAACAGTCTGCCGTGAATTTATACGGGGGAAAAACCGGCGGGGCGAGTTGCCGTTCCGTGTTGCAAGGCTGGGTAGATGGTGGGGAAGATTAAAAAAAACAGTTCTTACTGATACAGGAAAAGAAAGAACTATCGCGGTTGATACTGAGATCGACATCTTGGCGTCCTGCGCGAAATCAAAAAATTATATCCTCGGAGAATGCAAATTCCGCAACTCTGAAATGGATGCTTCCCATCTTGAACATCTGAAAGAAAAGTCATCGGTCACAAAAAAAGGCGCGGTAGTGAAGTACGCTCTCTTCTCAAAATCGGGTTTTACAAAGGGGCTGGCTGAAAAAGCAAGTGAAGATAAAAATATAAAACTGTTTTCGCTTTCGGATGTCGTAAGCGGATAGCTGATTTAGCTGATATAACAGAATATAGCTGATGGGGGCCTGTCTATGAAATTCCTACACCTGTCCGACCTGCACATCGGGAAAAGCGTGAACGGCTTCTCCATGATAGCGGAGCAGGAAAACGCTTTCCGGCAGATCCTCGGGTACATAACAACAGAGAGCCCAACCGCCGTCATCATAGCGGGCGACATATATGACCGCGCCATCCCCAGCGTCGAAGCGGTGCGGTTGTTCGACGATTTCCTCACCGAGCTCGCGCATGAGGAAATCGCGGTTTTGCTTATCTCCGGCAACCATGACTCGCCGGAACGGCTAGGCTACGCCAGCCGTTTACTATTGGATAAACAGTTGCATCTTTGCGGCTCATTCGCCGGATCGCCGCGCAAGGTCATTTTGACCGACGAACACGGCGAAGTGAACTTCTGGCTCCTGCCGTTCATCAAGCCGACTTCTATGCGCGTATTGTCTGGGGAACAGGAGATCGAAAGCTACGATGACGCCATTGCCGCAGCGTTGGGCGCGGCAAACGTTGACTATACGGCCCGCAATGTGCTAGTGTCACATCAATTTTACACCAAAGCAGGCATTTCGCCCATTCGCTCCGAATCCGAGTTGAACCCTATAGGCGGGCTCGACGCCGTGGACGCGGGGATTATTGAACGCTTTGACTATGCCGCGCTCGGGCATCTGCACGGCAGGCAAAGCGCAGGCGAAGAGCATATCCACTATTGCGGGTCTCCGATAAAATATTCGTTTTCTGAGTGGAAGCAGAAAAAATCTATAACGCTTGTCGCGTTGGGCGAAAAGGGAAATCTATCAACGAAAACGCTCCCCCTTACTCCACTCCATGATATGCGCGAAATAAAAGGCGAAATTGACAAGCTGATGCGCGATGAAGTAGCCTGTCTTGCGGACAAAGAGGATTATCTGCGCGTAGTCCTCACCGACGAAGAAGAGATTATTGACCCCATAGGGAAACTCCGCAGCGTCTACCCCAATATGATGAGCCTTGGATTTGAGAACTCGCGGACAAAGTCGCGGGCAAACACTGACATGGACGCCATCATGATAGCTTCTGAAGCGGTTGAAAAGTTATCGATCTATGAATTGTTTGGCGAGTTTTTCCTTGAAACGCAAGGTTCGACAATGAGCGAGGGGCAAAGCGAGATTGTGCGTGAACTCCTGGAAAGGTCGGGTGAGGAATGAAACCGCTAACGCTCACGATCAGCGCGTTTGGCTCCTACGCCAACGTGCAAACCGTGAATTTCTCAAAACTGGGGGACAATGGCCTGTATCTGATCACGGGAGACACGGGTTCAGGGAAGACCACCATCTTCGATGCCATTTCATTTGCCTTGTTCGGCAAGGCAAGCGGTTGGGGCCGCGACGACTACGCCATGCTTCGCTCCGATTTCGCGGGGGAAAAAGCGAAGACATATGTCGAACTTGAATTTATTTCCGGCGGCAAGTTGTATAGCATTCGGCGCGTCATCAAGAAGGCCGGGCAAGACGTGTTTCTTGTCCTGCCTGACGGCACTTCGATGAACCGAGTCAAAAATGTGAATCAGAAGATCTCCGAAATCGTGGGCCTTGACCGCGATCAGTTCGCGCAAATCGTGATGATCGCGCAGAACGATTTTCTCCACTTCCTGCAAAGCGGCACCGACGAGCGACTCAAGATATTGCGCCGCATTTTCGGTACGGAGGCATTGCGATTCTTCCAGGAGCGGCTCAAGGACCTAGTGAAGCGCGAGAGCGATAAACGCTCGCTGATCCTCCTCGGCTTCGATCGATATGGGGTGGATGTCTATCAACGCGACGAGCGGTTTGCGGAATGGGAGATGCAAATCAAGGCCGACAAAACAAGGTTGTCGGAAGCGAACAAGCAGCTCGACATCTATGACAACAAAAAACAAACGCTCGCCGCCGAAATTGCTATCGCGGAAGATCTTGGCAAAAAGTTTGCCGACCTCGCCCAATGCCAGCGCGACCTTGCAGGGCATAGCGCCAAAGCCGAAGAAATCGCCGGCGCGGAAACGCGCGCCCATCGCGGCGAAACTGCCCTTCGCAAAGTCAAACCGCTTGCCGAGGAAGCGCATAAGGCGGCGGCAAATTACACCTCCGCGCAAGCCGGCTTAGCAAGCGCAAAGGAGACAGAAGCTGCCGCCGGTAGGGAGTGTGAAGAAGCGAAGAAAGCTGTTGCCTCCTTGCCGCCGCTTGACGACACGCGGGATGCTTATGCCCTGTTGTTGAAAGAGTGGGAAACCGCTGCGGAGAAACTACAAAAACTTGCGATGCTGAAGACGAATCACGCGGAAATTACCACGAAACGCAACAATCTGACCAAAATGAATGACGAACTGACCACCACGCTCAACATGTTGAGGGATTTGCCGCCCGTTGCAACGTACCAAGAAAGGCTCAACAAGGCAGCAGAGGATTTGAAAAACGAAGAAGATAGGCTGGCGAAATTATCGCCATTGCAGAACGACTATACGATTATCGCAAACAAACAATCTGTGCTGGCAAAAGAGCAACTGAGCTTTGAAACGCTTCATGCTGATTTCGATGGCGCCAATGAAAAATACCTGATGCTAGAGGACAAGTTCCTTCGCAACCAAGCGGGGATTATGGCAAGCAGCTTGACAGAAGGCATGCCCTGCCCCGTCTGCGGCTCCGCACATCATCCGGCGCCCGCCCCATGCTCCGACGACAATATCACCCAGGCGATACTCAAAAAGGCAAGGGACGCCAAGGACAAAGCACAAGCAAAACGCGAAGCGAAATCCTCGTCATGCGGCGCCCTGCAAGCTGAAATCGAAACACTGAGCAAGCGTTTTATTTCCGACTTCTCTGTCTTTGTTCCCACTGCCACGATGGAGGCCGCATCCACGATGGAGGCCGCGTCAACCCTGTTGCCGGACATGATCCTTGCGGCAAAATCGGCTCTTGCGGACTTGACCGAAAAGAAAAGCGCCGCCGAAAAATCACTTGCCGAACTCACAAAGAAAATGGAAGCCACAATAAAAAAGCGCGACGAACTGACGCCGAACATTGCTTCGCTCCAAAGCGAAACCGATACACTCAGAAAACGATTGATGAGCGACTTCTCCCAATATGTCACGAACGCCAATTGGGGGTCATCGGGGTCGGAACTGGAATCGGAACTAGGGTCGGAACTAGGGTCGGAACTAGAATCGAAGCTGGAATTGGAACTATCCGCACTGCTTTCTCAAACGAAAAACGCGGTAAACGAATTAACCGCGCGCAAAGAAGCGGATAAGAAAACGCTTGACAAACTTACCAAAGATTGGGATACCGCGACGAAACGCAAAACAAATGCTGAATCTGCCGCGCTCTCCGCCCAGACGCTGACGCGCGAGCGCGCCGCCCATGAACAACGGCTTTTGAAGCTCCGTGACGGGGCGCAATTAGCCTATATGACTTCCTTGCAAGACAATGGTTTTGCGGATGAAACGGAATACAAGGCTTATCTCGTAACGGAAAAGGATCTTGCCGAATTGAGGAAGCAGGTATCGGATTACGAGAAAAACGGCGAACGGCTTGCCCGTGACATCACCCGGCTTAAAAACGAGACCGCCGGCAGGGAGCGGCCCGACATTGCGCGTTTGCGGGTCGAAGCGGCAACAATACATGCTGAATCGAAGGCGTTGCGCGAGAAACGCGATGAAATCCATGGCCGGCTCAGGAAAACGGAAGACGCGATCCGGGAGCTTCGCCGTGCCGCCGCCGATTTTGAAAAGGTCGAAAAGGCTTACGCCGCCGTAAAGCAATTGGCGGACACGGCAAACGGCAAACTCGATTTTGAAACCTACGCGCAAATGGCGTACTTTGAGCGTGTCATCCGCGCCGCCAATCTTCGTTTGAAAATCATGAGCCAGAATCGTTACACCTTTTTGCGAAAGACCCAAAGCAGCGATGGACGCAAACGTTCGGGCCTAGAAATTGAAGTCTTTGACGCCTACACGGGCAAAGCCCGCTCAGCCAACAGTTTGTCTGGCGGCGAATCCTTTATGGCGTCGCTCTCGCTTGCCCTTGGGTTGTCCGATGTCGTCCAGCAAAATGCCGGTGGCATCCGCCTTGACGCGATGTTCGTTGACGAAGGCTTTGGTTCCCTTGACGCGGATGTGTTGGAACTCGCAATCAGAACACTTTCGGAAATGGCAGGGACGAACAGGATCATAGGGATCATCTCCCATGTTACTGAATTGCGCGAGCGGATCGACAAACAAATCCAAGTGGAGAAAACCACGCGCGGAAGCAAGATAACGATCATGGCCTAGCGATAACGATGCGGGCAATGTAGAAAACAACGGAATTTATCCGATATTTACTGCAAGCAATCTGGGATACATTCGAACAGTACGCCGCGAGCGACCAAGATACCGACCAAGCAAGCGATCAAGTTAAACGGCTTTTAGGTGCTTTGGGCGATAAAACACTCTCTGCCGCGGCCCTCATGGAACTGCTTGACATGAAGCATCGCCCGACCTTCCGAAAGAATTATCTGCATCCGGCTCTCGAAGAAGGCTTCATCGAAATGACCCTGCCGCAAACGCCAAACGCACGCGGGCAAAAGTATCGGAGGAAGACGGGAAGCGCGGGAAGCAATTAGAGGTGTGCCAATCGGCGACACTCCATTAGCACACTATCTGATAGTGTGCTATATTTGTTCTTATGTTAGACCAACCTATAAACGAGGTGAGATCAATGGAGTTTGTTTCCATGCGAGAGTTTACCGCTTCGCCAAAAGAGACGCAAAAAAGGCTGTTGGCAAACAAAGAGATGGTAGTAACGAACAACGGCACTCCGACTATTTTGGCCGAGTATGAGCAAGTGCTGTGTCGGTCAAAATTCGCGGAGGTAATTCACACACCAGCCATTAGACGGTTCTTTGACTTGATGAACGAAATAGGCTCCAATATCGTCAGTACGCCCAGTAAAATCAAATTGCCTGACGAGATGGATCGAAAATTCTACGATGTGGCGAAAACCGCTGGTGCGGTCTTGGTTACCGGAAATAAAAAGCACTACACAGATAAACCGTCTATTATTTCCCCGTCGCAATTTTTATCTCCATTTGAAGATTAGATTTTCAATGCCGACGGCACGGGCACCCCATGCGGGCACATACGTGCCTCACTGGGAACACGGCAACGATTTTATTTGCATTATGTGAGATATCTGTGCTATAATAACGCTGTAATCTGGGGAAAAGGCGGCGTGGTGATACGTTTTTGCAATATATTGCGACGCTATCCTTTTAGAAAAGATGCAAAGATGCAAAGATGCAAAGATGTAGAGATGCAAAGATGTAGAGAAGTAAAGATGTAAAGTGAAGGGGGAAGACAGACATGGAACCAGAGAGCAGCGGATTGCATGTAAACTTGGCCGGCGGGCGGATAGAAATCGGGGTGACCAAAGCCGCCGCGTCGTCGGAC
>WRCJ01000001.1 GCA_009784085.1 Oscillospiraceae bacterium | reverse complement strand
TTAATTCGACTATACTCGTCATAGAAAACATCTCCCTCTTTTTGTTTCCTATATTATAGCATGCCTTCTCAATATAATCAATCGTTAAGTTAGCGCATATGGGGCGCGTCCCCTACAAGGGACAGGGGATGCGGATCTCCAGGGCGGCGGCACCCGGTTTGGCAATGTGTTTCGCGTCCGCGCCCAGGCCGGGGACGGCGACCACCCCGTTTTGGTCTGCGATGACAGGCCAGCCCGCACGCAGGCGTGCCGGGATTTTGGCATCGATCATCAGCCGCTTCAGGCTACGGCTACCCGGTTTGCCTGCCAGCCTCATCCTGTCGCCGGGCTGGCGGGCGCGGATTTGCAACGCCCCTTCTATTCTGTCGGGCGCCAAGAAGAAATGATACCGATCGGACACCCCGGCGCATCCACAATCGATGGCGGCGGGCGGGACGCGCGGGGGCGCGTCCCCTACAACGGGGGTGGCGGCGTCGGGCGGCGGGTCACGCGGGGGCGCGGGCGGGACGCGCAGGGGCGCGTCCCCTACAAGGGACGGGGGATGCGCGGCGACGGGCGGGGGATGCGTGGCGGCGTCGGCGGCGGGCGGGTCGTGCGGAGGCGGGCACGGCGGGACGCGCAGGGGCGCGTCCCCTACGAGGGACGGGGGATGCGTGGCGGCGGCGTTGGGCGGGTCGTGCGGGACGCGCAGGGGCGCGGTGGGCGCGATGACGAGCATTTCGTATTCCCGCCGGGCCGCGATCCCGCCGGGCAAATCGATTTGCGCCGAGGGGCTTTCCCCGGCGCCCAGGACGAGGATGGCTTTGACATGCCCAGCGGACAAGGATGCCGACGGCTTGCCGGTGGCTTTTCTGTACAGCAACCGGCATAGCCGGTTCGCGATGGCAGCGGGTTGCGAGGTCAAGATTCCGACAGGGATCGATACGCCCACCGCCTCTTTTGTTTCTATTGTGGCTGTGGCTGTGGCCAAAGCTTCTTCGGCTTGGCTTCGCAGGTATTCCTCATCTTGCCGCAACCGATCGGACAATCCGCCAATGGCCTCGGCCAGGCGCGGGTTGAGGGCGCGTAGTTCCGGGATCACGCGCTTCCGCAGGCGGTTGCGGGAGAGCGTCTCATCAAGGTTTGTGGCGTCCTCGACATGGGATATCCCCGCTTCCCGTAAAAATGCCTCCACATCGGATCTTGTGCATCCGAGTAGCGGGCGCGCGATGTTCCCGCGCATTGGCGGGATGCCGGCAAGCCCGGCAAGCCCGGCGCCCCGCGTTAGGTGCAGTAAAACGGTCTCTATGTTGTCATCCGCCGTATGCCCGGTGGCTATCCGTGAAAACCCTTCCCGTTGCGCCGTCTCTTGCAAAAAGTCATAACGTAGCACACGCGCGGTGTCCTCGATATTGGCGCGCCTTTTTTTCGCCTCGCCGGCAACGTCCCCTCGCCCTACGAACAGCGCAACGCCCTTTTGCGCGCAATAAGATCGGACAAACGCCTCGTCGGCGTCGGCCATGCCGCCGCGCAGCTGGTGGTTGTAATGCGCCGCCGCCACCGATCCCAAGCCAAGCGTCCCGCGCAACAAAAGCAACGCCTCGAAAAGCGCCACAGAGTCCGCTCCCCCGGAAACAGCGCATAAAACAGATGCGCCCGGCGGAAACATCCCACAACCGCGCACAAATGCCATTACCTTATCCGTTAAACCACATTTATCTTTCAATTCTCAACTCCAATTCCCAACTCCCGATTTGGCCATGCGCGTATGATTTATATGCGCTACTCGCCTGCGCCCTCCTCATGCCTCCACTCCCTGGAGGAGAACGACGTGTACTGGGCAATCCACTGCAGGCGCACCGTGCCCGTGGCGCCGTGGCGGTTTTTGGCCACGATGCACTCGGCGATATTCTTATCTTCGGTATCCTCGTTGTAGTATTCGTCGCGATACAAAAACATGACCACATCGGCGTCTTGCTCAATGGCGCCGGACTCCCTGAGGTCGGACAACATGGGCCGCTTGTTCTTTTCCGAGCGGGTCTCCGCCGCGCGCGAGAGCTGAGACAGGCATAGCACAGGGACATCCAGTTCCTTGGCCATGATTTTGAGGTTCCGCGAGATATCTGCCACCTCCTGCACGCGGTTCTCGTTGCGGCGGGAGCCCTGCATGAGTTGGAGATAGTCGATGACAATGAGGCCCAGGTTCTTTAAGCGGCGGCACTTGGCCTTCATCTCGGCCACGTTGATGTTTGAGTTGTCGTCGAACCGCAAGTCCATCCTTGTCAACGCCCGTGACGCATCGATGAGGCGATTCCACTCGTCCAGCGTGAGGTCGCCGGTCAGCAGTTTCTTGGAATCGATAAAGGCCTCGCCGGAGAGCATGCGCATGACCAATTGCTCCCGAGACATTTCCAGCGAGAAGAAGACGACCGCCTTCCCGCTCTGGCGGACGGCGTTGAGGGCAATATTCAGCGCGATGCTGGTCTTTCCCATGCCGGGGCGCGAAGCGATGAGGATCAGGTTGGATCGGCCGAGCCCGCCGATATAGCTGTCCACTTCGGAAAGGCCGGTGGGGAGCCCGGGAAGCTGCCCCTTGTTTTTCAGCAATTCGTCCAGCCGGTCGAAGACCTCCTGCAAGACCTCGCCGACGGTGTACAGCGTCTGATCGGATCTGCCATGGCGGATATCAAAGATGCGTTGTTCCGCCGCATCCAAAATGGTAAGCGCCTCGCCCTGCCCCTCCATGACCAAGGCCGAAATATCAGCCGAAGCCTCGGCGACTTGCCGCAAAAGGGATCGGTCGCGCACAATCCGCGCGTATTCCAGCACATGGGCTGTGGTGGGGGTCAGCTGCATCAGATCGAACATATATTTCCGCAACGCCTGATCGTCGCCCGCGCCTTGCTCATGCATGTGCGCCAGCACGGTGATGGGGTCTATGTTCTGGTTGAGGGCAAACATCGCATAGATGGCTTCGTATATTTCCCTGTTGCGGGGGATAAAAAAGTCGTCTGGCTTTAGTAACCCCAGCAGCTCCGGCAAATTTCTCGCGTCGATGAGCATAGCGCCCAATACCGCTTGCTCGGCCTCCACGCTATGCGGCATGCGCAGCCTCGTGAGTTCATCCAATTTATTTACTCTCTTCCTCTCGCACTTCCACCTGTACCACTGCGTTGATCGCGCCGCCCAGCTTGACCTTTACCGGATGTATGCCATAGGTTTTGATGTGTTCGTCTTGCACCAGCTTATGCTTGTCCACTTCCAAGCCGAACTGTTCTTTGAGCGCATTGACGATCTCCTGTCCGGTGACCGCGCCATACAACCGGCCAGAGGGGCCGGCCTTGGCATGAATCTTTACCGTGCAAGTTTTAAGCCGCTCGGCAGCTTGCATGGCCTTTTCTCTTTCATAGCTCTTCTTGTCCGCCTTGGCCCGCATTTCCAGCTCATAGGTGTGGACCGCGCCCGTCGTGGCTTTGGACGCCAGGTTGCGTGGAAAGAGGTAATTCCGGGCATAGCCGTCGGACACATTGACCAGCTCTCCCTTTTTCCCCTGTCCCGGGACATCCTTCTGTAGAATAACTTTCATGCACACCACCCCAAAAAACGTTGAAAAAACTAAATCTGTCTACCGAATTACCGAAACTACGCTGTGTTTTCCTCCAAGTAGAGATCGATGGCCCGGAGCAGGCGGTTGAGCGCCGGCTCGACCCGGTCGCCGGACATCTGCGCGCCGGCGATGGTGCGATGCCCGCCCCCGCCCAGTTTTTCGACGATCAGATGGACATTGATCCGGCCTAACGAACGCGCGGAGAGTACGATTTGCCCCCCTTGCGGGAACAACACGAAGGATGCGTCCACGCCGTCGATGGTCAGCAACTCATCGGCCGCCTGCGAGGCCACCATGCGGTCGATCGTGTGATTCGAAACCGCGATGGCGGTCTGGCTCTTGTACATCCTTGCGGATCGCACCACATCGTACCGGGCCAAGCTGTTTTTGAAATCCGTTTGGAACAGCCGCTTGATCTCCACGGTGTCCGCGCCCGCGCTGCACAGATAGGCGGCCGCTTCGAACGCGCGCGCGCCCGAGTGCATCGTAAAATTCTTGGTATCCAGCGCAATGCCAGCCAGCAGAGCCTCGGCTTCGACGCGCTTCAAGTCGCTCGGCTCCAAGATATATTGCAGGAGTTCCGTGACCAGTTCCGACGCCGACGAGGCCGACGGCTCATGGAAATTGAGCACGGCTTTTTTGATATAATCGGCGGCGCGCCGGTGATGGTCGACGACCGCGACCCTGCCGCAGATATTCAAGAGTTCGGGCGATTCCACAATCTCTGGGCGGTTGACATCCACAATGACAAGCAACGTATCCCGGTTGCACAGCAGGAGGGCCTGTTGGGGGGTAATAAACAGCTCCTCGTTGTTCGGCATCGCCTCCAGCCGCGCGAGCAGTTTTTCGGCGGCCGTATGCTCGCGTTCTATCAAGATATAGGCCCGGCGGTCCTTCTTCCGCGTCGCCGCGGCTATGCCCACCGCCGCGCCCACGGAGTCGATGTCCGAGTTGCGGTGGCCCATGATCAGCACATTGGACGAATCGGTAATCAGGCGGACGAGCGCGTTGGCCATGACGCGGGATTTCACCTTTGTGCGCTTTTCCATCTCCCGCGCACGCCCGCCATAGAATTCAAATGCCGCGCGGTTCTTGACGACCGCTTGGTCGCCACCCCGCGAGAGCGACATCTCGATGGCCAGCACGGCATAAGAAAAGCATTCCGACAGGGAGGCGCCCTCTTTCCCGATGCCGATGCTCAGGGACACCGGGATGCTGTTGGGGCTTACCAGCGTGTGCGCGGTATCCAGCAGTGAAAATTTCCCTTCGACAAAGGCGGTGAGGTTCCGCTCTTCGAAGATAAACAGGTAACGATCCCTGTCATACTTCCGCAGGATGCCGCCCGCCGGCCCCGCCCACGCGCCGATCAGGTTGTCGATAGCGGCCACCAGCGCGGACTTCTGCGAATCGCCCAGGTTTTTCATGGCTTCCTCGTAGTTGTCCAGTACAATCACCGCCACCACGGGGCGGGTGCGGAAATACTTGCGGCGCAATTGCGAGGCGTCGGTCACATCCACCAGGTAAAGCGCCGCCATGGGGGTTTTCGACTCGGCGCCCACCGGGATAAGGCTTCCGAACACCTTGTACTGCCGGTTGCCCATGGCTATCTCCAACGGATGCTGGTCTTTGCCCTCCAAGAGGAATTTGGGGACAAACCCCGGCACGATATCCCCGATTTTCTCCTCAAATAGATGATCCCGCGCGCTGGATGCCTGGTAAAAACTGTCGTTGGCCCACAGGATCTCCCCCGTCTCCAGTTTGATGACGACCATGGGCAACGGGACGCTGAGCGCCGTTTCCCCCATGGACACGCCCATATTTTGCGACAACCCGGCGATATAACGCTGGACATCCCAACGCCGCTTGCCCATGTAACTTCGAAAGATAAAAAAGAGCAACACAACAAAAGCGCCTTCCCCGGCGGCCAGCCACCAAGGTCCCCAAACGGCGGCGGCAACCACGAACAGGAGCAATACAATAAAACAGAGCCGAAAGCCGGGCTCCAATAACCTCCTCAACTTACGGTTGCTGATAAGATCCCCCTCCCGTTGCGGATCGCCGTTGCGGTGCGCTAATATCCGTAAATATTCGCCATGTATCGATAGTAATCGCTAATAATCGCTAATAATCGTTAATAGTACCTTGCCCATATCCACACTTCGTTGTCCGTGCTGTGGAACATATCGACCTGGACACTCGTCCTGCTGTTCGTGTAATAGTAGGAAACCCCGTCTGAATACTCTTTGCGGTCGGCGTACACAAAACCCTTATCCTTCAAATAACTCACGTACTTTTCCGATTCATGTTCCACGAGCTTATAGATATAGTACGCGCTATTATAGACATACCCGGCATGGGCTTTATCTTTGAAATCCACGGATCTGTCACAGGATCTGCCCGTGACGGCCGTGTAGGTGTTGATCGTGGAATAATAGAATGTGTTTTGGTCGGTATATAGCGAATAAGACCGATCCGCCTCCCGCATGATCCACTCCTGATAGCTGGTGAGGGAGTAGTTTTTTTCTTCTATGTCCTCGAGTTGCTCGATGTGGATGGCCAGGTTGAGGTTCTCGCCGTCCAGAAAGGACATGGCGGCCACGCCTATCACCTCGGCATAGGAGTTGACCAGCGGCCCCCCGCTGTTCCCCTCGGAGATAGCCGCATCTATTTGGATGCACTTTACCCCATTGACAACCCTGTTCGCGTTGGAAACCGTCCCGCTGGTGAACGTACCGACTAAGGTCCCGAGCGCAGACCCGTTCGCGTAGATTGCTTGCCCCGCTTTGACCACGTCTGTGGACAGCACAAGCCCGGGCGTCTCGGACAGGTTGATCTTGAGTACGGCCAGATCCATCAGCTCATCAAAGGCAACGATCTTTTCTACGGTGTATTTCCCGCCCCCTATCATTTCTACCGTGATATCCGTCGCGTACTCGATGACATGGTAGCAGGTGACGATGGTCCCCCCGTCGTCGATAAAGAAGCCGGAACCGCTCCCTGTGTTGCCGTTGTGGTATTCGCAAGCGACGGTGACCGTGCTCGCCTGCACGATATCCGCCACCTCGGTGGAGGACAGCTCCCTCTTCTCCCATTGCGCCGTTACCGTCAAATCCTCGGTAATATTGGTAAATGCCTTATCCCAAGATAAGGTGTGGCGTTCCTTCTCCACCTCCGGCGCCACCGCCGCCTCGCCGGCTTCCACATATTGCACGGCATCCCCGCTTATCAGCTCGCCGCCGTTTAGGTCGAAGGTAACCGTGAATTCCTGCACCGTGGGCGGCTCCTGCGATGGTTCCTCGGATGGCGATGGCGATGTCGCAACTGTCCGAATGTCGCATGACGAAAAAAGCAGCACAAGGGCAAATGTACACGCAAATGCGCACGCCAGCAAAAACTGTTTCTTGCTCCTCATATTACTCATTTTACCACCTCCGAACCCGGCTGGGGGGCTGTGGATCCCAACTGGTAATCTGGGATCCCGGCCCTACCACCGAATTTCGCGAATAGGTCGCCTCAATTTGATAAAATCCCACATCTTGGGAAAGCCTATTTCTTGGGGTTGACGATGTCGCGCCAGTCGATGTCGCCCCGCGCCAAGCCATGGATCAGCACCTCGGCGGTCGCCACATTGGTCGCCACAGGCACATTGTGCAGGTCGCACAGGCGCAGCAACGAGCCTTCCCCCTCCTGCAAACCCGCGGATATCGGGTCGCGGAACATGATGAGCAAATCGATCTCGTTATAGGCGATGCGCGCCCCGATTTGCTGTTCGCCGCCTTGTAGCGCGGATAAAAACTTATTCACCGGCAAACCGCTGGCCTCCGCCACGAGCTTCCCCGTCGTAGCCGTTGCATATAGCGTGTGCCGCGACAATATGCCCTTGTACGCGATACAAAATTGCACCATCAACTCTTTTTTCATATCACGGGCTACCAATGCGATGTTCATATACGTCCTCCTGTCTTTTTTAGGGATATCTTGTGCGCGTGATAGCGTGATTTAATGCTCTTCCCGGGCAACGGGATACGCTCCCCTTCCAGCCGCTTGGCCATGCGCAACATGGCGAGGGCGGCGTCGGTCTGCCCATAGAGGATAATCGGCATGTACTTATTGGCCGCGTCGATCACCGAAATATCCTCCGGGACAAGCCCCAGCAACGGCAACCCCACGGTATCCATGGCATCGTCCACATTGGCGCTGCCATAGGCCACGAGCTCGGGCCGCACCCTGTTGAGCGCCAGCCACACCGCCTTGAGGTTCTGGTTGTGGAGGAGTTCCGCCGTCCGCGTGGCGTCGCGTATGGCCGCGGGCTCCAAATTCCCCACCACGATGGCGTGGTCGCAGGCGCCGGCGGCCAAAGCGAAGCTCTCGCCCAACCCGGCCGCGCAATCGACCATGCAATAATCGCAGTGTTTCTGCAATGCCTTGACCATTTCGGAAAACAATTCCGGGACGATTTGCCCCGCCTTCCGCTCCGACGGCGCGGACAATAGATAGAGCCCCGGGATCTGCGGATGCCGATACAAGGCTTCCCGGAGAACAGCCCCCCCGGTCAGGACATCATGAAAATCCAACGCCGCCGCGTCCGGCATGCCCAGCACGAGATCCAAATTGCGCAGGCCGACGTCGGCATCGATACAGACGACGCGCCGCCCCATCGCCGCCAAACATGCGGCAAGTCCAGCCGTAAGCGTTGTTTTCCCTGTACCGCCCTTCCCGGACGTCACCAGTATGGCCTTTCCCAAGAGTTCACCCCCCAGTGACATAACCCTTGCTGAATCAACGGGATATCAATCTCCCCGCCTTATGAAAAACCGCAGTTTTTCAGGCATCCATTATATCATACAATTCTCACCCATGCAATTGATTCTCCGGCATTCTTTTGCTCATGGTCTCCTGGCTCTGGAAATAGGCGTCAAATACGTCCCTCGCGATGGGCGCCACGGCGGAACCCGATCCGCCTTTCTCCACCACGACAGCCACGGCCACTTGCGGATCGTCAAAGGGGGCAAACGCCACAAAGACACCGTTGGCCGGCCGGCCGTCGATCAACGTCTGCGCGGAACCCGTCTTGCCGCCCACCGGGTATGGGTAATCCGCGAACGTGCGCGCCGCCGTGCCGCCCGGCTCGCATACCATCCTCATCCCGGACAAGATAGCTTCCAGCGTGCCGTCCTTGAGTTCCAACCGTTCGACCACTTCCATGGTCTCCACGTATATCGTGCTGGCGTAATCGAAGGACTTGACCATGTTCAGCAGGTGCGGCTTGCACCTGACGCCCCCGTTGGCCAGCGTCGCCACATAGCTACACAGCTGGATCGGCGTGATGAGGTTGTATGACTGCCCGATAGCCGCTTGCAGCACATCGCCGTCGTACCAATAGAGGCCCTGTTTCTCGCAATACTCCGGGCCCGCTAAGACGCCATCCCGCTCCCCCGGCAGCTCGACGTTTGTTTTCACGCCAAAGCCCAGCTTCTTCGCGTAGACGTTCATGGTTTCTATCTTTGTCCTGTACGCGGACTCGTAAAAGAAATAGTTGCACGAGACCCGGAGGGCGTCGGCCACATTGATGCTCCCATGGCTACCCGTACACTTGGGCGTATAGCTGGGGGCATAACGGGTATATACCACTTCGTCAAAGATGGTGGAGGTGGGTGTAATCACTTCCGCCTCCAAGGCGGCCATCGCCGACGCCATCTTAAAGGTCGATCCCGGCTCATACGCGGCGGCGACGGCCCGATTGAGCATGGGGCTCATCGGATCCTGGTTCAGTTCCTCGAAGTTCTCCGCAAAGTTTATCAGATCATAGGTCGGGTAGGACGCCATGGCCAGTATCTCGCCGGTTCTGAGATCCATCAGGACGGCGGCGCCCCCGGCGGCCAAATGCTTGTCGATAAGCCCGCCGCGCTCCCCCTGCTCCCGCAGTGAAAGTATGCCTTCTTCCAGCGCATGCTCCACCTTTTCCTGAAGCAGGATGTCGATGGTCAAAAAACAGTTGTTCCCCGGTTCCGGCTTCTTGCTATTGAGGATATTGGTGATCTTCCCGGAGGTGTTGGTTTCTTCTTCGCGCCATCCGGGCTTGCCGCGAAGCCATTTTTCCAGCCCTTCCTCCAAACCGCCCAACCCAACCAATTCATCGGCGGCGTATTCCTTCTCTTTATATTCCGCCGCCCGCCCTTCGGGGATCCGGCCCACCATGCCCAGCAAATGGGCCGCATATTGCGTGCGGTATTCCCGTACGGGTACCGTCTCCACCATGACGCCGGGGAAATCCTGTTCGCGCACCATGCCCACGATGGTCATATCCACTTCGGTGGCAAACTGATAGTCCGGGATGTAGTAGTACGGCTCGTTGGTCTGAAGCACCCGGCGTAGCTCCATTTCGTACCGGATGGCCGCTATGCGCCGCGCGTCCGCCTGGGCGTATTCGTCGCTGATGCCAAAGAGTTCTTTGATCTTTTCCATGAGTTCCGGGGCGGCCATGTCTTCCGGCCACCCAAGTTTCTCCGTGAATTGCTTTAGGTACGTCTTTTCCTTCTCGCCGATGTTGAACTTGAAATGGTACGGATCCGGCAGGATGGGGAACGTGTCCTCGTAGCGGACGCCCTGTTCTTTCATCAGGCGCGTGAGGCGATCGATGACCTCGTTGGGGTCGTCGCTGGCGATGAGCAACCGGTTTAGGTCGATCCGGAGCGCGTACGTGGTATAGTTGGTCACCAACGGGCGCCCATACCGATCCAGCAACTCGCCGCGCGTCGCCGGCAGCGCGACCATCCTCGCCTGTCGTTTTTCCGCCTGTTTTTTGTTTTCTTCGCGATGGGTAATCTGCAGGTTGTAGAGACGCGCCGTGGCGCCCAACAAAAACAAGGCCATGATGACGACCATCGGGGCAAGCCGCAGATAAAATTTCCATTTTTTCATGAATTCAAATTCACCTCGAACATTCGCGATGCCACATATATGGGCATGACACCCCTTACTGGGGTATGGCGCCCACGGCCAGTTTGTCGCAACGGTTGTTGTAGGCGTTGTCGGCGTGTCCGCGCACCCAGGTAAACGACACGTTGTGCAACTGGCATAAATCCAGCATCGTCCCCCACAGGTCGGGGTTCAGGGCGGGCGACTTGTCGGCCTTTTTCCAGCCGCGCGCCCGCCATTTGGCCGCCCAGCCCAGGGACATGCCGTCCACGACGTATTTGGAGTCGGAATACACGCGCACTTCGCAAGGTTCCTTGAGCGCCCGCAGCCCCTCGATGACGGCGGTCAGTTCCATGCGGTTGTTGGTGGTATGTGGCTCGCCGCCGGAGAGTTCCCTCTCATGTTCCCCATACCGCAAAATAGCGGCCCAGCCCCCCGGCCCGGGGTTCCCGGAACAAGCCCCGTCCGTGTAGAGCGTGATGTGTTTCATAGTTGATCCTGCAGTTCATCCATTGGCTCCTCTGATCTCAGCATGAGATCTATATCGTCGATGGTCTGATCCGTCCATTCGATGCCCTCCAGATCGAATACATTGGCCATATGGCGCAAATAGGATATATACGCTTCCTTGCCGTACAGAAGCCTCCGCGTATAGGCATCCTGCATGATTTCCTCGCTATCGATCAGCAGGGCGATCCCTTTGTCCTCCAGCTCCTGCTGTCTCCTCTCCCTGGCTTCCTCCTGCCTCCTGTCTTCTTCCTCCTGTTTTTTGGCGGCCTCCTGTTTTTCGTCTATATCTGTCTGAGACTCCTTGTCTTCGTCCGCTACTCCCTTTTCGAGTTCGTGAATCCGCTGCAACAGCTCTTCATTGCGTTCTTGTTCCGCTATGAGTTCTTCTTTGTGTTTTTCGGCCATATTTTCTCCGATGCAGGCCAGGATAATAACCACGATGACAGGTGAGACAAATAGACATAGAATGACCCATCTTGCGGGATTACGGTTTCTTTCACGAGCCATTCTCCCGGCGAGTACACTAAGAATTATCATCAGCGCAAGCGTAAAGCCCCATACAAAAATAGCAGTTCTTTCATCCATACCCGTCCCCACCTATCATGTAAAATATCGCCTACAGCTCAGCTCTCTTCCTCTTCCTCGCTCTTCGTGCTGGCCACCGCGATCACGCGGGCATCCCCTGCCATGCGCATGAGGATAACGCCTTGGGCACTGCGCGAGTAAAGGTTGATGTCGCTTGTCGCCATGCGGATGATGGTACCGTCGTCCGAGATCAACAACACATCGTCGTCTTCCGCCACCGCCTTGATGGCGGCCACTTTCCCTGTTTTCTCCGTGATGCCATGGGCCTTGAGCCCTTTGCCTCCCCGGTGCTGGGCCTCGCCGCCGCGCCTGTATTCCCCCGGCGCGGTGCGCTTGCCGTATCCCTTCTCCGTGACAGTCAGCAAGGTTTCCTCCGGGTGCATGCGGACCGCGCCCACAACGTAGTCCCCCCGCCCCAAGCGGATGCCCCGCACGCCGGCGGCCACGCGACCCATCTCCCGGATGTCCGTCTCGCGGAAACAAATGGCCATGCCCTCGCGCGACGCCAAAATGATATCCTCGTCCCCGCTGGTCTTGCGCACGGCGATGAGCTCGTCGCCCTCCTCCAGGCGCAACGCGCGGATGCCCCCTTTGCGGGCGGTCTCCAGCCTGTCCAGCTCGATGCGCTTGACGGTCCCGCGCCGGGTGATCATAACCAGGAACCGGTTGGGATCGTCCTGGGCGACCGGGATCATGGCGGTCACCTTCTCCCCTGCCTCCAGCGGCAGTACATTGACGATATTCATCCCCTTGGCCGCCCGGCCGGCTTCCGGGATAAAGTAGCCCTTCTTGCGGTACAGGCGCCCATAGTTGGTGAAGAACAGCATCACGTCGTGCGTGGACGCCACGAACAGCTCCTCCACATAGTCCTCTTCGCGCATCGTCTGGGCGGTCACGCCCTTCCCGCCCCGCCGCTGGGTGCGGTAAACCGATTTTTGTATGCGCTTGATGTACCCGGCGTGGGTCAGCGTGTACACGCAGTCCTCGCGCTCGATCAGATCCTCGATGTCTATCTCGTCGTCCACGGGCACAATCTCCGTGCGGCGATCGTCGCCGAACTTCTCCCTGATTTCCAGCAATTCCTCGCGCAAAATGGCGCGAACCTCTTCGTCGGATGCCAATATTTCCTGATACCGCCTGATTTTCTCCATCAGTTCCCGGTATTCATTCTCTATTTTTTCCAGTTCCAGCCCCTGCAAGCGGCCCAACCTGAAATCGACGATCGCCTGCCCCTGCGCGTCCGTCAACGAAAACCGCTCCATGAGCTTGGCTTTCGCGTTGCTGTATGACCCGCGGATGATCGCGATCACCTCGTCCAAATTGTCTACGGCGACGCGCAAGCCCTCCAAGAGATGAGCCCGGTCATGCGCGCGCTTGAGCAGGAACCTCGTGCGGCGGACGATGACCTCGATTTGGTGGGCGATGTAATGATCGAGCGTCTCCCGCAAGGAGAGGATCACGGGCTTCCCATCGACCAGGGCCAGCATGTTGATGGCGAAGGTGGACTGCATGGCCGTATGGGCGTACAGCTTGTTGAGCACGACCTGGGCATTGGCGTCCCGCTTGAGCTCGATCACCAATTTCATGCCGCCCCGGTCGCTCTCGTCGCGTATTTCGCTGATCCCCTCGATGGTCTTCCCCTTGACCAGCTCGGCAATGGCTTCCACCAGCCTTGTTTTGTTGACCATATAGGGGAGCTCCGAGACCACGATGCGCTGGCGGGAACCCTTCGTTTCCTCTATCTCGGCCCTGGCGCGTACCTTGACCCTGCCCCTGCCGGTGGCATAGGCCGCCCGGATGCCCACGCGCCCCAAGATGCTGGCCGCCGTGGGGAAATCCGGGCCCTGGATATACTCCATGAGGTCGTTTAGGTCGGCCTCCTCGTTTTCCAAGACGCAGATGGTCGCGTCGATGACCTCGCGCAGGTTATGCGGCGGGATGTTGGTGGCCATGCCCACCGCGATGCCGGTCGTCCCGTTGACCAGCAGGCAGGGGAATCGCGACGGCAACACCCAAGGCTCCCTTCGGGAGTTGTCGTAGTTTGGGACAAAATCCACGGTCTCCTTGTCGATATCGGCCATGAGCGCCATCGCGATCCTCGACATACGCGCCTCGGTGTAGCGGTAGGCGGCGGGCGGGTCGCCGTCCACCGATCCGAAGTTCCCGTGGCCGTCCACGAGCGGGTAGCGCAACGAAAAGTCCTGTGCCATGCGCACAAGCGCGTCGTAAACCGATGCGTCGCCGTGGGGGTGGTAGCGGCCCAGCACGTCGCCCACCGCCGTGGCGGATTTGCGGTACGGCCTTTCCGGCGTGAGGTTTTCCTCGTACATGGTATACAAGATGCGCCGATGCACCGGCTTGAGCCCGTCGCGCACATCCGGCAACGCGCGTCCCACGATGACCGACATGGCATAGTCGATGTAGGACTTTTTCATCTCTCGCTCTAAGTCCACCGTCACGATCTTCTGATTTTCGAAATCCACAGGATGCTTCGTCTCCGACATAAAAAACCCCCAACCGGTAACGGTACCCCGACCGGCAACGCTGATTCCGTAATGTTATAACTTTATCAAATTATATATCTAAGTTCACCACATGCTTGGCATAGGACTCAATGAACTCCCGGCGGGGCTCCACCTTGTCGCCCATCAGCACGGTGAAGATCTGATCCGCGGACACGGCGTCGTCCAGCTCCACGCGCAATAGCGTACGCGTCTCCGGGTTCATCGTGGTCTCCCACAGCTCCTCGCCGTTCATCTCCCCCAGGCCTTTGTTGCGCTGGACATCCGCTTTGGCCCGCGCGGCTTCGTCCGTGCCGCAAAGCTCGCCGATAATCCTGTCGCGCTCCTTGTCCGAAAAAGCATACCGCACCGTCTTGCCCCGCACGATCTTATAGAGCGGCGGCTGCGCCAAGTAGACATGCCCCTCTTCGATCAGCGGGCGCATGAACCGGAACAGGAAGGTCAAGAGCAACGTACGGATATGGCTACCATCCACGTCGGCGTCCGCCATGAGGACGATCTTGTTGTAGCGTAGCCGGGAAAGGTCAAAGTCCTCGCCAATGCCCGCGCCCAACGCCAGGATGACCGGCATGAGCTTCTCGTTGCCATACACCTTGTCGATACGCGCCTTTTCCACGTTGAGCATCTTTCCCCATAGGGGGAGGATCGCTTGATACCGGCTGTCCCTGCCGCTCTTGGCGGAACCGGCGGCGCTGTCCCCCTCTACGATATACAACTCTGTGAGCCGCGGGTCGCGCTCGTTGCAGTCAAAGAGCTTCCCCGGCAACGAGGTCCCCTCCAGCGCGGTTTTCCTCCGCGTGAGTTCCCTCGCCTTGCGCGCGGCCTCCCTGGCCCTGGCCGCGCCCACGGCCTTCTCCAGGATGGCGCGCCCTATCGGCGGGTTTTCTTCCAAAAAGTCGCCCAGTTTTTCGCCCACAATGGCATCCACCAGCACGCGAATGTCCGAATTGCCCAGCTTGGTCTTGGTTTGCCCTTCAAACTGCGCGTCAATCAGCTTCACGCTGATGATGGCGGTCAATCCCTCGCGCACATCTTCCCCCGCAAGGTTTTTATCGTCGTCCTTTAAAAACTTATGCCTTCGTCCATAGTCGTTGACCACGCGGGTCATCGCGTTTTTGAAGCCTGTCTCGTGCATGCCCCCGTCTGTGGTGTGGATGTTGTTGGCGAATGAATACAAGGTTTCGTTGTAGGAGTCGCTGTATTGAAAGGCCACCTCGGCGACGGAATCCCCCTTCTTCCCCACGATGTGGATGACCTCCGCGTGCAGGGGGTTCTTATTCTTGTTCACGTATTCGACAAAGGATCGGATGCCGCCTTCATAATACAGGGATTTGACGACAGGCGGCCCCTCCCGCAGATCCGTCAGCTGGATGCGCAGGCCGGCATTCAAAAAGGCTTGCTCCCGTAGGCGGGAGAGCAGCATATCGAAATCGAAGACCGTATCCTCGAAGATTGTGTTGTCTGGCAAAAAGGCGATCATTGTCCCTATTTTATCCGTTTCGCCCACGATTTCCTGGGGTTTTATTACGTCTCCGCGTGCAAAATTCATTTCATACACCAGGCCGTTTTGAAAGACCTGTACCTTCATCCACTCGGACAGCGCGTTGACGACCGACGCGCCCACGCCATGAAGACCCCCCGCCACCTTGTACCCGCCGCCGCCAAACTTGCCCCCCGCGTGGAGGACCGTAAACACCAGCTCCATGGCCGCTTTCCCGGTCTCGTGCATGCCGGTGGGGATGCCCCGCCCGTCATCGCTCACCGAAATCCAGTCGCCGGGGTGGATCGTCACCTCAATATTCTTGCAATATCCCGCCAACGCCTCGTCGATGGCATTGTCAACGATTTCATACACCAGATGGTGAAGGCCCTTGGCCGACGTCGTCCCGATATACATGCCGGGTCTCTTGCGTACCGCCTGGAGCCCTTCGAGCACTTGAATTTGTGATGCGTCGTAATTATTTTGCTCGTTCATAAATTTCCTCCACGGCGCGTCACGGATGCCGCGCCCTACGAATTGTCATTGGCCTGCGCACCGGCGCGTCACGGATGCCGCGCCCTACGAATTGTCAATCTTCCAGGATATTTTCCCTCGCCCTTTTGCCGAGCGTCGCCGCCGAGATAGGCGACAAATACACCGTCGTCTTCCCGTCCATGGCGCAGAGGACAAAGGATGCCGGCAACTCGTCGATCACCGCCTTGACTTGCCCCTTTTTTTGCGCTTCAGACAAAAATGCCCGCGTTTGCCGGGAATGGGAGGTAATCTCCAAGTCAAATACTCCGATAATCGATTTGTGGGGTACGACTGTGTTATGTCCCAGATGCAGATACATGCACGACCCCCCCATTTTCGATATGGATGACGCGCCCTTCTTTCCAGGTGGACAGTATGTCCGTGTTGCAGCAGGTAATGATGACCTGCCCTTCGCCGGTTCTCTGTAAGACAAACGCCTGCCTGGCCGCATCGAGTTCCGACAATACGTCGTCCAATAAAAGGATGGGAAAACTGCCGAATTCTTCCTTAAATATCTGCCTTTCCGCCAATACCATCGCCAGTGCCGCCGTGCGTGTCTGCCCCTGCGACCCATATTTACGCGCTTCGGCGTTATCGATCAAGATTGCGATATCATCCAGATGGGGGCCGACCAAACAGCGCAACGCCGCCCGCTCCGACATCTCCATTTTCTTGAGGGCATGATATAACATTCCCTCATGGTCTTCTTCCGTTGTCCCCTCTTCGAAGGCCGGTCGCGTCAGATAGTTGAGCGTGATATTCTCCCTACCCCCCGTCGCTTCCCGATGGAAAACCGACGCCATCGCCGCCACCTTCGCGACAAAGGACGCCCTGTACGCCACGACGCGGGATGCTATTTTTGCTATGCGCCTGTTGAAGTCCGGCAACACGTCCGCCATGGCGGCCCCCTGCGCCGCGTCTTCCAGTATCCTCTTTTTATGCGCCAGTAAGCGGTTAAACTCCGCCAAATGCGATAGATAGCGCGGCTTCAACTGGCAGAGGGCGATATCCATGAAACGCCGCCGCGCCGCCGCGCCCTCGCGCACAATATCCAACTGGGAAGCCCCAAAAAAGACACAGGGCATTCGGCCCAAGAGTTCCCTGGGCGTGTTCAGTTTGATGCCGTTGATAAAAAAAAGCCTGCGCTGTTGTTTGTATATGCTCGCTTCTACGGTTTGCGCCCTTCCCTCGGAAGTAAAACATGCCTCGACGCGCCCCTCTTTTTGCCCTATGCGAATCATGTCCCGCTCCCGCGCCGTGCGGCAACTCTTCCCCGCGCCCAAAAAAAACACGGCCTCCAAGAGACTTGTCTTTCCTTGCGCGTTATTTCCACAAATAATATTGACGCCGGGAAAAAAGCGGACAGCCTCCTTCTCAAAGTTCCGAAAATTCACAAGCGAAAGCTTTTCCACACGAACAGAATCCCTCCTGCCCATGCTCCTACCCATGTCGTTGCCATTTTTCCTGCCCATGTCCTTGTTCCTGTCATTGATCATGTCATCGTTCATGCCTATGTCTATTCGCTCCTGAGCCTCACCGGCAGGATCATGTGCATGAACGCATCGCCCTCCTGGGGCACGATGATACAAGGGGACAACGGGTTGGTAAACCGAATGACGCATTGCTGTTCTTTCAGGGAATTCAACGCTTCCAGCAAGTACCGGTGGTTAAACCCTATTTCCATCTCTGGGTTATCCTCCGGCAACCCGACTACCGTCGCCGGGCAATCATCCTGCGCCGCCCCCAGCGCGGTCGTGCAGGAAACGACAATGCGGTTTTCTTCCAAGTAGAGGCGCAAGGGGTTCTTGATTTTCTCATTGATGAGCAAACTGACGCGCTCGATGCATGAGGCAAATTCTTGCGTATTCAGCGTCACGGATACCGGCTGTTCCTTGGGGATCGTAGCCATATAGTTGATAAATTCCCCTTCGAGCAGTCTTGTCGTCAGCGTTATCGTATCGATTTGAAACATAATATGCCTGCTGCCCAATACGATGCGTATGTTTTCCTCCCCGTCCGACAGGAGCTTTTCCACTTCGCGCAAAGCCGCCCCCGGCACGACAAAGTCTTCTTGTGGCGCCGTCCCCGTATACGCTTGCCTGCGCATGGCCAGGCGGAAACCATCGATAGAAACGACGGAAAGGCAGCCGTTCTCCCACACGAACTTCGATCCCATATGGATCTTTTTCGCGTCGTTCTCGGAAACGGCGAATACCGTTCCTTGGATCATTTCCTTGAGCATCCGTTTTGTCATCAACGCGCATTCTTCCTCCGGGACAGATGGCATATTCGGAAACGCCTGCCCATCATAACATGCCGAGATGTCATAAATGGAGCGGCCGCACTCGATATGCATGACCATTTTATCCGAAAGGGAAAACACGACCTTATCGTCGGGCAAGCGTCGGATGATATCCGTCAGCAAGCGCGAAACAATCACAACGCTGCCTGGCACTTCAATATCCGCCTCCAACTCTTCCCGGATACCAATCTCCATGTTGTATCCGTAGAGTATGAGCTTGGTATCCGCTACGATGAGGATCCCCTCTAAGGCGGCGATGCTACTTCTGGACGAAACGGCGCGGGAAACGGTGAGGATGGAGGAAAGCAGGGGGGCTTTGTCACAGGAAAACTTCATGTTGATCATCTCTTTCTAAGAATAGAATAGATTAGTTAATACGATAGCCAAGGTAGCGGTAGGCCGTGGGATGGGGGATAACGGGCGGGAACAGTTGCACGGCTGGACATGCGCATCCAACAGGCCTGGGGGATAAATAGGGGGATTTCGCGTGGCAAACGCAGAAGAAAAAAGCAAGGGGAGCGGCATGCTTCCACAATCCCCAACGTGCGGGGGATAAAAAACGCGGGGGATAAAGCCTTGGGATGAAGCCTTATTTATTTGTTGCGAATATTTTCAATCATCGATTGGATATCCTTAGAAATCATGGGGTCGGAGACCCTGAGCGCCTCCACCTTTTCGCAGCCATGCCCCACCGTGGTATGATCGCGGTTGATGAATTTCCCAATGTCATGCAGGGATTTTGTCGTCAGCAACCGGCAGAGGTACATGGTGAGCTGGCGCGCCCGTACCACGTCGGAACGCCGGTTTGCCCCTAAGACTTGGGCGGAGTCCAAGTTGTAAAAGTCACAGACTTCCTGGAGGTTCAGGGTGGGCGTTGGCGAGAGGCCCGGGCTTTCGCGGACAATCTCCGAGATGGCTTGTTCGGCGGTTTCCATGCTGATGGGTTTGTTGACAAGATCCCGGTACGCCATCATCTTTTTGACGACGCCCTCCAATTGGCGTATGTTCGACGAGATCGTGCCGGCAATGTAATCGGATACCTCTTCGGGGAGGGACAGGCCCAATCGGAAGGCCTTCACGTTCACGATAGCGAGCCTGGTTTCATAATCCGGGGGCTGAATGTCCGCGATGAGGCCCCATTCAAAACGGGTACGCAGCCGTTCTTCCAGGCGGCTCACGTCTTTGGGCGGTCGATCGGAGGCTAGGATAATTTGTCTACCGGCTTCATGCAGGGTGTTGAAGGTATGGAAAAATTCCTCTTGGGAAAACTCTTTGCCGGCGATAAAATGGATGTCGTCCACGAGCAACATATCGAGGCGTCGGTAATTATCATGGAATTCATAGTTTTTCCCCAGGCGTATGGCGGTGACCAACTGACGGGTGAACGTCTCGGCGGTGACATATTGCACCTTGAAATGGGGGAACTTTTCCATGACGCGCGTCATGATGGCATAGAGGAGATGCGTTTTCCCCAGGCCGGAGGTACCGTAGATGAAAAGGGGGTTGTAAGCGCCCGCGGGGTTGTCGGATACGGCCTGCGCGGCGGCATGCGCGAACTTGTTGGAAGAACCAACCACAAAGCGATCGAAGGTATAGGACTTATAATCCTCCTTATCCTCCTGAAGGGTCTCCTGCCGCGTGAAATCCTCCAGTTCTTCCTCCGTGATGATTTCCACCGACATGGGGACGCTGAGGAGTTCGCTGAGGATTACCTTGATACGATCCGCGTATCGGTTGAGGATCATATCGCGCTTAAATTTGGCAGGGGTGTAAAAAAAGGCTGTGTCTTCAGAGATCCGGAGGATTTTCATACCGTCGAACCATGCGCGCAGAACGGTCTGGGAAGTTGCGCGCGCCAACTCCGAGATCACGTGGTTCCAAATATCTTCATAGGAAAACATGAAAAATCCTCCATCGTTTCGAGCCTTATTATGGTAAAGATTATGACAAAGAAAAAACAGGGTCGATGGCATATTTATATCATATTTACGGCTTGGTGTAAAGGAGAATTTGCGCCGTCGCGTATGCGACGAGTAGTTCGTAGGGCGCGGCATCCTTGACGCGCCGTTGGGCGAGTATGCCGCCTCACGTGACGTGCGCGCCGGGGAGGGGCTGAGAAATATTGTTGTGAAAAAAGGAAAAACATGATACAATGGCAATGCATTATGATATGGGAAAGGAAATGTAAAAAATGAATGTATTGGTGGTCAATGCGGGCAGTTCCTCTTTGAAATATCAGCTGTTCGACATGGAAAAGCGCGAGGTGATGGCGCGGGGCGTATGCGAGCGCATCGGGCTGGATGGGAAAATCAAGCATGTTATCCCCAGTCGGCGCGAATTCGTGGTGGAAAAAACCATGGACGACCATGCCGATGCCGTGCAAGCAGTCATCGATCTGCTCCTCGGCGAAGAGACTGGCGTCCTAAGGAGCCTGGGCGATATCGCGGCCGTTGGCCATAGGGTGGTGCATGGCGGGGAAACCTTCGCCGGGTCTGTTTGCATCAACGACGATGTGCTGACGGCTGTGGAGGACTGCGTCCATTTGGCGCCGCTGCACAATCCGCCGAGCTTGGTGGGGATCCGCGCCTGCGCGCGTGTGATGGACGGCGTGAAGCAAGTAGCCGTATTCGATACGGCCTTCCACCAGACCATGCCGCCCGTGGCGTATATCTACGCGCTGCCCTACGATTATTACGAACGCCTGCATGTCCGCCGCTACGGATTTCATGGCACGTCGCACCGCTATGTGTCCGAGCGTGCGGCGAAGATACTGGGCGGGGATCCCAAGAAACTGAAAATCATCACATGTCATCTGGGCAACGGTTCCTCGATAGCCGCCGTCAAGGGTGGGCAATCCGTAGATACATCCATGGGGTTTACCCCGCTTGAAGGTGTCCCGATGGGGACGCGATCGGGGACAGTCGACCCGGCCATCCTGTCCTTCTTGGCAAAGGAGGAAAACCTGAGCCTATCCGATGTGACAGACGTCCTCAACCAGAATTCCGGGATGCTGGGGATATCCGGCGTGTCGTCTGATTTTCGGGACTTGGAGGATGCCACGGCCAATGGGAACGAACGGGCGGAGCTGGCGCTTAGCATGTTTGCCTATGCGGTGAAAAAGCATGTCGGCATGTATGCCGCCGTGCTCAACGGGGTGGACGCCCTCGTGTTTACGGCCGGCGTCGGGGAAAACAACGCGGGCATGAGACGCAGGATTGCGGGGGAACTCACCTATATGGGGTTGGAAATGGACGAGGTGAAAAACAGCGACCCCGGCCCGGGGGAGCAAGATATATCCACCGCGGGTTCCCGTGGGCGCATTCTGCTCATCCCTACCAACGAGGAACTGCTGATTGCGCTGGACACGGCGGAGATCGTGCGCAAAAACGCATGAAATGTTTATCAAATCCCCCACCTACGCTTCGCTTAGAGGTGGGGGTCTTGCCGAAGGCAAGCTGGGTTAAGACCCCCGCCTCTTTAGGCGGAATAACTTCAGGTGGAGTGCTATCTCCATTAAGAAACCGGATGTTTTACGACTTGAAGAAGTCGTAAAACGGATTTGAATGAAAACGATGTAAAGCGAAGCAATGCAAGGCAGAGCGAGACAAAGCACAGCCAGCGGCTGGTGGGCGGCTGCCCTGAAAACTGCCCTGAAAAATATTATTTTTCTCTTGATATTATTTTTGTTTGTGTTATAATAAAAGGGTTATTTCTCTTAGGGGGTTTGTTCATGGACAACATATTCAGGTTGGTAGTGACAATCGTGCAGCTCATCGCCGCCGTCTTCCTGGTGGCTGTGGTTTTGTTGCAGTCGGGAAAACGGTCGGGGCTTTCCGGCGCGATAGCCGGGGCGGCAGATACCTTTCTGTCCAAGAACAAGGCTCGCACATGGGATGCCAAGCTGGCCAAGATGACGAAGTGGGTAGCGATACTGTTTATTTTCCTTACGCTGGCCCTCTCATGTATTCCCGCGTAAAAAATATTTTTTACAATATCGTGTATACCTATTGACAACGTACCACATCATATGGTAAACTACTATCAGAATGGAATTTAGATATCGGCGGAGCCGCTCATGGGAGGGCGGCTTTGCTCTGTTTATAGGGTTGCCGTCCGTTGCCGGCGACCCCCGCCCCCGCGCGTCCCGGCGCGTCAGGGATGCCGCGCCCTACCGGCGACGTCCCGGCGCGTTGTAGGGGACGCGCCCCCGCGCGTCCCGGCGCGTTGTAGGGGACGCGCCCCCGCGCGTCCCGGTGTCCTACGGCGCCCCCTCCCCCGTCATCCGGCGGTTTTGTTCAATTTCAGCAATACGTGATAAATCAAGTTGAGTGGAAGCGTCCAGAACAGATTGGTGCGGGAACGAAACAATCGGCTTACGATGTTGCCGAGCTGATAAAATTCGCGGTTGGCGCGACGAAAGCCGGCGAGCAGAGCTTCTGGGGTCATATTTTTTGGTTGAAAAACAACATCTGTCCGGGAATTGTATTTTGTCCAATCGTTGGTCAATATGCGCCCTTCCAACCGGAGCCGTTCAAAAAGCGGTGTCCCCGGATAGGGCGTCAACATATTAAAGGTGGCTTGCGAGATACCGTTCTCGCGCAAAAAGGCAAGGGTTTCATCGAACACATCAGGCGTATCATGATCAAAACCGAAAACAATGCCCGCTTGAATGGAAATACCATGCGAATGGATGCGACGAATGATTTCTTTGTAACGCGCCACCTTGTTGAATGATTTATTTGCCCCGTCGAGGGACAATTGGGCGACGCTCTCAAACCCAATAAACAAATGTCTGCATCCGCTCTTATACGCAAGTTCCAAAAATTCATCGTCCTCGCCCGCTTTTATACTTGCCTGCGAAGTCCACCATTTTTTATAGGGGGTTATCGCCCGAAACATCATCTTTGCATATTCAAGATCCGCCGAAATATTGTCATCCCAAAATACGACGACCTTCCCTTTCAAGGAGGAAAAATCCTTTGCGACCTCCGACACGGGGCGTTTGCGGAACTTATTTTTATAAATACAGGCGATCGTACAAAATTCACAGGAATTTGGGCATCCTCTTGTGGCGAACATTGTTCCCGCTGTATGGTCGGTTCGATGAAAATGTTGCTTTTGCAGAAGCGGGGCGGAGGCTAAATCCACCACGCCGTTGTCTTCATAGCGTTTTTTTGTTGTTCCTTGGGCAAAATCAGAACAAAACAGCGGCAACGTATTCTCGGCTTCGCCGATAAAAATACTGTCGGCGTGCTTTTCCGCTTCATCCGGGACAAGCGTAACATGGGGACCGCCCATGATGACGGTAGTCCCCCTGTCGCGAAACCTTTTTGCAATCTCATACGCATGGTAACAACAGGGCGTATGGAATGTCAAACCTACCAAATCATAATGGCTTGTATAATCAATCGGCTGCGTTTCCTCATCAATATGCACCACTTCCCAATCCGGCGGGAAAAGCGCCGCCAGATAAGGCATGGTGCATTGTTGGAATTTAATGTATCGCGCGCGGCGGATTTTTTTGATTTCATCGCTGGAAACGGTGATCAACAAAGCCTTTTTCATGGCAATAGACCCTTATCCGTATCCAACGGCTTATCCGCTTTGTACTCTAAAATATCCCCCGGCTGGCAATCCAGGGCCTCGCATATCTTATCCAGGGTGGAAAGTTTTACAGCCTTGACCTTGCCATTCTTGATGAGCGACACGTTTGCCATAGTCAAGCCCACTCGCTCGGTAAGCTCCGTCACGCTCATCTTACGTTTTGCCAGCATAACATCGACATTGATAATAATCATATCGTGCCCTCGCTTGCTTCTTGTAGCTCCGCCGCTTTTGTAATATACCGGGACAATACGGCTGCCAGCAACGCTAACGCAATGGCAAAGATATTTCCGAGCATGGAAAGAAACAATATCCCCGGATGGCTCATCTGAAACAACAGGAAGGCGACATTGCCGACAAAGAAAAATCCGGCGTCGGCAAATAGCAAAACCGCACTTGTTTTAATCCATTTGGCGGTTTTGAGCAAAAAGACTTCTTCGCGTTTTATGGCGCCGGATACCTTCCAGATGAACAATAGGATAGCGAAACAAGGTAGCGAGGCTGTCCATATAAAAACGAGCCAGGGAAGATACCAGCCGGCATATTCTGGATTGGCGTCGGCGATGGAGGCGCCCCATGACGGAATAACAAACAGCGCGATGAATAGGGAGCAGGCTGCCGTTGCCATGACGGCGAAACGGATTAGGTAACATAGTGTTTTCGATGACATCATCGTCCCCCCCGAAATGAGATAATCACAGTATAACACAAAAAATTCGGGATGTCAATATATATTTATCGCGTCTCGATAAATATATATTGACATCCCGGCAACATATCGGTAAAGGTGCGCTACCGCAGGATGTGGGCGAGTAGCGACACAGCGAGGTAAACTACGGGCTGGTGCAGCATATAGATGAGCAGCGTATGGCGCCCGATGACGGGCAGGACAGGGATACGGAAATTGTAAAACCAGCGGGGAAAGCGGCCCGCCTTAATATAACTGCCAACCCATGTGCCCAGCAGGTAGAGGAATAACCATGGCAGTAGCGGGAAGTAGTCGGCCGACGTAAAGGTAGGGCCGACGAAACCGAAAGCATAGAGATACGGCACAGTGGAAAAGATATCGCCCCGAACGGGGATAAACAAATAACATGCGATAAACAATCCACAAAACAGCAGGGGTTGCGCCTTTCGGGGGATTTTATCGACCCATGTGGCCGGATCCCCGCAGAGAACCATGCAAAACCCCAGGCAATGCAAAATGCCAAAAGAGACCGGGACGCCGATAAAGCCTGTTACAATCGAAACAATGAGCGCACAGGCCAACACGCGCGCACCGCGCGCATGGTTGTTGCTAGCGTAGCGGGCGGACACGCCGGCAAGTACAATGAACACCCCCGCGAAAAAGGGTTGCAAGAACGCGAGCAGGGGGTTGTAGAGGGCCGCCTTCGGCGCCAGTTTGAACAATACCAGGTCGTAGCCGGTGTGATACGCCACCATCAAGATAATGGACAAGCCCCGCAGCGCATCGATGATCGGGATGCGGGCTTTTTTATTTGCTTTTATTGCCTTGTTTCCCTTATTTCCTATATCTATGTTCTTATACATTGAAGCGGAACAATATCACATCGCCATCGCGCACGACGTATTCCTTGCCTTCTAGGCGCACCAGGCCCTTTTCCTTGGCGTGGGCCATGGAGCCGGCCGCCTGCAGGTCTGGGAAGGCGATGACCTCTGCCCGTATGAAACCGCGCTCCAGGTCGGAGTGGATGACGCCTGCGGCTTTCGGTGCCTTTGTGCCTTTCCTGACAGTCCATGCCCGCACCTCGGGCCTGCCCGCCGTAAGAAAGGAAATCAAACCCAACAGCTGATAAGACGTCTTCACCAAGCGGGGCAACCCCATCTCGCGGATGCCCAGATCCTCAAGGAATAAGGCCCGGTCTTCCTCCGGCAATTCGACGATGTCGGCTTCCAGCTTGGCGCACAGTGGTAACGCCAAGGCGCCCTCCCGGGCGGCCAGATCTTCTACCGCCTTCAGATGGGGATTGTCTTGCCTGCTTACAAAACCCTCTTCGCTTGTGTTGACGCAATAGATCACCGGCTTGCTCGACAGCAAAGGGATCGTGTTGACCTGATCGCGCTCCTCGGGCAGGCACGGGAAAGAACGCGCCGGCAAACCGTCGTCCAGGTGCGTTTGCAGACGGGTGAACAGCGCGGCTTCGGCCGCGTATTTTTTATCTCCTTTGGCCAGTTTGTTGGCTTTGTCTATCCGGCGAGTTACCAGGGAAAGATCGGAAAGCGTGAGTTCCAGGTTGACGATCTCAATGTCGCGGACAGGGTCGACGCCGCCTTCCGCGAATACGACGTCGTCCGATGTAAAGCAACGCACCACGTGGACGAGGGCATCCACTTCCCGGATGACAGCGAGGAACTGGTTTCCCAAGCCTTCGCCCCGGGACGCGCCCCGCGCCAGACCGGCGATGTCCATAAACTCGACGACGGCCGGCGTGACCTTTTTCGGGTTGTGCATGTCGGCCAGCGTAGACAAGCGTTCATCGGGGACAGGGACCGAACCCACGTTGGGTTCTATGGTGGAGTACATATAGTTGGCAGATTCGGCCTTGGCGCCCGTAAGGGCGTTAAATAGCGTGCTTTTTCCAGAATTTGGAAGCCCAACAATCCCTAGCTTCACGGTTACCACCTCATCAATAATCCATCATAATCCATTATCATCCATCACGGCGCATACAACCGCGCATGAAGATATTATCCCTTAATTCTCAATCTCATATCTCAACTTCCAGGCCGTCATAGGCCATGCCAACGCCGTACAGGCGCAGGCGATCCTCCATCGGGCGGTGAAGTAGGCCCGACGTGTGGGAAAAATGCGTCGCCATGTATCGCGTATGCGCGGTGGCGCTCTTTTGCTGGAACATGCGCCTCTTCACCGTGACATTGTCTTCCAGCGTCATATGATTGGGCGTGTCCGCATGGAGGGGGTTCGTGCAATCCATGCTGACCATGTCCACGCGCCGGCCCGCCAGGTAATCCCATGTTTCCTCCGGGAAAAACCCTGTGTCGTTTCCATACAGCAGGACGCGGCCATCCTTTTCAATCAGATAGATGAACGCGCCGGGGCAGTGGCGGGCTTTGAGGGGCGTGATGGTATAGGGACCGATGGTGTCCGGCTCGAATAGCTTGAGCTCATGATACGACAGCACATCCTCAAGCCGTATCAGTTCCTCGGCGCCAAGGGTTTCTACCATGCGTTCCCATACGGCCACGCTACCAAGCACGACCATCTTTTCCCGCGTGGACGACAGCGTGTACGGCGCGCGCAGGTTGGCCAGTTCGGCTGCGTAAAAGTGGTCGTGGTGGGTATGCGTCACCAACAAATAGCGAATGGCGCCCATGTCGATTTTCCACTCGAAGGATTGCGAGAGCAAGTCCGGGGGCAAGTCGACCAGCAAAACGCCGTCGATGAGCATGGCCGAGCGGCGGCGAATGTTGCGCCCGCCATGCAAGCGCGCTTCCACGCAGGTCGGGCACTGGCAAAACACGCCGGGGAAGCCTTCCGAGGCTCCGGTGCCGAGATAGCGTATACGCATATGGTTTTTATCCCCTTGCTGATAGAAATGGTTGTATCCGAGAACAGTTTACCCCATAAGGGCCGCCTTGTCAACCGCAGGGACGTTGCGTCGCCGCCCGGGTCGCCGCCCGTGTTGTCGACCGTGGCGCCGACGCGGTATCGTTGTGGCGCCGACGTGGAAAAATTAGAAAATCACTAAAAAACAGTTGAATTTTTCGTAAAAACATTGTACAATATGAGAGAGGGACTCGCCGTTTTGGTGCGGTATTATATTAATAAAGAATAGGAGGAGCAAAAAAAATGAAAAAGAAACGGTCTTTAGGGGCATTGTTGCTGGTATTTTGCATGTTCTTCGCGCTCTTTGCCGGCTGCACGGACGACGCAAGTCAAGACCCCAACAACAAATGGGCTAGCTATGGTTTAGGGTTTTTAGACGACGACCCGGAAAAGGTCGCCGCCAAAATGTTCACGATGTCGGTGGACACGGCGGCGCTGCCCAAGAAGTTCGACAACGCCGACATGTTCCCTCCCCCCGGCGATCAGGGGGGCCAGGGGAGTTGTGTCGCTTGGGCTACGGCCTACGCCTTGAGGAGCTGCCTCAACATGGTAGGCGGGAACGGCAACTATGACAAAGACAACCTGTTCAGCCCCGCCTATGTGTACAACCAGATCAACGGGGGCGAAGACAGGGGCTCCTACATCTCCGATGCCATGGAACTATTGCAGGAGCAAGGTGTTTGTACTTGGAACGAAATGCCGTATTCGGATAATGATTATCTCACGCAGCCCAACAGCGCGCAACGGGATAGCGCGTACAATTACCGCATTTCGGAATTCGCTACCATCGATGGGACGAACCAGATCAAGCAAGCCATCTACGAAAACTACGGGGTGGTCGTGGGCATCGATATCTACGAGTCTTTCTACAGTATCAATACCAACAATTACATATATAACGTACAGACAGGCAATATGCTCGGGGGACACGCCATATGCCTGGTGGGGTTTGACGACGATATCCAAGCCTTCAAGTTCATCAACTCCTGGGGGGATGACTGGGCAGATCATGGATTTGCCTATGTTTCCTATGAGATCGCCATTCAAAGGGGGTACGCCTACACCGTAGGGTCGGTCGAAGATCCGGATGATCCTGATCCGCCAGACGACCCAACGCCGCCGCCCAACGACCCGACGCCGGGGCCAGACGACCCGACGCCGGACCCCGACGACCCAACGCCAACGCCGAAGCCTACCCCGTCGCCGGAACCGCCGAAGAGCGAGACGTTCCTCATCAACTTCAACCCCAACGGAGGCGTCGGGGAAATGGCGCAGGTGATGAGCGAAGTCGGGGAAAGCCTGGTCTTGCCGCAAAACCAGTTTACGAACGGTTCGGCAGAGTTTTACGGATGGGCGGCCTACAGCGCGAAAAACGCCGGATGGTTGTACACGAACGGCGTCGAGTACGGTTATTCCCCGGATGGGATGCAGCCCGCAGGTTGGGAAAACGCATACCTGGCAGATGGGGCAACCGTCGACGTGCTCGGGACAGTAGATAACGACGTCGTTACGCTGGTAGCGGTATGGAGCGGCGACGATGTCTACACCCTGTTGTTTAACGCAAACGGGGGCATGGGGCAAATGACGGAGATATCGGCCGTCGATGGCGTCGAATGGCGCCTGCCCAACAACCAGTTTACCAGGGAAGGGTACGCCTTTGCGGGTTGGAATATCTATAGCGAAAAACTTGGGATGTGGATTTACGACAACAACGGCGAAATGGAGTACTTTGCAGATGGCGGCCAGCCCACCGGCGCGGCAAAGAAAGTATTCAAAGACGCATGGAAGACAGTCGGCTTCAGCCCCGAGGCCAACGACACGCTAACCCTTTACGCCGTTTGGGAAACGGGGGGCGAGTTTTCCGTCAAATACAACGCCATGGGCGGGTACGGAACAATGGCGCCGGTAACCGCGCAGGTTGGATCGCCCCTTCCCATCAAGGCAAACGAATTTATCAAAGACGGGGCGCCGAACACCTTTGGCGGTTGGTACGTGTACAGCGTAAACAGGCGCAGCTGGTTGTGCAGGCGCGGGGACGAGCTGGGATACTACTCAAGGGCCTCCAAGCCGGATGATTGGGCCTATGTAGTGGTGCAGGCGGGAGAATCATTTACCCTTCCCAACCTGGCGCCCGGGGAACTTATCAATCTATGCGCATATTGGAAATAAACATGTTGCAAAAACCCCCGGAGCAATGATAAAATATCGTTGATTAATCACCTGAAGGGAGATAACGAAATGGAAATGAAACAATGCGCGGGGGGCGGCCACTACTATGACGCATCGATCCATGCCATATGCCCGTATTGCGACACCGCAAACGCTGCTGCCGCACCGGGCGCGTCGACTGTCCCAGTAGCCGCGCCGGCGGCTTCGGCGGCGTCGGCGGCGCCAGCCTACGACGGCTACGATCGTACGCGCTCTGTAGATACGGCGAAGGACACGGCGAATGCGTTCGACAGTGGCCGTACCCAGTCGGTGTTCAAAAAAGATATGGGCTTCGACCCGGTGGTGGGGTGGCTTGTCATCCTGGATGGAATGGACATAGGCCGCGACTACCGGCTCCACGCGGAAAAAAACTTTATTGGGCGAAGCGAGAAGATGGATGTCTGCATCCGGGGCGACGACACCGTTTCCCGCGATAACCACGCGACCGTCGCCTGCGATACGCGGGATAAAGCCTTCTATTTTTCGCCGGGTGGCGGAAGGGGCATTGTCCGGGTGAATGACAAAGCCGTCTTGACCACCATCGAGCTGAAGCCCTACGACATCATTGAAATCGGCCAAACGAAGATTGTTTTTATTAAATTGCGCGGCGAAATGTTTCCGTGGTTGTAAGTGGTTGTAAGAGGTATGTTTAATAAAAAGAAAAAGAAAGAAAAATCCGAAGCGAAGGCGGTGGTGGCGCCGCTCGTCATGGCGCCACCGGCCGCGGAAGCCCCGGATAAGGAAGGCGCGGCCATGACCAAGACGGTCATGGTCACGTCGGGCATCCCTGTGACAACAGGACCCGCGCCGACAGGATCCGTGCCGCCGGCGGCTGTACCGACAATGGCCGTGCCGCCGGCAGCCACGCCAACAGGCGTCGCGCCCACGGTAGCCGTGCCGGCGGTCGCGCCGACGGTAGCTTTGCCAACGGCCGCCGCGCCAATGGCGGTAGCGCCAACGGCAGCCGCTGCGCCTACAATAGCTATGCCACCGGCCGCCGCGCCAATGGCACCCGCGCCAACGCTTGTCGTACCCACGGTAGCCGCGCCGGCCATGTTTGGCCAGGTCATGATTGGCAACGCGCACCATATCGGAAGCCGGGATAGCCAGCAGGACAGCTTCGCCATATCGGATATTTCCAACAGGGAACTATTCGAGAGGAAGGGCGTGTTCTGCGTCATGGCCGACGGTATGGGAGGGCTGCCCGGGGGCGCCGCCATCAGCAATATGGCGACGCAAATCATGTTGAATATGTTTATCGAAGACGAAGTCGCCCAGACCCCGGAAGAATTCCTCTTAAGAATGCTGATTTCTACCAACGATCAAATCCTGCTCAACATGGCCGGCTACGAAAAAGGCGGCGCCACCGTAGTGGCGGTGATTGTCCATGCCGGGAAGATGTATTGGATATCGGTCGGCGACAGCAGGATATACTTGATTCGGGGCGGCGCATTGCTCCAGATTAACCGCGAGCACACATACGCCGTGGAACTGGACGAGCGGGCCGCGCACGGGGCGATCACCTGGGAAGCGGCCTTGGGCGACCCGCAGCGCAAAGCGCTCACCAGCTATTTGGGGATGGAGAACATAGAGAAAATCGACCGAAATAACCAACCCGTGCAATTGTTGCCCCATGATCGGGTGCTGCTCATGTCGGATGGCGTTTTCAATGCGCTGTCCGATGAGGAAATCATGGCCACCATGGCGGCCGACCCACACGAAAGCGCGTTTCTGCTTGAAAAAGCAGTGCTGGATAAGGCTATGCCGTATCAAGACAATTTTACCGCAATCATACTAAAGATATTGTGAGAGTGAGCCGTATGAAAAAGATCGTTATTGTTCTCCTTGCTGTTGCCATATGCCTGACGCCTGTTGCGATGGGCGTGGCTTATGCGAGGGCTGGGACGCCGGTGTTGCTAGCCGACAACCCGAAGCCGCCCCCGCAACCTTCCCAGGATCCGGACGACCCGCCGCCGCCGCCCTTTGACCCGAGCGGGGACGAAACGGACGGCCCCCCCCCGGTGACAGAGGAACCCCCGCCGCAGTCGGATTTCTTATCCGAATACTGGTGGGTGATCCTCGTGGCGGTGCTGGGTTTGGCGCTCATTATCCTCATTGTGATGCTCAGCCAAAAAGGAAAAAAGCAAGGCCAAGCGGCTCCGGCGGCCGCCCCGTATGCGGCGGCGCCACCGCCCCAAGCCCCGCCGCCCCAGGCCGCCCCGTACGCGGCGACGCCTCCCCCGCCCCCTCCGGCGCCTACCTATCCGGCGACGCCCCCTGCGCCCGCCTATACGACGCCGCTCGTGACAGGTCCCATGGTGGCTTCTCATGGGGGGAGCCAGCTTATCTGTACAAAAGGGCATTTTGCGGGCGCGAATTTCCCGCTTGGCACATCGCTGTCCTTTGGGCGGGATCCGAGGCGGTGCCAGATCGTATTCCCCGCCAATACCAGTGGAATCAGCTCCCTGCACTGCGAACTGTCGGCGTTGCCAGCCGGCCTCATGCTCACGGACAAAGGCTCCTCATATGGCACCTTTTTGGCCGGCGGGAGAAAGCTCAACCCCCATCAGGGCGTCATGTTGCAACCCGGCGACAGCTTCTATCTGGCTTCGCCTGAGAACGAATTCAGGGTATTGTAGGCTAGTGGCTAGTGGCTAGTGGCTAGGGCGATGTGAGGAGGAGCGGACCATGGCAGGCAACACAATATTCTTCAGGAAAGCCGCCAAGCAGGAGATTACATGGAGGGATATCTTTTCCGACGTTTTCAAGAAACATAAAAGCGAAGACGGGGCGAGCATGTTTTTGGCCGGCACGTCCCTATCGACGCCGCGGGAAGATCAAATGGTCTCTCAGTGGAAAAAGCCGTGGCTGTTTTCCCGGGTGGGGATCTTTGCCCTCCTGTTTATCGTGGCCTTGTACATCCTCGACGTGGTCGGAGGGGGTACGTATGCCCGGATCCCGATGATTTTTGCCGGGGCGCTGGTCTTGCCCCTCATCGTTGTCCTGCTGATGTGGGAAATGAATATCCCGCGCAATATCCCGATCTACCTCATCCTTGGCATGATTTTCGTCGGTGGTGCGTTGTCCATCATTTTCTCATTCCTCTTTAACAGGATGATTCCCAATATGAAGGCAATTTTGGCGCCGCTTACGGAAGAACCCACAAAATTGCTGGTGATCTGCCTGTTTGTCCTCAAACCGAAATACCGATACACCCTCAATGGCGTGCTGATCGGCGCGGCCGTGGGCGCAGGTTTTGCCGCCATAGAAACCATGGGATACACGAACAACTACGGGATGCAGACCATACTGGCCAGGGGGGTGCTTGCCCTCGGCGCCCACACGGTGTGGGCGGCCCTTTACGGCGGGGCGCTGATGCTTGCCCGGGGACGCGGCCGGCTGCGCCCCCGCCATTTTGTGAACGTACGTTTCTTGCTCTGCTTTGCCGCGGCATGTTTGCTTCACTTTATATGGAATCTGGATGTATCCGAGTTGCTGAACATTAAACTGTCGTTCTCCATTTTGGGGATTCCCCCCGTGGAAGCCATTAAGTATGTCCTGCTGATCGTCGCGGCTTGGATAATCTTGCTCTATATCATCAAAAAAGGCGTCGTGGAGGTTTTGGCGTTCCCGCAAGCCGCCGTCGCCGCCACGCATCCCCCGTCCCTTGCAGGGGACGCGCCCCAGCGCGTCCCGCCGCCCGTGCCGCATCCCCCGTCCCTTGTAGGGGACGCGCCCCTGCGCGTCCCACCGCCCGTACCCGTCCCGCCGCCCATGCCGCAACCTGTACCTGCGCCGGTCCCGCCGCCCGTGCCGCAATCCGCGCCCGTACCCGTGCCGCCGCCCGTGCCGCAATCCGCGCCCGTGCCCACGGGCCTGCGGGGCCTGACGGGGCCGTTTGCCGGTAGGCTGTTCCCGTTGCATGGCGACAAGCTCGCGCTGGGAAGGGACGCCACCCGCTGCCATGTCGTCTATCCCACGACGGCGCCCGGCATCAGCTCGATTCACTGCGAGATCGTCCGGATTGGGGGGGCGCTGCGCCTAATCGATAATAATTCCCGTTATGGGACGTATCTGGAGAATGGCACGAGGCTTACCCCCGGCAAGCCGTACCCCATTGCGCCACGCTTAAAATTCTACCTCGGAAACAAGGACAATCTCTATGAGATAGAGTAAATGCTTGCTCAGATGGCAATGAGAAGACGGAGGAGTAGCGAATGGTGTTCCAAGATCCAAATCTACTTTGCATGAACTGTTTTGGTGCCCTCCCAGGAGGCACCCAGCAGTGCGGCGCATGCGGATACAACGATAGGGAGCATCCCACGCCCCTGCATCAGATGCGCCCGCGGACGATACTCAATGGAAAGTATCTGCTCGGACGGGTCTTGGGCGAGGGCGGGTTTGGCATCACATACATAGGGAAGGATCTGAACCTGGAGGTCAAGGTTGCCATTAAGGAGTACTATCCCAGCGGGTTTGTGACGAGGGAAGTCACGGCGACCAATACGGTTTCGTCTTATGCGGGCGACCAGGAAGTCTTTTTCCAAAGGGGCAGGGAGCGTTTTGTGGAAGAGGCGCGCAACCTTGCCAAGTTCCGATCCAGGCCGGGGATCGTAGAGGTCTCCGACTTCTTCATGGAAAATGGAACGGCCTACATTGTCATGGAGTTCATAGAAGGGCAGACCTTGAAGCGCTATCTGAGCCAAATGGGCGGCAGGCTCCCTGCGGAACAAGTGTTTGGCACGATAAGGCCGTTGATGGAATCCTTGTCTGAGGTGCATCGGCTCGGCATCATCCATCGCGATATCAGCCCGGACAACATCATGATTACCGATATCGGGACGGTGAAATTACTGGACTTCGGGGCGGCGCGGGAGTTCACCGACAGCAACGACAAAAGCAAGTCCATTATGCTCAAGCCGGGTTATGCCCCCGAGGAGCAATATCGATCCAGGGGATCCCAAGGGCCGTGGACAGACGTGTACGCACTGTGCGCAACCATGTACAACGCGCTGACGGGCGTAGTCCCCGAAGAGGCGTTGGAGCGTTTGCGCAACGATACGGTGCGGCCCCCGTCCATGTACGGCGTCGCGATCCACCCGGCACAGGAAGCGGCCTTGATGAAAGGCTTGGCGGTATTGCAGGAGAACCGCTTTAGGGACACGCGGGAATTATACATGGCGTTGTACAACGTGCCGGCCGCGCCGCCCATGCCCACCCACATGTCCGCCACGATGCCCGCCCCCATGCCGATGTCCGCCACGATGACCGCCCCCATGTCCCATGCCCCTATGTCCCATGCCCCTATGCCCCCTCATATGACCGCGCCCGCGCCGACGCAGGCCAATAAGCCCCCCGGCGGCTGGATCGGCACGCACAAAGGGCTGGTAGGTATCATCGCGGCGGCTGTCGCCGCGCTGGTGATTGTTGTGGTCGTCGTCGCGGTGAGCAGCATGTCAAGACAAGAGAGCCCGCCTGACACTTCTGCGCCGCCGCCCGTTGTTTCGCCGTCCCTCGTGCCGCCAACGCCCTCTCTTGCGCCACCCTCGCAACCGCCGTCGCCGACGTCGGCAACGATCACGGTGGCGGGGGAAGACGTGGAAATAGACGCGGACGAAGTGGTCTTATCCGACAAATACCTGACGGATATCAGCGAGCTGCGATTGCTCACGCATGTCACGGATCTCAATGTTTCCTACAATCACATCAGCGATATCAGCGCGTTGAGCGGACTTGACACGTTAAAGTATCTGGATCTCAGCTTCAACAATGTTGGCGACCTCAGCGCACTGGAAGGGCTACAGAATTTGGTGTTCTTGCATCTCAGCGGCAATCCCGTAACGCCGGCGCAAGTATCCGCCTTGAAGAACGCCCTCCCGAATTGTGAAGTGATGTTCTTCGGCGACATCCCCTCCCCCACGCCATCGGCTACGCATGATACCCCATACAAAGGGGAGGCGACATTTGAAGTCTATAACAACACGGCAGTGGATTTCCAATTGTTTATTCGATCCGATCCCGACGCGGCTGGGCAGTGGGACACGGACTGGCTGGAATTTCCGGATCTCATTCCGGCCGGTGACGACGATCTGATGGGGTTTTCTGATTACGATGAAATCCGCTATTGGTATATTAAAATTGAAACTTCAGATGATATGATATATAGATGGGAAGCGGAGAGCTACGATCTCATTGACATATCCAGCCTAACCTTTTATACGTTGTATGACTACGGGGAAGGAGAGGAGTATTGGTTCGATTATCAGTAGTCGATAATTTGAATCGATAGTCTGGGACACGCACACTCACAAAGACAGCACGGATAGGTTGTCCGGCAACGTGTCCGGCGGGGCCGCGCCCGCCGCACCTGCCGCGCCCGCCACGCCCGACGTACCCGCCGTGCCCGCGCCCGTTGCGTCCAGCTCCCCGGACGCTATGCTCTGCCGGAGGATACTGAGAAGGCGCAACGCGCCGGCTGGCAGCAGGGCATGCGCCAGATGCAGATCGACCAATCCATGGGACATGCCCAGGCGTAGGCGCAGGTTCTCTTTCGTGGCGCCTTCCGCGTTCGGTATCCCGTCGCGCGGGGTCCCGGATGACAAGAGCAGATAGAAGGCACTCCAATGCCAAGCGGCGCCGGCCACGATGTCGAGGATAGAGGCGTCGCCTTCCGAGAGGAGGCAGAGGTGGGCGTATACGCCGGGAAAAGTCCGGAGGGATTGCAACGGGTCTGCGGTGGCCGGTAGCCAAGCGATATCGGCTTTCTGGACGGCGAAGGCTGCCCGGATTTGCCCCCACCCCCAAGACATACCGTCCCGCTCGTGGTACAGCAGTTGCGCGCGCGGGGCCGTTAGGGATGCCCCGGCGGCAAAGGCCACCGCTTGGCAGAGGTTCTGCTCGCCGGGCGAGGAGACGACGGCGATGCGCTCGGTGCGCGTCAACAGGCCCGCCAAAGCGCCGGCCAGCAAAGCCGGTTCTTGTGTGTTGCCCCAACAGGTTGCCAGGCGGCGGGGCGGGGGATGTTCCGCGCCCATGTGCACCACGGTGGTATCCGGGCTCAGAAGGGCGGCCCGCCAAGCCAAGCGGGCGTGTGTAGGCGAAGGGACGAACAGGTAGCGCGGGCCTTCGGACAACAAGGCTTCGAAAGCCGGCCACGCCTCGTCGCCGGGAGGCAACCCCTCTCGCGCCGGCAAGTAGAGTTCGGGGTTTTGTACCGACAGCCTGTACCGCGCGATGCTATGCAGATGCGTGGTTTCGTTGTCATGCGGCGTGCCTTCGAAGGCGAAGGCGTACGCCGCGGGGCGCGTTTTGGGCGCGATGATATTGGGGACCTTGTGGGACAGGGAAGAGACCCAGCCCTCCGGGTCGCTGGCGCCCAGGTGGAGGAGGTCGAGCCGCCATTGCGTGGCGCAGGCTGTCAGTTCGACGCGCAGCGCAGTGTCGTCGGTTTGGGCGTGAAGGCCAAAGATCTGGACATAGGTGTAAAAAGCGTCGCCCGTGGTCATGGGCCACTCGCCGAATCCCTCGGCGTGATAGCGTTTTCGAAACAGCGTGAAACAATGGTTCAGCCATTCGTCGGCGCCGTCGGTGTCGTTGGGGCCACTGGCGCTGATGGAACTGATGGAGCTGATGGGCCTGCCGAGGCCGCCGGGGATGTCGACGCCGCCGGGTTTGCCGGGACTATCGGGGCCGCCGGGTTTGCCGGGGCCGTCGTCGCCGCCCACCGTGCGCGCCGCTTCGGCAAACAGCCAACGCAGGCGGCCGGGCCTGGAAAACCACATGTGGCGGACGATAAGGGAGCGGTTGTGCCGGTAGTACTCGTAGAGCACGGCGATATCGTGGTCATCGGCGTCCCAGGCGGGCAATACACGGATAACTTCGGCGGAAACCGAGTATGCGCCGCTCGCTTTGAGGACGCTTACCCGCTTATGCCCCTCCTCGATGTAGTAGTATCCCAAGTACTCATATGCGTTGACGGGGTGGTTCAGGCCCTCGTCATCATGGCTGCGATAGACGGACATCCATTTATGGGCGGGTTCGCCTTTATGGGGCCAAAGCGGCATGAAGTTGCCGGCGAAGGAATCGCGCCGGCTGGCCGAGCAGGTGCCCACTACCTTTTTCAGCGGGATCTCGAAGAGCCCCATCCGATATTCGCCAGCCGGCCGCATGCTTCCCAAGACAGTGGAAAGCACGGGGAGAAGGCCCGAATCCCCCGCGTGTTCGGACAGGTAGCGACGGGCTTGGCGCCGCGCCGCGATATAGTTTTCCTCATAGTTTGTCATGAGCGTCATGTTCTTTGTCCCCGCAGCCGTGTGTATATCGTGTGTACGCCACGTCAGTCATAGAAGCAATCACAACCGAGCTTCCTACCTGCATGATACCATATTCTCGTAAAAACCGCAAGTAGGGCGCGGCGCGGCGGTTAACAAACGCCGCCCCCGGTTCGATAACTATAGTGTGATCCGAGTGTGATCCGAGTGCAATCCGGCGGTACGCGGCCGTCTCGCGCGAATCATGATAAAAAAAGCGATGAATTCTATATTTTACGTTTACAGGCCGCACCCCACATGATAGAATAACTTGACGTGTCCATCGCAAACTTTATGCACCAAGGAGGAAATAAGAGTAATGGCGAGAAAAAAGAAAACCATGGACGGCAACACGGCGGCGGCGCATGTCGCCTACGCCTTCACCGACGTAGCGGGCATCTACCCCATCACGCCCTCATCGGTCATGGCCGAGCTGGCCGACAAGTGGGCGGCCGACGGGCGGGAGAACATGTTCGGCCAGCAGGTGCGGGTGGTCGAAATGCAATCCGAGGCGGGCGCCGCCGGCACGGTACACGGGAGCTTGGCCGCCGGTGCGCTGACCACCACATTTACCGCGTCGCAGGGGCTATTGCTGATGATCCCCAACATGTACAAGATTGCCGGCGAGCTGTTGCCCGGCGTCATCCACTGTTCGGCGCGCACCGTGGCCTCCCATGCGCTGTCTATCTTCGGCGACCATTCGGATGTCATGGCTTGCCGTCAGACCGGGTTCGCGCTGATGGCCGCCACCAACCCCCAAGAGGTCATGGACTTGGGCGCCGTGTCCCACCTGTCCGCGCTGGGCGGCCGGATACCCTTCCTGCACTTCTTCGACGGGTTCCGCACCTCCCACGAGATGCAGAAGATTGACGTATGGGACTACGACACGCTGTACGGTATGCTGGACAAAGAGGCGTTGGCCGCCTTCCATGCCAATGCGCTCAACCCGGATCACCCCGTCTTGCGCGGCACGGCGCAGAATCCGGACATCTTCTTCCAAGCCAGGGAAGCCTGCAACCCGTTCTATGACGCATTGCCCGGCGTCGTGGAGAAATACATGGAGGAAGTCAACCAGGCGGCCGGCACGGACTACAAACTGTTCAATTATTACGGCCACCCCGACGCCGACCGGGTCATCGTAGCCATGGGTAGCGTCTGCGACACCATCGAGGAGACCATCGACTTCTTGCTGGCGCGCGGCGAAAAGGTGGGCCTCGTGAAGGTGCGCCTGTACCGCCCCTGGGTGGCCGAGAAATTTATGAGCGCCCTGCCCGCCTCGGTCAACAAGATCGCCGTGCTGGATCGCACCAAAGAGCCCGGCGCCCTGGGCGAACCCCTGTATATGGATGTCATGACCACCATCGCGGGCAGCGGGCAAGCCGGCATACGTGTCGTGGGCGGACGCTACGGGCTGAGCTCCAAGGACACGCCGCCGTCGAACATCCTCGCCGTTTACAAGCACCTGCTGGATGATAATCCCCGCAACGGCTTCACGGTAGGCATCGACGATGACGTGACCCATCTGTCCCTGCCCCTGCATGAAAATCCGGACACCACCCCGGCGGGCACGGTTTCCTGCAAGTTTTGGGGCTTGGGCGCCGACGGCACGGTGGGCGCCAACAAGAACTCCATCAAGATCATCGGCGACCATACCGACATGTACGCGCAAGCCTATTTCGCGTACGACTCCAAGAAGTCGGGCGGCGTGACCGTCTCCCATCTGCGCTTTGGCGGGCTTCCCATCAAGTCCACCTACTTTGTTTCCAAGGCCGACTTTGTCGCCTGCCACAACCCCAGCTACGTGGATAAATACCGGATGGTGGAGGATGTCAAGCCGGGCGGGACCTTCCTGCTCAACTGCGCCTGGGACGCCGATCAGCTGACCGCGCACCTGCCCGCCGCCATGAAGCGGTTTATCGCCCAAAACGACATCAAGCTCTTCGTTGTGGACGGCATCGATCTTGCCCGGTCCATCGGCTTGGGCGGGCGCATCAACATGATTTTGCAGGCGGCGTTCTTCAAATTGACGCAAATCATCCCCATCGACGACGCCGTGAAATATATGAAGGACGCCGTGGTGGCCACTTACGGCCGCAAAGGGGAAAAGGTGGTCGCCATGAACCATGCCGCCATCGATGCCGGCGTGGCCCATGTCAAGCAGATCGAAGTGCCCGCCTCGTGGCAAGATGCTGTCGACGAAGGCGCGGTAGGCCCGGAGATCAAAGGCGACCGCGCCGAACTGGTCAAATTCGTCAAAGAAATCCTCGTCCCGGTCAACGGGCAGCGGGGCGACAGCCTGCCGGTATCGGCGTTTCTCGGCAACGAGGACGGCACGTTCCCACAGGGCAGCGCCGCCTACGAGAAGCGCGGCATCGCGGTGGACGTGCCCATGTGGATTCCGGAAAACTGCATCCAGTGCAACCAATGCGCCTACGTCTGCCCCCACGCGGTCATCCGCGCCTTTGTGCTGGATGGGGACGAAAGCGCCGCCGCGCCGGAGGGCATCAAGGGCCTCAAGATGAGCGGCCGGGGTTGCGGCGACTATCAATTCAACATCACGCCCTCGGTGCAGGACTGCACCGGGTGCGGCCTGTGCGCCAATGTCTGCCCGTCCAAACAAAAGGCCCTGGCCATGCAGCCGCTGGAGAGCCAGATCCCCGTGCAGGCGCAGTACGACTGGCTGTTTGAAAACCTGGGCGAGAAGCCGGCCGTGTTCGAGGCGTTCAAAGAGACCACCGTCAAGGGCAGCCAGTTCAAGCAACCGCTGATGGAGTTCTCGGGCGCCTGCGCCGGTTGCGGCGAGACCGCCTACGCCCGCCTCATCACCCAATTGTTCGGCGACCGCATGTATATCGCCAACGCCACCGGATGCTCGTCAATCTGGGGCGGCAGTGCGCCGGCCACGCCCTACACGGTCAACAAGCAGGGCAAGGGCCCGACCTGGGCCAACTCACTGTTCGAGGACAACGCCGAATACGGCTACGGCATGGCGTTGGGCGTGAACAAACGGCGCGAGATGTTGGCTGTGAATATCAAGGCGTTGGCCGATCACGAGTGGGCCATCCCAGAACTGAAGGAGGCGGCGAAGAACTGGCTTGACGCCATGTACGACGGCGACGCCTCCAAACAGGCCAGCCAGGAATTGCTCCGCTGGTTGCGCGACGGCGTCGACCACGGCGACGGCGCCCAATTTACCGGCGAGTACGAGCAATACTGGGATAAGGAAAACAAATGGTGCAAGTGCGAAGCTTGCGCGCTGGCGCGCGCCGTGCTGGCCGAGAGCGACCTGTTTGTCAAAAAATCCGTCTGGGTATTGGGCGGCGACGGCTGGGCTTACGACATCGGCTTCGGCGGGCTGGATCATGTCATCGCCTCGGGCGAGGACATCAATATCCTGGTCTTCGACACCGAGGTGTACTCCAACACCGGCGGGCAGGCGTCCAAAGCCTCGCAGATCGGCCAGGTGGCGCAGTTCGCCGCCGCCGGCAAAACACAAGCCAAGAAGGACTTGGCGCAGATTGCCATCAGCTACGGCTATGTCTATGTGACGCAGATCGCCTTGGGCGCCAACTACAACCAGACGATCAAGGCGCTTGTGGAGGCCGAGAACTACAAGGGGCCGTCCCTGGTTATCGCCTACTCCCCCTGCATCAACCACGGCATGAAAGGCGGCATGGGCAACTCCATCAACGAAACCAAGGCGGCCGTCAATGCCGGCTACTGGCATAACTTCCGGTTCGACCCGCGCCTGAAGGATGAGGGGAAAAACCCCTTCCAACTGGATTCCAAAGCACCCACCGACGCCTACGGCGATTTCATCCGCAGCGAAAACCGCTACGCCACGCTGAAGATCTCCGACCCGGAAAGGGCCGAGGCCCTGTTCGCGCAGGCCGAAAAAGCCGCCGCGGAAAAGTACGCCAGGCTGGAAAAAATGAAGCTGCTGTGGGAATAGTGGGAATAGGCTTTAGGGCATAGAGTATAGGGCATAGGGTTTAGGGCATAGGATATAGGGTTTTGGTATAATATGGTATAGGGTATGAGGGGCTGTCCGGTGACAAACTGGGTAGCCCCCGCTCTTTTTTTGCGCCCGGCAACCCTGTAAAGAGCCTAAGGTTCTGGTAGCAGAAAAATTATTTTTTCCTATTGACAAACGCCCCCGCCGTACAGTACAATATATGGTGTTGTAAAGCATAAGTCCTTTACGGGGAAGAAGGCGATCCATATGAAGACCAACCTGCTGGAGTTGGCCTATCTGTACGATTTTTACGCCGAAGTCCTGACCGATAAACAGCGGGACTATGTAGACCTCTACTACCACCAGGATCTGTCCTTGTCCGAGATTGCCGAGAACGAGGGCATCACCCGCCAGGGCGTACGCGATATCATCACCCGCGCCGAAGCGTTGCTGCATCACATGGAGGAGCGTATCGGCCTGGTCGCCAGGTACGGGCGCATCCGCCAGGACGCCGCGAACATCATGGCGTTATCCAACGAGATTATCTCGCTTTCCAGCCGGAGTTTCGTGGATCCGGACATCAGGGGCCTGGCCGAAGGCATCCGTACGCTGGCGGAGCAATATTCAAGCTAGGGGCTCAGGGCTGAGGAGTGGGGAGATAGACTAGATGGCATTTGAGGGACTCACCGAGAAGCTGGGCAATGTCTTTCGGAGGTTGCGCAGCCGCGGGCGGCTGACAGAGTCGGATGTCCGGGAAGCCATGCGCGAGGTACGCTTGGCCCTGTTGGAGGCCGATGTCAGCTATAAGGTGGCGCGTAGCTTTGTCGCCGGCGTCACCGAGAAATGCGTCGGGTCTCAAGTGCTGGAGAGCCTGACGCCGGCGCAGTCCATCATCAAGATCGTCAACGAGGAACTGACCGCCTTGATGGGCCAATCCGCCGCAAAGCTGAAGCTGGCTTCCAAACCGCCCACCGTGGTCATGCTGGTCGGCTTACAGGGCGCCGGGAAGACAACCAACGGCGCCAAATTGGCCGGATATATGAAAAAGGCGCAAAACAAGCGTCCCTTGCTGGTGGCTTGCGACGTTTACCGCCCGGCCGCGATCATGCAGTTGGGCGTGGTGGGCGCACAGCTGGGCTTGCCGGTCTTCGAGATGGGGCAAGCCAACCCGGTGGATATCGCCCGCGAGGCGGTCACCCACGCTATCCGCCACGGCAACGACATCGTGTTCTTAGACACCGCCGGCCGCCTGCATATCGACGAAGTCCTGATGGGCGAGCTCAAGGCTATCAAAGCGGCGGTCTCGCCCCACGAGATATTGCTGGTCGTGGATGCCATGACCGGCCAGGATGCCGTATCGGCGGCGTCGGCTTTCCACGAGGCGCTGGGGATAAGCGGCGTCATGCTGACCAAGCTGGATGGGGATGCCCGGGGCGGCGCCGCCCTGTCGGTGCGGGCGGTGACCGGTTGCCCCATCAAGTTTTGCGGCGTCGGTGAAAAGTTGACCGATATCGAGGTCTTCCACCCCGACCGCATGGCTTCCCGCATTCTGGGCATGGGCGACATGCTTACGCTTATCGAGAAAGCGGAAAAGGCTTTCGATGCCCAGAAAGCCGAAGAAATGGAGAAAAAACTGCGCCAAAACCGCTTCACCCTATCCGACTACTATGAGCAATTGGTGCAGATTCGCGGCATGGGCAATGTCTCCGATGTGCTGGGCATGGTGCCCGGGGTGGATAAAAAGGCGCTAGCCGGCGCCAAGATAGACGAGCGTGTATTGATGCGCATCGAGGCTATTATCCAGTCCATGACGCCCCGCGAGCGGGACGATCCATCCATCTTGAACTCATCGCGCAAGCGACGCATCGCCGCCGGAAGCGGGAGCCGGGTGGAGGATGTCAACCGGATGCTCAAGCAATTCGGCATGATGCGCGACATGAGCCGCCAAATGATGGGCGGCGGCCATCAAAGCAAGAAGGGCAAAAAAGGCAAAAAGGGCAAAAAAGGACGCTAATAAATAGCAAAAAATAGCATAAAGACATTTTTTGTAATATCTTATGGGACGAAACTAATATGACTAATCTTATGGGACTAATTCTTATGGGACTAAACTTTGGAGGTGAAGGTAATGGTTAAACTGAGACTCAAACGGATAGGCGCTAAAAAGGCCCCGTATTACCGTATTGTGGTGGCTGATTCCCGCTATCCCCGCGACGGCCGTTTTATTGAGGAAATCGGCACCTATGATCCGTTGAAGGAGCCGTCTGAGATCCATGTGAACGCGGAGCGCGCGTTGGAGTGGATCCGCACCGGTGCACAGCCTACCGATACGGTGAAAACCTTGCTGAAACACGCAGGCGTACTGTAAGAGGGAGAGGCATGATGAAAGATCTTCTTGAGTATATTGCCAAAAACTTGGTGGACAAGCCAGACGAGGTTTCCATCGACGAGGTCGAGCGCGACGGCGTGGTGACGCTCACGCTCAGGGTGGCTTCCGAGGACATGGGCAAGGTGATTGGCCGCCAAGGGAGGATTGTCCGTGAAATACGTACGATCCTCAAGACAGTCGGGCAACGCTATGGCAAAAAAGTCATGGTGGTCATCGCGGAATAGTTGCATTGAAAGAAATTGCATTGAAAGATGAGTTTTTGGCGGCTGGGCGCATTGTGGGGACACACGGCGTCCGGGGGGAGGTGCGCGTCGAGCCTTGGTGCGACCAGCCCTCCTTCCTGGCGGGGATTGGCGTCTGGCATCTCGACGGCCAGCCCCGCACGGTGGAGAGTGCCAGAGTCCATAGGCGCCTTGTGCTGGCCAAACTGGCCGGCATCGACGATATCCCCGCCGCGCAGGCGCAGCGCGGGAAAACCGTCTTCATCCGGCGGGACGGCGTCAGGCTCCCCGAGGGGCGTTTTTTTATCCAGGATATCTTGGGCCTTGTTGTGTTGGACGAGGCGTCCGGCGCGACGGTGGGGACGCTGGCAGATGTGTGGCCGGGGCGACAGGATATCTATGTCGTGACCGACGGCATGGGCGCACAGCATCTCATTCCCAACGTCCCGGCGTTTGTCAAGGGCATTGATTGGCGCCGCGGGGCCATCATGGTCAGCCTTATCGAGGGAATGTGAATTATCATGCGTTTCGATATACTAACGCTTTTCCCCGAAGGGGTACAGGCATTGTTGAAGACCAGCATCATTGGCCGCGCCGCCGAGCGCGGCCATTTGGCCATTCATACGCATCAAATCCGGGACTACACTACAAACAAACAGAAGCAGGTGGACGACTACCCCTTCGGCGGGGGGCCGGGCATGATCATGCAGGCCGAGCCGCTGTACCGTTGCTGGGAGCGTGTCGTCAAAATCGCCGGGCGCGGGCGCACCATCCTGCTGTCGCCGCAAGGCGCCGTGTTCGATCAGGCGCATGCCCGGCGCCTGCAACGCGAGAGTAGCCACCTCATCCTGGTGTGCGGGCATTACGAAGGCGTGGATGAGCGATTTGTGGAGGAATGCGTAGACGAGGAGATCTCAATCGGCGACTTCGTGCTGACCGGGGGCGAAATCCCCGCCTGCGCGCTGTGCGACGCGGTGAGCCGACTGATCCCGGGCGTGTTGTCCGATGAGGCTTGCTTTGTGGGCGAAAGCCACTGGGAGGGCTTGTTGGAGTATCCGCAATACTCCCGCCCGGAGGTCTGGCGCGGCCGGGAAGTCCCCGCCATCCTGCTGTCCGGGCACCATCGGGACATCGCCGCGTGGCGGAGGGCGCAATCGCTGGAACGCACCCGTGTCCGCCGCCCCGATTTGTTGGGGAGGTAGGGCGCGGCATCCCTGACGCGCCGGGGTGGATCGCCGTAGGGCGCGGCATCCCTGCCGCCCGCGACCACCGCCCGCGCCCCCGTGGCGGCATCCCTGGCGCGGCGGGACGCGCGGGGGCGCGTCCCCTACAACGACGCGGTGGGTGGATCGTCGTAGGGCGCGGCATCCCTGACGCGCCGGGATGATCGCCGTAGGTACGGTATCCCTGACGCGGCGGGACCCCCGCCCGTGACACCGCCTACGACCACCGCCCGTGACACCGCCCGTGACACCGCCTACGACCACCGCCCGAACCCCCGTTGCGGCATGTTCAAAACTTGTTTACAAACTTGGCTCTTGACAATCCCGCGCACAGTAAATATAATAGAGGAAGGTTCGTGCATAGGTTTTCGCGCCCGCATCGGGAAAAACGCCGAAATAACGCCGAAAAAACACCGGGCAAGCTATGTAACGCAACGCTGAATTACATTTACTCGTATTGCGGAGGGAGGGAAAACGATGTCGGAAATTAAGGTCAAAGACAACGAGTCTCTGGACAGTGCTCTCAAGCGATTCAAGCGTAGCTGCGCCAAGTCCGGAGTGCTTTCCGAACTCCGCAAGAGGGAGCACTACGAGAGTCCCAGTGTCAAACGCCGTAAGAAGTCCGAAGCGGCCAGAGCAAAAAAGAAATTCCGGTGAAAACGAAGGGGGGCCGTGTCAAAACGGCTCCCTTTTACTAATGGGGTATTGACAATGAATATAGATGCGAATACGGTATACCGCGCTTATGTGGAAAAAAGAAATGGCTTCGACGTGGAGGCCCGCGCGCTGTGGCAAGACTTCACGGTTTTTCTGGGGCTTGGTTCCCTTCGATCGCTGCGGCTGTTTCTCCGCTACGACATCGAAGGCATAGGGCCGCAGGACTACCAAACGGCTCTGGTCACCGTGCTGTCCGAGCCGGTGTGCGACAACCTCTACCTGGAATCCTTGCCGCCCCTGGCCCCGGACGTGCGGCTCCTCATGTATGAAGCGTTGCCTGGCCAGTACGACCAGCGCGCCGACTCATGCGCCCAGTGCATTCAAATGATCACCGGCGGCGAGTTGCCGGAAGTGCGTGTCGCCACCGTGCTGGCGGTGGAAGGGTTGGACGAGGGGGCGTTTCGTCGCCTCGCGGATTATGTGATAAACCCTGTGGAAGCCGGGCTGGCATTGCCGGGCAAACCGTCCGCCCTCGGCCGGCAGTATCCCCCGCCCCAACCGGTTCCCGTGTTGGAGGGTTTCCTGGCATATAAGGCCGACGGCTTGCGCGCGTTGCATGCCGAACACGGGCTGGCCATGGACATGGCCGACCTCCTTTTTTTACAGGCATATTTTATCGGGGAGAACCGCGATCCGACACTGACAGAAATCAAAGTGCTGGACACCTATTGGTCGGATCACTGCCGCCATACCACGTTCCACACCCATTTACAGCGGATCGACATCGGGGATGCCCGGGTCAGGCGCGCCTACGACGCCTATCGGGACGCCAGGCGGGATATTTACGGCGAAGATGCCAAAAACCGTCCTGTGACCTTGATGGATATCGCCACATGCGGCATGAAATGGCTGAAAGCGCAAGGGAAACTGCCCGGATTGGACGAATCCGACGAGATCAACGCCTGCACCGTGCGCGTCACGGCCCAGGTGGACGGCCAGCCCGAGGATTGGCTGTTGCTGTTCAAAAACGAGACCCACAACCATCCCACCGAAATCGAGCCTTTTGGCGGCGCGGCAACCTGCATCGGCGGCGCCATCCGGGATCCGTTGTCCGGGAGGGCTTACGTATACCATGCCATGCGCGTCACCGGCGCGGGCGATCCGCGCCGCCCCGTGGGAGACACACTGCCCGGGAAGTTGCCCCAGCGCAAACTGACCGTCACGGCGGCGGCGGGGTATTCTTCCTACGGCAACCAAATCGGTCTGGCCACCGGTTTTGTGCGCGAACACTACCACAGCGGGTTCCTTGCCAAGCGCATGGAGCTGGGGGCGGTGGTGGGCGCCGCGCCGGCATCGTCCGTTGTCCGGGCGGATCCGGAGCCCGGCGACCTGGTCATCTTGCTGGGGGGCCGCACCGGGCGGGATGGCATCGGCGGCGCCACCGGTTCGTCCAAGAGCCATGACGGACGATCGGTGACCGCCTGCGCGGCCGAGGTGCAAAAGGGCAACCCGCCCGAGGAGCGCAAGATGCAACGGCTGTTCAGGAATCCGGAGGTAGCCCGCCTGATACGCCGCTGTAACGATTTTGGCGCGGGCGGCGTGTCGGTGGCCATTGGCGAGCTGGCGGATGGCTTGGAGATCAATCTCGATCTGATCCCCAAGAAATACGAGGGCCTGGACGGCACGGAGTTGGCTGTATCGGAATCCCAGGAGCGCATGGCCGTGGTGGTGGCGATGCGCGATGTACTCCCCTTCTACCAGGCCGCCCGCGCCGAGAATCTGGAGGCCACCGCCGTGGCCAAGGTGATCAAAGATAAGCGGCTCATCATGCGCTGGCGGGGGCAGACCGTCGTGGATATCTCCCGCGAGTTCCTGGGTACAAACGGCGCACCCAAGACGGCAAGCGCCCTTGTCCCCAGCGCAAAGTTGAAAATGCAGGATGCCGGGCGTCCCGAGGCGGGCCCTGAGGTGGGCCCCGAGGCGGATTCCGAGGCGAGGTCCGAGGTTGGCTCCGAAGTGGAAGATTGTGAATTCGCGGCCGATCTGTTGATGCTCGCGGCCGATTTGAATTTTTGCTCGCAAAAGGGATTGGTCGAGAAGTTCGATAGTACGATTGGCGCGGGTTCCGTGCTTGTGCCGCATGGCGGGGCGCATCGATTGACGCCCACGCAGGTCATGGCCGCTTTACTGCCGGTGGCGCGGGCGGAAACGGACACATGTAGCGTCATGAGTTGCGCCTATGATCCGGAGCGGGCGAGGCGCGATCCCTTCGGCGCGGCCCGCTGGGCGGTGGTGGAATCGGCGTCGCGTTTGGTGGCGGCCGGTTGTACCCGCGAGGGGACCTATCTCACCTTGCAGGAATACTTCCCCAGCCTGCGGGAGGATCCAGTGCGCTGGGGGTTGCCCCTGGCCGCGCTGTTGGGCGCCTTCGAGGCGCAATGTGGTTTGGGCATCGCGGCTATCGGCGGGAAGGATTCCATGTCCGGATCGTTTATGGATAGGGACGTCCCGCCGACGCTCATCTCCTTTGCCGTCACCACAGCGTCCGCCGGACAGGTGCTGTCCCCCGAGTGGAAGGGGGCGGGTCACAACATATGGCTTCTGCCCGCGCCAAAGGCGCTGGATTCCATGGGGATGATAGATTACGGCGCCCTTTTGGCCAATTGGGATGCGTTTCTCGCGCTATGCAACGAGGGGCGGGTGCTGTCGGCGATGACAGCCGGCGAGGGCGGATCGGCGGGGGCGGCGTTGCTGATGAGCTTGGGCAATATGATAGGGTTTTGCGCCGCCGAGTTGCCCACGGATTTTAGCTGGTTCGACAAAACCGCCGGATCGATTGTTTTTGAAACCGCCGAAGATGACGCGCTGCCCGGCGCCGTCCTGCTGGGCCGCACGGAAGACACCGGCAAGCTGGTCTTTGGAAAAACCATCCTGCCCCTGACGGCTATACGCGCCGCGTGGGAAGCGCCGTTGGAGTCGGTGTTCCCCACGGGCACAGGCGTGACACATGGCCGGCAGTCGGCGCGACGCGCGGATAGGGATGCGGCTACGGCGGCGGCTACGGGTGCGGTGACGGGTGCGGTTGATGGGGCGGGTACGGCGGCTACGGTCGATGGGACGGTTGCGGCGGATAAAGCGCCCCCCATGGCGCCCCCCATAGCGTTCACCGCCCGCGCCCCTAAGCGGCAATTCCCCGTACAGGGCGCGCGGCCCCGGGCCGTGATCCCTGTTTTCCCGGGTACCAACTGCGAGTACGAGTCGGCGGCCGCGATGGAACGCGCCGGCGCCGATACCACGGTCTTGGTGTTGCGCAATCTGACGCCCGCGCAACTGGCCGAGTCGGCCGAAGCCATGGCGAAGGCGTTGGCGGACGCGCAAATCTTGTTTATCCCCGGCGGCTTTTCGGCGGGGGACGAGCCGGACGGGTCGGGCAAGTTTATCGCCGCTTTCTTTCGGCACCCCCGCCTGACTGCGGCCGTGCGCGCCCTGCTGGCCGACAGCGGCCTGGTTCTGGGCATATGCAACGGCTTTCAAGGGCTCATCAAGCTGGGGTTGGTCCCCTTTGGGGATATCCTGCCCCCCGGGCGGCTGGATACCACGCTGACCTACAACACGCTGGGCTATCGATCGCGGTATATCACGACGCGCGTGTCCTCGGTGTTGTCGCCATGGCTGTCGCGTTGCGAGGTGGGGCAACGCCATGTGATCCCCATCGCCCACGGCGAGGGCCGCTTTATGGCCAGCCAGGAGCGGATAGGGGAGCTCATCCGGCAGGGCCAGGTCGCCTTCCAGTATTGCGACGCTGCGGGAATCCCCTCCATGGATATCGAAGTGAATCCCAACGGCTCCCTGTGCGCCGTCGAAGGGATCACCAGCCCGGATGGGCGGGTGCTGGGCAAAATGGGCCATGCCGAGAGATATGGCCCCCATCTTGCCAAAAACATCCCGGGTGATAAGATACAGCCGCTGTTTGCGGGCGGCGTGGGCTACTTCAAGTAGGGATTGATTACAGCCAAAATGGGGCATATTTCACTTACATGTGAAAGGAACACAAAACATTGATTGACAAAACGTGATTGCGCCGATATAATTTGGTTAGAAAAATGTGATGTGGTGTGTATGCAAAGACTTTTAATGCAAGAACTGATTGGGTGGAAGAATAAGAAAAGACGCTTGCCGTTAATATTAAAGGGCGCGCGTCAAGTGGGTAAAACGTGGTTGCTGAAAGAGTTTGGCAGAACTGAGTTCAGCGATGTGCTGTATATCAACTTTGAAAAAGCACCCAACTTAAAAGAAACCTTTGAAGGTGACATATCACCGCAAAGGATAATAGAAATCTTAGGAGCGTTGCACGGCAAGAAAATCAAACCGCAGGAAACGCTGATGATTTTTGACGAAGTACAGGAACTCCCCCGTGCGCTTACCTCGCTGAAATATTTTGCGGAAACTGCACCGGAATACGCTATATGTTGTGCAGGCTCATTGCTTGGTGTCGCGCTCCACAAAGGCACATCTTTTCCCGTCGGCAAGGTAGATTTCTTGACATTATATCCGCTCAATTTTGAAGAATATTTAATGGCAAACAACGAGCAGGGTTTGGTTGATTTCGTCCGCAAAGAGGGCTTGCATGAACTGCCGAAAGCGATTACGGACAAGATGACCGATTACTTGAAGATGTATTTTATTGTCGGCGGCATGCCGAGTGCGGTCAGCACATGGCTTGATACAAAGGATTTTTCAGAGTTGGAAGCAACACAGCTTGGTATTTTAGCGACTTATGAGAACGACTTTTCCAAACACCCCCCGGCGAATGTTATACCAAAGATACGTCATTTATGGAATAGCATACCTTCACAGCTTGCGAAAGAAAATAAGAAATTCATATATGGATTGGTGCGTGAGGGCGCGAGAGCGAGAGAATATGAAGAAGCATTACTGTGGCTGTTGGACGCGGGGCTCCTTCACAAGGTAGGTAGAATATCAAAAGCCGCGATGCCGCTTAAATCCTACGAGGACTTAAAAGCGTTCAAGCTGTATCACGTTGATGTCGGCTTGCTCCGTGTGCTCAGTGAATTATCGCCGGACGCCATTTTAGACAATATGAAAGTATTTGAGGAATACAAGGGCGCGCTTTCGGAGCAATTCGTATTATCCGAGCTTGTGTCAAAGGACTTTATCAGAAGCATTTACTATTGGACTTCGGACGCGACGGCACAGCTTGATTTTGTTTTCGCCGATAAGAAGAACATCTATCCTGTTGAGGTGAAAGCGGGCGAAAATCTGAAAGCACAAAGCCTTAAAATCTATCGGGAAAAATTTAAACCGCAAATAGCAATCCGCACCGCATTGTCAAATTTAAGAATGGACAATGGTTTACTGAATGCGCCGTTGTATGTATTGTTCAATTTGGAAAACTATCTATAAAGATACAAGGGACATAACCCAATGTATATTTCCCAAATCAAACCTGGTCGGCGCGTCAGGGATGCCGCGCCCTACGAATGCGATACGCCACCTGGGCGGCGCGTCAGGGATGCCGCAGTTCCGGCTGTCGAGATAGACGGCCTGTCGGTGCGGTACCCCCAGCGGCCTCCGTTGCTGACGGGGTTTTCGCTAACGGCTCAGGCAGGGGAATGCGTTGCGGTGCGCGGGGAGTCGGGCAGCGGGAAATCCACCCTGCTCCACTGCCTCTGCGGGCTGATCCCCCGGAGCATCTACGCCGAAACGGCCGGGATCGTCCGCCTCTTCGGCAAGCAGGTATCGAAGATGTCCCGGGGCGAATTGGCGCAAACCACGGGTATCGTGTTCCAGGATCCGGAGACACAGTTGTTTTGCGATACCGTGGAGGACGAAATCGCCTTCGGGCTGGAAAACATCTGCCTTGCCAAAGGGGAAATGGCTGTGCGCATCGCGGAAAGCCTTGCCCTGACAGGGCTTGCGCCATACAGATTAGCCTCCCCGAAGCATCTATCCGGCGGGCAGCGGCAACTGGTTGTCCTGGCGGCGGTGTTGGCGTTGCGCCCGCGCATCCTCTTGCTGGACGAAGCCTTTTCCCAGCTGGACGAGGAGGGCGCCGCGCGGCTGACGGCTCACGTCGCAGGGCTACGGGGGACGGGGGTTACGGTTATCATAGCCGACCACGACGAGGGGAATCTGTCGACGGCGGACAGGGAGGTGGTTCTCCCGATGGGGGAAGCGGGACACAGGTGACACATGGGACACATGGGACACATGGGACACAGGGTGTGGGTTTGCGCATGGCGCCGCCTGACGCGGGGGACGCGAAGCTTTCCCTGCTCGACATACGGTATGCGTATCCGGACTGGCCGCAACCGCACGCGCAATCGCGCGCGCGACCGGCGCAACCGCAATCGCGTCCGGATACGGATCAACCACGGCCGCAACCGTATCCGGGACTGCGACCGGATCCACAGCCGCAACCATATCCGGGCGGCCATGCCTTTTTGCTGGATGTCCCTTCGTTCTCCCTTCGCGCCGGGGTGTGCGCCGCGCTTTCGGGCGCAAACGGGAGCGGAAAGACGACGCTGGGGAAACTGATGGCGGGGCTTCTCCGACCCGACAGGGGGCGGGTGCTGATCGATGGGGAGGACACCGCCGGCTGGCCGTTGGGCCGCTTTGGACGCCGCGTGGGCTATCTTTTTCAGGCGCCGGAAAGGCAGCTTTTCGCCCCCACGGTGGCCGAAGAGCTGACGTTTCCCCTAACGCTTACAGGTATGCCGCCGCAACAGGCTATCGAGGCGGCGAGTGCCATGCTGGATCGTTTTGGGCTGGCGACGCTGGCCGAAGCCTCCCCCTTCACGCTCAGCCGGGGGGAAAAACAGAGGCTGGCCTTGGCGGCCCTGTTGATGCAGGATCCCCAATACCTCGTGTTGGACGAGCCGACGACAGGTTTGGATAATCGGCGGAAAGGCATTCTGGGAGATACGGTACGTCGTCTGGTTAAACAGGGCGCGGGGATTCTTGTCATTGGTCATGACACGCGATTTGCCCGTGATGTGGCCTCGATATCTTTCCGTATGATAGAGGGGAGGGTGCTGCCGGCATGAGGGATGCCAAGCCGCCCGATCCGCGCGCCGCCTTCGCGTGGGCGGGTTATCTTTCCCTGTTTGCGGTTCTGGCGCAGGACATCTGGCATATCGCCGCGATCCTGGCGATGGCGCTGGCGGCGGTTGTCTATTGGCGCGTCAGTTTGCCGAAAAATCTGCGGCGGATGAAGCGGTTATGGCAGACAGCCCTCGTCATCGCGTTGTTGCGGAGTGTCTTTTCGCCCGCCGGCGCCATCTGGCTTCGCGCCGGCCCGGTGATCTTGCTGTCCTCCGGCGGCCTGACGCAAGGCTTGGTTGTGTTCGGCCGACTGGCTATTTTATTGTTGGGCGGTTCTTTGTTTTCGGCCTATCGCGCGCGGGAACTCATCCAAGGGATGATACAGCTCAAACTGCCCTATGAAATCGCCTACATGGTGTCTGTGGGCCTGCGCTTCGTGCCGCTGTTGGGGGAGGAGATGCGCGACAGGTTGACCGCCCTGGCCCTGCGCGGCGTCGTGATCAAAGAACTGAAGTTGCGGCGGCGGCTGCGCGTCTATCTATACCTCACGGCGCCCGCCGTGGCCGGGAGCTTGCTGTCTGCGCGCGCCCTCGCGCTGTCCATGGAAATGCGGGGGTTCAGGGCGTATCCCCGGCGCACCAGTTACTTTACGCTTACCATGGACGCCAGGGATCATGCCCTTCTCGCCGTAAGCGGTACACTTGCCCTGTTGACCGGCGCGGTCATCATAGTATTATAAGGGGGTGGTTGGATTGAAGGTGTTCAGCGTTTGCGGCCCCTCCGGCAGTGGCAAGACCACGACCATCGAGGCGGTGATAGCGGAGCTTGTCCGCCGGGGATACAAAGTGGGTTCCGTCAAGGAAATCCATGCCGAAACATTTACCCTCGATCCGAACCCTGCCAGCAACACCGCCCGCCACCGCAGGGCGGGCGCCGAGATCGTCACCGCCAGGGGGTTGCGGGAAACCGGTGTCCTGTTTCCCCGCAAGCTGGGCATGGAAGAAATCCTCGCCTTTTATCACGGGTTCGACTATGTTGTGTTGGAAGGCGTGCGGGACATCGCCGTGCCAATCGTCGAGACGGCCCATAGCGTGGAGGATCTGGTCCTGGGCGATCGCGTATTCTGCGTTTCGGGCAAGGTAGCGGCGGGGATCTCGGAGTATCGCGGCATCCCGGCGCGATCGGCCATCCCGGACGCGAAGCCCCTGGTCGATCTGATAGTTCACATGGTAGGGAGCTGTTGCTAAAAAGTGGAACTCTTTGTTTCCAAACGCCATCGCGTGTACCGTGAAGGCGACCGCGTCATCAAGTGCCATGCCAGCGTCCAAGCCGCCGCCGCCGAGGCTTCGCTCTTGCGGACGTACCATCGGGCGGGCTTGCGCGTCCCGGAGCTCCTCTTTCAGCGGGGATCGGAACTTGTGATGGAATACATCCCCGGCGAGACGATCCCGGATTTTTTGGCGCACAGGGAAACCGAATCTGGTTCCTGCGACGCCTCGCTCGTCGAGGCCACGCTTGTCGAGGCCGCCCGGGGGCTGTGCTCCTGGTTTGCGGATTTTTACCAGGCCGTGGGATACATGCCCGGTGGCGAGATTCGCGGCGATGTGAACGGACGCAATTTCATCATCGAGAACGGACGCGTGTCCAGCGTCGATTTTGAGGAACGTGCTTTCGGGAGGGCGGAAGAGGATATCGGGAGGCTCATCGCGTTTATCTATACATACACGCTGTCCGGAACGCGGGTGAAACGACGGTTCGCCAAGCTTGTCTACCAGGAGGCGTTGGAAATTCTGTCCCTGTCCGCCCTCGGTATCATCGCGGGGCATCGCGCGGAACGCGCCGCCATGCGGAAACGCCGACGCTCCCCTGCCCCAGCCTCCCCTGCCCCCCCCCCTTTACCTGCGTGGCATTTTCTGATACAATAGGCATAATGGCGAGTGAATTGCGATTGACGATAAGAGGAGTGGAATCATGGCCAGAATATCCCCCTTTGCCGCGCTTCGGTACAACGAAACCCTCACCCGTGACGCCGGGAAACTATGCTGCCCCCCCTATGACATCATCCCCATCGACCGTCAGCCCATATTGGAGGCCGAAAACCCATGCAACATCATCCGGTTGGAGCGACCGCTAGGCGAGGATTGCTACTGCCGCGCCGGCGCGTTGTTGCGTGCGTGGCGGGAGGAGGGCATCCTCGACCGCGACGACGCCCCTGCCTATTATGTATATCGCATGTCGTTTGCCGATGGGCTCGTGTCCCGCGCCGTGTATGGGTTTTTTGCGCGGGTAGGGTTGGAACCCTTCGAAAAGGGCGTCATCCTGCCCCATGAGGAGACCTTGTCGAAGGATAAGTCCGACAGATACGCGTTGATGAGCGAGACCTTTTGCAACATCAGCCCTATCTACGGGCTGTACGAGGATCCCGAGGGATTCCCGAACGATACGCTCCTATCCGCTATGGCCGCCGATCCGGACACATCGTTTACCGACGGCGACGGGGTGACGCACAGCCTGTGGGTGGTTTCAGAGCCCGGCGCCCTATCGGCGTTGACCCGTGCGCTGGCGGACACGCGCATCATCATCGCCGACGGGCACCATCGCTACGAAACGGCACTCGCCTTCTTTGCGGATCAAAAACAAAAAAACGCGGATCTGCCTCCCGACAGCCCGCTGGGGACCGTGCTCATGTTTTTGGCGGACATGCGCCACCCCGATTTGGTGGTGTGGCCCACGCACCGTTTGGTACGCGGCCTGCCCGGCTTTTCCGCGGATGCGCTGGCGGCGTCGTTGGCGGAGGGGTTTTGGCAAACAACCTGCCCGGCGGATGCCGTCGCCGTGTCCGCGAGGCTGGCGGAAACCCCGCATACCGTGGGCTTTTACGCCGGCGGTGACAGGGTGACGCTGTTCACGCTCAAGGATTCCGGCGACGTCCGGCGGCGCCTGCCCGGGAAGAGCGAAGCCTATTGCGCCCTGGAGGTTACCATGTTGCATACATGCATCTTGGAGCCGCATCTGGGCATCGACAAAAAAAAGCTGGCCGCCCAGGACCACCTCATCTATACGCGTGATTTCGCCGAAGCCTGCGACAAGGTGCGATCCGGCGAATTCCAGTGCGCGTTCCTGCTGCCGCCCACGCCGGTCCCCATGATAGGCCGCGTGGCCGGGCACGGGGAGCGCATGCCGCAAAAGGCCACGTATTTTTACCCCAAGCTGACCACCGGACTGGTCATTCACCCGATTGACGAGTAAATCCCTCACAGCGACACAGGTACAACAGTGATATAGCGACGTAGCGACATAGCGACAACAGGGAGAAATCACAAATGGCGGACATCATGAAAACCGAGAGGCTTTTACTCTTCCCCTCCAGTCCTCGGCTAGCGCCGGCGGTCGCCGCGTATTTCGTGCGCAATCGGGAATTTTTACGTCCTTTTGAACCGATTAGGGAGAAATCCTTCTTTACCGTGCAGGGACAGCGTCGCCTGTTGCGGCAGGAGGAGCGGGACATGGCCGTCGGCAGCGGCTACCGGTTTTGGATGATCCCCAAGGCCCCGCCCGCCGCAGTCATTGGATCGGTGGCGCTGGTCAACGTGGTGCGGGGTTCCTTCCAGGGCGCCGCCGTGTCCTACCGCGCGGACAAGGATCACGTAAACTCGGGCTATGTCACCGAGGCACTGGCGCGCCTGGTGGCGTTTGCCTTCCGGACACTCGGCCTACATCGCCTGGAAGCCAACATCATGCCCCGCAACAAACCCTCGCTGCGCGTCGTGGAAAAGCTGGGCTTTTCCCGCGAGGGGCTGGCGCGCGCCTATCTCAACATCAACGGCGTTTGGGAGGATCATGTGCAAATGGCGATCATCAACGCTGCTTTTCCAGGCCGCGTCGGTAGTACAACAAAGCCATGGTGTCCGACAGGGACAAATCGTAGTTCTGCACCAGCGTCAACACCTTGATAGCCTCGCGGAGGGCAACCGAAATGGCATGGTTGGCGCCCGACGTGGGAAGCGCCGCGCAGAAGATGTCGGCGAATTTCCGGTGGGCCTCCCCGATGATGTCCGTCAGCATCGGGATGTTGGCGGCGCGGGGATCCCCTTCGCGGTGGGCCAGCCGTTCCGCCACAACATGCGCGAGGTTTTCCAGCGTGTCCCGCCAGGCGTAATCCAGCGTCTGCGCGTGGGCGATCATATCCCCCGCGCGCTGGCGGAAGGTCTGACAGATTTCATTGTAGAGCGTCTCGTATAGACGTGCCATGTCGGGCAGTGTGGGCAGCGAGGGCAGCGAGGCGCCCTTTCTTTTGCGCTTGCGGAAGCCTTCCTGCGACAAACGCAGGCTGTACTCTTCCCGTAGGCGCGCCTCGTCGGACAAGCTGAATTTGTCGCGCGTCGGCGACGTCCGGATAGGTGCCTTGGGGTAGCTCGTGTTTGTGTAGGCGGTCCGCGCCCTCGACACCGGGTCGGCTGTGCGCAGCGGCTTGACCGGCGGGATATACATAGCGGCGTCTCCCCTCTGGTTGATCTTGCGGAAGCCTTCGTTAATACTATCGAATGTACCGGCGAGACGCTTAACCATAACCAAAAAAAACTTTTTCCTTTTCTCCTTTTTGTGATATTTTACAAATTATTGCACCACAGATTGACAACGGCGCGTCAGGGATGCTACGGCGCGTCAGGGATGCCGCGCCCTACGGCGATCCACCCACCCCCGTCATCCTGCGCTCCTACTTCACTTTCTATCGACATTCTGCGCGAAGTCGCAGAACGCAGGATCCACGTCATTCCAACCCCCGCCGACCAACCCGGCGCGTCAGGGATGCCGCGGCTACGAATGGCGTATACTGCGGCGCGTCAGGGATGCCGCGCCCTACGGCGATCCACCCACCCCCGTCATCCTGCGCGTAGTCGCAGGATCCACATCATTCCAACCCCCGCCGACCAACCCGGCGCGTCAGGGATGCCGCGCCTACCCTATAGGCACCCAGCGTTGCAGGGCTTCTGTCAACGCTTTTTTTACCGTGTCAGGGTCGCATGACCGGCCGCCGCGCCGCATCGCCTGGCCCATGAGGAACCCGAATGCCTTCGTGCGCCCGGCGTGATAGTCCGCTGCGGCGCTTTGGTTTTGGGCAAGGACATCACGGACGGTTTCGGCAATCAAATGCCCGTCGGAGATCATCAGGAGGCCCCTCTCCGTGACGTAGGCTTCCGGGTCGACGTTATGCAGGAAGACGGCTTCCACCGCCTCCTTGTATGCGCTTCGGTTGATTTTCCCCTCGGCCACCAGAAGGATCAAGAACGAGAGCTTGTCGGCGTCGATGAGCAGGTTTTCGGGCAACGTGCCGCTCTGGTTCAACATGTGCATGATGGCGCCGGTGATCAAATTGGCCGCCTCAAGCGGTTGGCCGCTCTTTTTCGACACCGATTCGAACAAGCCGGCGATATTTTTGTGGGCGGTGATCGCCGCCGCGTGGGGTTCGGAGAGCCCCAGTTCGTCGATATAGCGGCGGCGTTTTTGCTGAGCCAGCTCGGGGATGCCGTCTTTGATTTCCCGAAGCCATGGATCGTCAATGACGATGGGCAGGAGATCGGGTTCGGGGAAATAACGGTAATCCTGCGCGTCCTCCTTGGATCGCATCCCCAGGGAAACGCCGGCATCGTCGTCCCAACGGCGGGTCTCCTGCGTTACTACCCCCCCCAGTTTCAACACCTTGATCTGACGCGCCGATTCAAACGCAATGGCGCGGGCTATGGCTTTGAAGGAGTTTAGGTTTTTCATCTCGGTGCGGATCCCCAGTGCGCCGCCTTCGGGGCGCACCGATAGGTTGACGTCGGCGCGCAGGGAACCCTCCTGCATCTTACCGTCGCTCACATCGAGGTACAATAGGGTTTCGCGCAGTAGGTCGAGGAAGGCCAAAACCTCGTCGGCATCGCGAAAGTCCGGCGTTGTGACGATCTCCAGCAACGGCACGCCACAGCGGTTGTAGTCCATGAAGGTGTTGCCGGACCCTGGATCGTGGATGAGCTTGCCCGCGTCCTCCTCCATGTGTATTTCGCGAATCCCGATGGTCTTTTTGCGGCCCGCCGCCACGATGTCCAAGTGTCCGTCCCGGCAAATGGGCGCGTACAGTTGCGAGATTTGGTACGCCTTGGGCAGATCGGGATAGAAATAGTTTTTTCGATCGAATTTGCTGTATCGCGTAATGGCGCAACCCAGCGTCACCCCCACCCGCAGGGCGCACGCCACCACGGAACGGTTGAGCGTGGGCAGGGCGCCTGGCATGCCCGCGCAGACCGGGCAAACATGCGTGTTCGGGGCGCCGCCGAAAGCCGTGGTGCAGGCACAGAAAATCTTCGATTTCGTCGACAGCTCGACGTGTACCTCCAAGCCGACGATTGTCTCCCATTTCATGGGCCAACCCACCCCCTTGACAAATCTTGGTACACCCTCGCCGCGCCTATCAACGCCGGTTCCGAAAATGCGTTCCCGATCAGCTGAAAGCCCACCGGTAGACCCTTGTCGTCAAATCCGCAGGGAAGCGACACGGCGGGCAAGCCGGCCAGGTTGACCGGCACGGTATAGATGTCCCCCATGTACATCGTCATGGGGTCGTCCACGTTTTCCCCAATCCGGTAGGCGGTCGTGGGCGCCACGGGGGAGAGGATCATGTCGAAGCGCGAAAACAGGTCGTTGTAAACGTTTTTCAGCAGGGCGCGGACTTGTAGCGCCTTTTTGTAGTAGGCGTCGTAATAACCGGAGGACAATACAAAAGAACCCAGCATGATCCGCCGCTTGACCTCCATCCCGAAGCCTTCGCTGCGGGTGAGCCGGTAGACCTCCGACAGGGTTGTGGCATTGTCGCTCCGGTAGCCGTATTTTAGCCCGTCATATCGGGAAAGGTTGGACGAAGCCTCGGCGCAGGCGATGATGTAATATGCGCTGACCATATCGTCCATCATGGGCATCTCAAAGTCGCTGACATCGGCGCCCGCCGCCCGAAAAACCTCGGAGGCGGACAAGACGGCGCGCCTGGTGCCTGCCTCCAAGGCGCCGCCGAAGTAGTTGCGGGGCCTACCAATGCGGACGCCGTCCAGGTGTTCCGGATGGATCTCTGTAAAGGGGAAGGGCTTGTCAATGATACAGGTGCTATCTCGCTTGTCCGGCCCCGAGATAATGGACAGCAGCGCGGCGCAATCGTCGATATTCTGGGCGATGGGCCCGATCTGATCCAACGAGGAGGCGTAGGCAATGAGGCCATAGCGGGACACCGCGCCGTACGTGGGCTTGATGCCGACGACGCCGCAAAACGCGCAGGGTTGCCGGATGCTGCCGCCCGTGTCCGCCCCGAGGGCCAGCGGGACTTCCCCCGCCGCCACGGCCGCCGCGCTGCCCCCTGAGGATCCGCCGGCGACCCGCGATACATCCCAAGGGTTGCGTACCGGGCCGTTTACGCCGGTCTCGCTGGATCCGCCCATGGCGAACTCGTCCATGTTGAGCTTCCCCACCACGACCAGGCCGGCTTTTTCCAGCTTGTCCACCACCGTGGCGTTGAACACGGGCGTGTACCCGCCCAACATCTTGGAGGCGCAGGTAGTCTGTGCGCCCGCCGTGGAGATATTGTCTTTTATCGCGATGGGTACGCCGGCCAGGGGCGATGGTGCCCGGCCGGCGTCGATTGATGCCTGTACCTCGCGTGCGCGAGCCATCGCCGCCTCGTTGCCCACCGAAAGGAAGGCGTTATATTGTTTGTCCTTTTGCGCAATAGCATCCAGTGCCGCACCCACCACATCGGCCACCCGAGCCTGCCCGGAAGCGATAGCAGCCGACAGTGAAAGCGCATCTGTATCCGCGTCCCGTTGCGTGGCCTTAGCCATGGCCATTATTCCACCTCCGGCGGTGCGGGGGGCTCGGTGCCGACCTCGGCGGGGCCCCCGATGCCGCCCCCTGCGCCGGCCTCGGCGCCCTCATCATAGTCCACCGTTTGTGGGGCGACGAAGAATTCGCTGTTGCCGTTGTTGCCGCTGTTGCCACCCGGCGCGTTTCGGAGTATCAACTGACGGTCGCAGGAGGCCTTCGCCCCATCCTCCCGAAAGGCGTTGACATGATCGAAGGGATGGCTCCGCTCCGGCACGCCGTCGGTGGGCACAGCCCCAAGCCGCGCCATGCTTGTGAGGATTTTCTCCAAATCCCCGCGCAATCGCAGTTTTTCCCCATCCGTAAGCGAGAGGTAGCTCAAGTCCTCCAGATAGGCGATGAGTGCATCATCGATTTGCATGATATACCAACCCCAAATGAGTATTGGGCGACGCGATAACCGCAATAAAATGTATTATCGAGCCATGCCATGTTGCCATGTTGCCATGTTGCTATGTCTATCGAAGCCTGCGCACCCACCGCAAGATGGCCTTGACCGCCTCGACCATCGGGATTATCGTAAGCGAAAGCCCCGTCGTGAGAGCCAAATCCGCGAGGGTCAACGCCTGCAAGGAGAAGACATCGGCAAGAGCAGGCACATAGATCACCGTAAGCGTCAAGACAAGCGAAAGCCCTATCGCGCCCCACATGAGCTTGTTGGTTGTTTTCAGGGTAAAAATATTTTGCTTCCTAGAGCGCAAATTGACTGCGTGGAAGACTTCACTCATGGACATCGTGTAGAAAGCCGCCGTCATCGCAGCGGTATGGCCTTCCCAAATATCCACAATAAAATAGGCGGCCAGGGTCAGTATCGTGATGAGAACCCCTTGATATAGGGTATCGAAACCAAGGCCGTCCGAGAAAATCCCTTCCTTCCGCCCCCTTGGCGGTTGCTCCATGATACCGGATTCAGCGGGGTCCATGCCGAGGGCGATAGCGGGGATGCTATCGGTAATCAAGTTGATATACAGCAGATGGATCGGCAAAAACAGTTCAAAGCCCATCAATATGGCAATAAAAATCGATAAGACCTCGCTTGCATTGGAAGACAATAAAAACTGGATGGTCTTTTTGATATTTTCGTAGATCCTGCGGCCTTCCTCCACCGCAGCGACGATCGTGGCGAAATTATCGTCCGACAGCACCATGTCGGCGACATTCTTCGTTACGTCCGTGCCGGTGATGCCCATCCCCACGCCGATATCGCCGGATTTGATAGCCGGCGCGTCGTTTACGCCGTCGCCGGTCATGGCGGTGATATATCCTTTGTGTTTCCACATATTGACAATACGCACCTTATGATCCGGCTGAACGCGCGCATAGACAAAGATATTCTCAATCCGGTCTTCGAATTCGTCATCGGACAGCTTCTCCAGCTCGCGCCCCGTGATGGCTTGATCCATGCTTGTGATAATCCCAAGATCCCTCGCGATGGCGATAGCCGTGTCCTTATGGTCGCCGGTGATCATCACCACCTTGATGCCGGAGCTGTTGCAGGAATCCACCGCCGCTTTGGCCTCCGGGCGAACAGGGTCGATCATAGCCGTCAATCCGACAAAGGTCATGCCGCTTTCGATATCCGCCGGGCCGCAGCTTACGGGAAGCGTGTCGTACTCTTTATAGGCGCAAGCAAGCACGCGCAACGCCCGGTTCGCGTAATCCATGTTTTGCGCGTCTATTTTCTCCAAGATACCTATCGACATGGGTACCATGGGCGCCATGGGCACCATGGGTACCGGCGCGGCGCCCCCGGTGTCCCCGGTGTTCCCCTCCACAAGCGCATGGGAACAAACCCGCAACACCTCTTCGGGCGCGCCTTTGGTAAATTGGACGAACCCCCTGGGCGTTTTATGGATGGTGGACATCAGTTTGCGGGCGCTGTCAAAGGGCGCCTCGGCGACGCGGGGGAATTGATCCGCGAGCGCGTTTTTATCGAGCCCATTTGCAAGCGCATGCGCCACGAGCGCGTTTTCGGTAGGGTCGCCCATGATCTCGCCATCTTGGGAAAGCTGGGAATCGCAACACAGGGCCATCGCCTTTGCAACCAGCTTCTCGTCGCCATAACTCTCCACGACCGTCATCTTGTTCTGCGTCAGCGTACCCGTCTTGTCAGAACAGATAATCTGCGTACATCCAAGGGTTTCTACCGCAGGCAGGCGGCGGATGATGGCGTTGCGTTTCGCCATGTTGGTCACGCCGATGGAAAGCACGATGGTGATGACAGCCGCAAGCCCCTCCGGGATAGCGGCGACCGCCAGGGACACCGCCAGCATAAAGCTGGGCATGATAACATCGGTGCTGATTTCTCCCGCGCGGATGAGCTGGACCACGAAAATCACCGCGCATATGCCGAGCACCAGGATGCTGAGTATCTTGCTTAACTGGGAAAGGCGCCTTTGCAAGGGCGTTTCCCCCTCCGCGGTGCTCTGGATAATCCCCGCGATTTTGCCCATCTCGGTATCCATGCCCACGGCGGCGACGACGCCCTCGCCCCGCCCATAGGTTACGTCCGAACCCATATACGCCATATTCCGGCGATCGCCCAAGGTCACGCCGCCAGAATCACCGCCGGAATCACCGTCGGAAGCGGCGCCGGAATCGTCGCCGCGCAAGGCGGAGGTTATTTTCCCCACGGGGACTGACTCGCCCGTCAGGGCGGCTTCCTCAATTTGGAGGCTGGCGCATTGCAACAGGCGTATATCGGCGGGGACAGCGTCGCCGGCCTCCAACAGGACAATGTCGCCCACGACAAGCTCCCTAGCCGGAATCCGCGCTACGTCGCCGCCGCGCCGGACTTTGGCGGTGGCGGCGCTCATTTCCTGTAAGGCTTCAATGGCTTTTTCCGCCTTGTTCTCCTGAAAAACGCCGAGTATGCTATTGAGCAAGACAACCACAAGGATAATGCCCGCTTCCGCATATTCATGCAGGTTCCCGCCCTCCAGCGCAGCCAAGACGACAGAAACTGCGGCGGCGGCAATCAGCACCAGCACCATCGGGTTGATGAGTTGCTCCAAAAAGCGGCGGGGGATGCCCTTCTTCTTGGCCTTTGCCAGCTCGTTGCCGCCGTTTTCTACGAGCCGCCGGGCCGCTTCCTCCCGCGTCAATCCGGCCTTGTTTGTGTCAAGTTCTTGCAGCACGGTTTCCGTGGGTTTTAGATAGACAGCCATTCCCTACCCTCTCTTTCCCCTTTAACATTTATCATTTATATAAAACTTAAGCGCGAAAGCATGGGTCAGCGCCCATACTTTCGCGCTTGTTTACATTATTGAGGCATCCTTGAATCGCTTCGTCCTTTGCCCATTAACGCTTATAGGCTTACAGGCTGTCCCCAAAGTCCTCTTTGAACTTAGCCACCAGTTTTTCCTGCCAGTCGGACACCGGCGCCAGCCGGCCGACGAAGAAGCGCAGCATTTTTGGCTCCTCCAGGAACTTCAGGCCGCCGACCAAGTGGCGATTCTCGTAGAGCCAAGTGACCCGGTCGATGGCATACTTGATCTGCGAGAGGGTGAAGACCCTGCGGGGCAACGCCAAACGCAAGAGCTCCATGTTGGAGTAATGCTCGGATCCATCGGGATTGCGTTCCTCCGAAAGGGTGCCGCGTTCCATGCCCCGGATACTGCCGGCAATCATCAAAGCAGAACCCAGCGCGCCCGCAGGATACTCAGACTGCGGGACATGATCGACAAAGCGCATGGCATCCAGGTGGCAACCCAAGCCGCCCGCCGGATTCACCACGGGCACGCCCCGTTTGTTCAACTCGCCGACCATGAAGGCGATAAACTCCGGCCCTTGGTTGATCATCTCATAGTCCATGGTCTCTTCAAGGCCAACGGCGATCGCCTCGATTTCGCGCACGCTCATGCCGCCGTAGGTCAGGAAGCCCTCATAGATGGGAACCAAGTCGCGAAGCTTCAAATAGTAATCGCGGTCGCTTGTGCAAAGGCCGCCGCCCCGGGCATGGCCCAGTTTGCGGGCCGAGAAATAGATGATGTCGGTGTTGTCGGACAGCTCCCTCGCGATGTCGCAAATCTCGGCGTCCTTGTATGCGGGCTCGCGCTCTTTGATAAAATACAGGTTGTCAGCCAACAGGCTCATGTCCTGCACCAGCGGAAGGCCATGCTCCTGGCAGATTTGGTATATCTCTTTCAGGTTGCCCAAGGAAAATGGCTGGCCGCCGATGAGATTGGTGCCGGATTCCATGCGCACAAAGGCAATGCGATCACGGCCGTACTCCGCGATAGCCTCCCTGAGCCGATCGGGCGGCATGTTCCCCTTGAAGGGGTTGTCGCTCTCGGGATCCAAAGCGTCGGGATAGTACAGCTCCTTCACCGTGCCGCCTGCCAGCAGGACATGCGCTTTGGTGGTGGTGAAATGGTAATTGGTTATCATGATGTCGCCCGGCTTGACGAACACTTTGGCCAGCAGGTGCTCGCAGGCGCGCCCCTGATGGGCGGGGAGGAAATACGTCTTGCCGAAATACTCCTGAATCTTGCTTTCCAGTTTCGTGTGGGTGGCGCTGCCGGCGTATGAGTCGTCGGCGACCATCATGGCGCTGAGCTGACGGTCGCTCATGGCGTTCACGCCGCTGTCGGTGAGCATGTCGATAAAGACATCCTTGTTTTGCAGGAGGAAGGTATTGTTGCCGGCGTCGGTCACGGCCTTGACGCGCTCTTCGATGGGGATCAGGTTGAGCTTTTGGACGATGCGGACTTTATGCATCTCCAGGGGGACAGGGTCGCCATAAAATTTGATTTTTTGCACGAGGGTGCTCCTTTCCGTACTACCGTACTACAAAATTACTACTTGCTGTGCGTTGTCTAACTGCAACACACCTGCCATGCTACGTCTCCATTATAGCACAGTTGCCTATGGAGGGCAACAAAATTTTACCTCTGTTTTTACTGCATTTATTGCAAGAACAGGTAATAATAAGCCACCGCAAACAACAGCCCGGGCAGCAAGTTGGCCACCTTCAACCGGATGTTTACCGTCATGATCAGCCCGATCCCCAATATCATCACGCTCCCTGCCGCGGAAATCTGCGTGACCAGCGCGGGTGTCAGGATATTCTGCAAGGCGCCCGCGAAGATTTCTATGCTTCCCTGATAGACAAGGACAGTGACCGCCGAGAACAACACGCCATAGCCCAGCGTTGAGGCAAACAACATGGCGCTGAAGCCATCCAGGATGGATTTTGTGAAAATGATACTGCGATCGCCCCTGAGCCCGCTGTCGATGGAACCGACAATGGCCATAGCGCCCACGCAGAACAATAGCGTCGTCGTGACAAAACCTTCGGAGAAGGTGGATTTTTTATCGCTGCGGCTAAATTTTTTCTGTAGCCAGTCGCCGAAGCGATTTAGCCCCGCGTCAATGTGCAGGAGTTCGCCGGTCAACGCGCCGAGGGCCAGGGAGGACACCAGTAGCATCGTGTCGCCCTGCAGGGCGCCTGAGACACCGATGACGCATACACAAAGGCCGAGGGCTTTGGTAATCCCCTCCGACATCTTGGGGGGGATTTTCCCCCGGAACAATAGGCCGAGCCCGCCTCCCACCAGTATTGAGGCCATATTGACAAGTGTGCCTGTCACGAAAGCATCTCCTTCCGCTTGCTTATCCCCTATGCGAAGACATAAAGGGGGCGGGACGCTAACTTAGTTAGCGTTCCGTAAGGCTTCCACTTCGGCGCGGGTTAGCCCGGTGGCCGTGGTAATTTGGTCAAGTGGCATATTCATTTCTAAAAGATTACGAGCCACATTAAGCAGTCCTTCGGCCCTGCCTTTCTGTTCAGCGTTACGCAATGCCGACGCTTCATTATGGAGAGCGTCAGCCCGCAGACGTTCTAACTCGCGAAATTCTGGGGATATCATTACTTCGCGGTATGCTCCGATTGCTTGTTTCACGACAGGCACCTCCAATGCTTCAAGCTGTTTTAGTTCTTCTTCCGTTTTTGCCCGGAACAGCGACAGCATAAGCTCCAATTCGTTTTCAGTATCAATGTCTTTTGGGAGTTTCCGCACCTCATAATAAACAGCACTTTTACGACAGATTCATAATGACAACTCTTTCTTAAATCTCGGCCAATTCTCTATTTCCCACTCAATCGGAGGCTTATCGGATGGAATTCTGTTTTTCAAGGCCTTCTGATATCCAATATACTGTTCACGATTCCATCTGCTCCATGCATAAGGTGCATTTTTCGGCCTTTTTTCACCGAACTCTTTGGCTACCCCGTTGATTATATACTGGTCAACGGGAATGTGCAGGTGTTTTTTAGTTCGCTCAAGCTTCGGATATTTATCATGAAGTTCAAAAATCACCATATTTTTGAATGCGACATTAAGCCATTTTTGGGCTTGACCATAATGAAAGTGCTTGTTGTAGGACGACATTGTAACTTTATCCTTAAATTGCGGGAAGTTTTCTGACGCTGTTATTATTTCGTTGCAGACACCATCATGCCATTTGTTAAAGTCATATATCGGTTCGTTGCTATCTATGCGGTCTGAAATAATTTTGCATATGCTGCTGACATAAGATTCTTTATCCGGTAGATCTCCGATGCCTCGCAGCGTACGACGAAGATCACCATATGCTAATCTCGCACACTGTTCAATAGGATTGCCGTTGAAGCCACAAAAATAGTCCATTACTCTTTTCCTTGTTTTTTCGTTCATATCGTTTTCTCCAAAAATAATAAGTGCCAATTGCTCTCTGCTACACCGTGCCAAGGAATCCTTTGTTGCCATATCACGAATCATTTCGGATATAACGCCGAAACGGGCACCCTCACGGACGCAGGATATAAACTTACAAAAAAGGGGGCGGGACGCTAATTCAGTTGGCGTCCCGTAAGGCTTCCACTTCGGCGTGGGTCAGCCCGGTGGCCGTGGTAATTTGGTCAAGTGGCATATTCATTTCTAAAAGATTACGAGCCACACTAAACATTCCTTCAGCCCTACCTTCGCTCCGCGCATTACGTAGAGCCGCCGCTTCATTATGGAGAGCGTCAGCCCGCAGACGTTCCAATTCACGAAATTCGGGGGATATCATTACTTCGCGGTATGCTCCGATGGCTTGTTTCACGACAGGCACCGCCAATGCTTCAAGCTGTTTTAGTTCCGTCAAAGCAAAGCCCCCTCTATACTTGCATGATACCACATTTACGCCCATACCGCAAGATACAAGTTGACCCGATGTTGTTGACCCGACAATACACATGCAGTAGGGGCGCCCCCGCCGAGGGCAGATCCAACCTTAACAAACGACAAGATTTTCACGATATACGATATATCGGAGGTATGCTGGCACAGTGGTATGCTGGCACATCGGAACGTGAACGAGAAAAGGGGGATGTGAGTGCCTGATGAAATGACCAATCGTTCGCGCACTGTGGATGAACCCACAGGGGGGCAGGTACAAGAAACAGGCGCACAAGAAACAGGCGCACAAGAAACAGGCGTGCAAAAAACCGGCGCACAAGAACCTGGAAAGATCAACCATTATTTCAAGGCCCTGATGGACAGTGCGTTCAGCTATTCCCTGCTGCTGGATCCCGACACGAAAATCCTCTACTATAGCGACAGCCTCTTAACCCTGGCGGGCGTTCCGGACAATAGGGGCAATGGGGGCAACGGGGACAATGGGGATCATGGGGATAACGGCGGGTTTATTGGCATGTCGGTTCTCGATGCATGCAAATTGTTTGAAAACTCTGATTTTTTCAGGAAAGCGTCCCGCAGGATTTCGCGCGTCATGTCCGGAGAAAACGATTTCTTCGAGGATGATGTTATCATATGGCCGTCCGGGGAAAGCCGCATCTATCGGATTACCTATAGACGAATCGCGCTCGACAGAGATGGGGCCAGGGACAGAGATGGGGCCAGAGATGGGGATGAAGGCATATTTGTCTTCGCGCAGGATATCACGGATTTGCGGCTGGAAGAAGCGGAACAACGCTTGAACGACTTGCTGTATTCAACCATGCTGCCCTGCATGATATGGGATGAAAACGGCGATATTGTTGCGTACAATAGCGAGGTAGCCCGGGTATTTGGCATTCCGGAAGGGTTGTCAAAAGAGGAGTTTGACGAGGAATACTATCTGTTCCAGCCCGAGCATCAGCCAGACGGGACAGTGACCATGGAAGCGAGGGAGAAACTCATTCGGGAGGCCCTGCAAAAGGGCTTTGCGCAAGCGGCCATCCGGTTGGTCAACTCAGACATGACGCCGCTCTATTTTACGGTAAACGCCACCAGTGTTTCGTGGATGCATGGCCACCGG